>JAJRTL010000199.1 GCA_024278315.1 Planctomycetota bacterium | reverse complement strand
GGATTCCCAATCCGTGGATTCCCTGTCCGTGGATTCGCTGTCCGTGGGTGCCAGCGGATCCACCTGCCTCTCGCCCGAATAGGCTTCGACTCCATGCTCCTCACCCTCACCAGGAAGGTAGGGGCGACGCGGCATCTTCTTCGTCGGCATGGGGTGCTCTTCGCAGCGATTGCCGCCCATGGCCTGGGCGCGCTCCAGAGCCTTCTCAGCCTGGTACAGGATGCTATCGAAGAAGAGCGTATTCCCATCCGCAAAGCAGGAAAGGCCCAGACTCAGCGTGACGGGGATCTGCTTGGTCCCGGACTGGACCTCCATGCCCGCAACGGCGAGCCTTATGCGATCGGCGGCGATCCGCGCGCCATCGAGATCGGTGTGCGTCTGCACCCAGAGGAGACGATCCTCGGTGAGACGCCCCACGATGTCCGTGGTGCGGGCGCGATGCGCGAACAGGCTGGCCAGGCGGTCCATGAGGAGGCGTCGGGACTCCTGCCCATAGAGGTCCGCCAAGGACTCGACCCGATCAATACGGCAGACCGCAAGTGTCAAGGGATAGCCATATCTCTTGGCGCGCGAGAATTCCATCTTGGCCATCTGACGGATCTGACTCATGCCGACGATAGGAACGCCAGAGGGCTCCTGCCCTTCGCGCGCAGCGCCGTGCTGGCCCTCCCGATTCTGGGGGGTCTGAAAGCCTCTCCGCATATGATCCCGCATCCTCTCCACCTGCCCTCGGGGCCTGCTTCCCGTATCACTCATCGTCGAGCCGGTCTCCGCACCTTACTGGAACCAGGTACCGTGGTTGAGACAAGAGGTTACGACGATTTTTTGGCGAAGGAGCCGCCACTCGAGCAACGCCGTGGGAGACAGGTGATGGCTCGTCGGTCGGCACCCGGATCCGGTAGGGTGTCGCCGATGGACAGCCTCGCATGCGAGCATCGCGGCGGGCCTTCACAGCGATCAGATCGGTCAAGCAGGATCGACGCGGAGAGATGAGAAAAAGGGGAAGCCCGCTGCGGGATGGGGAGGGCGGTTAGGGAGGGGAGTTCCCCAACCCGCAACGGGCAACCGTGTCTCATTGTATCGGTTCGAGCCGGAAGGCCGAAGGCCTTCCAGACCGGACCTCCTGATCATACACCCTCGCGAGAGGGAGCGAATCAGGGATTGTCACTCTGGGAGAGTGCGCACCCAGGAGGAGTGGCTGGCCCCTCTTGAGCGCTTGGAGTCCGGTGGGGATACCGAGCATGGCTGCCTAGAGCCTCGCCGATTTCCTTTCCAGACAACCAGGTTGGATTGTCACCTTTCCAGGAATGGACCGAACAAGGTAATCGCCCTGCGAAACCGATCCTTTCTTGACGCCGGGGAGCTTTCCCTTCTCTCCTGCGCACAGAGAAGTATCCCCAATTCTCCCCAGTTGTCCACAGGGTTATCCACAAAATGTTCGAGGGTCAGCCCTTACTTCCCCAGAAACTGCTTGACCTCCGAGATGACCGTGTCGCGGATGGCATAAATGTCCAATTCCGGCATGAGTACCTGGGCCAGAACCAAGAGAAGGATGACAAAGACCAGGGTGACAAGGAAGACGATCAATCTCCCCAGCAGGGTGGCAGAGAGTCTCACCAAGAGGGAGGTCTTCTTGCGCGTTCGCCGCCCCGTAGCCTCGATGGCAAGGGAGGAATGGAGCTTGCGCATGGCCTTCTCGAGGGCAGCGTCGCCGTCACCAGCGCGCCCTTCCAAGCACGCCTCGACGAGCCTCCTGCCGTCGAACTGCTCACCGGCTCCCTCCAGGTAGCGGCGCACCTCGGCCACTCGTCCGGGAGGCACCACACCGATCTCCAGGCGCATGTAGGCGAGGGCACACCGGCTCATCAGCGACGTCTCCCCCATCGACTCCTGCTTGCTCTCGTTCTCCATCATGCTCTCGTTCGTCCTTGCATCTCGATCAAGTCTCGTCTCATCCTGCCTGACAATGCCTGGAGGGCAGCGGCAGGCACCCTACTTGCGAGCGCCCTTCTTCGCGGCTCCGGCAGCGGCCTTGGGCGCCTTCTTGGCTGAAGCAGCAGCCTTCTGCGCTTTCTGCTGTTTCAGGATCTCATTCAAACTCGACAGCTCCGCCTCCTCGTCGGCAACTGCCGTCTTGGCATTCTTGATCAGGGCTGGCAACTCCTGTTTGCGCTTCTCGAGTTGCGCCCTCGCCTTCTCGTCCTTGGCCAGCTGATCGAGCCAGGCGCGCAACTCCTGGGAGCGCTTGGCCGCCTTGGCCTGCGACTGCTCCAGGAAATGAAGTTCCGACAGGATCCGATCCAGTTTCGCCTTGGCCTCCCGGGAACGGTGACTGGCCGAGTGCTGGGCCTTCTCGGTCTCACGGACGTCCTTGCGCCGCGCCCGGATCTCCCGCTGCAACCGTCGCTTGGTCCTGCGAAGTTCGCGAACCTCTATCCCCATCTCGTCGATCTCCATGCCCAGCGTCTCGATGGCCGAGGGACCCGTCCTCCCCGACTCCTCGGCAGGAACCTTGCAAGCACTGGCGCAAAGCAGGCTGACCCCAAGGCCCAGAGCCCACGAAACCCGGCCCCAGTGAGGCAAGCGGCGAGGCATCCCATACCGCATCCTGGACAGGCGAGGAGGAGAGTCTTGGCCCTCACGCGTGTGACAGCTATCCTGTTTGGCCGAATTCATGTGTGTCATGCCCCTTGTGTGCATGTCCTCCCCCTGAAGAGCCCCGGGACGATTCCCGCCGAAACCGGGCCAATCCGAGAACGCCTAGCTTACTGGAACCATGGAAAGAACTCTCATCCTCGCCAAGCCCGATGCCCTGCAACGCGGACTCGTCGGCCGTCTCCTCACCCGCTTCGAACAGAAGGGCCTCAAGCTCGCAGGCCTCAAGCTGATGGTGATGACGCCCGAAATCGCGGCACAGCATTACGAAGCCCACGAGGAACGTCCCTTCTACCCCGGGCTCGTCCGATTCATGACCTCTTCCCCCATCGTCGCCATGGCGATCGAGGGCATCGGTGCCATCGCCATCTGCCGCAAACTCATGGGCGCCACCTTCGGTTGCAATGCCGAGCCCGGAACGATCCGCGGTGACTTCGGTGTCAGCAACTCCTTCAACCTTGTTCACGGCTCAGACAGCCCCGAAGCCGCCGAGAAGGAGCTGGCGCTCTACTTCAAGGCCGAGGAGCTTCTCGAATACGATCTCAACTCCTTCCAGTGGATCTATGATCCCGTCGAGGAGCTGGGCCAGGAGGGCTGATCCCCTTCTTCGTTCCCATGCGCCTGCGCCGATCATGAGCTCGCAATGACGACCTTTGCCGAGCTCGATCTGGCCTGTCGACTCCTCGCCCCCCTGCTGGTCGAGAAGCGGATCCGTGGCGCAGGCGTCGTCGGTGGAAGCCTGGACCTGGTGCTCTTCTTCGAGGAGCGCCCGCACTCCGAGCTCCACTCGCTCCGCATCGCCTGCGGGCCACCCAAGCGCGCGCGCGTCCTGCTCGAAGCCGTGCGCCTGCGCAAGCAGGACTACCTCGAGGGCGAGAGCAGCCGCCATCTCCAGGAAGCTCTGGTCGGTTCGCGACTGGAGCGTCTGGCAATGGCTCCCGGCGAGCGCCGCGTGTATGTCGATTTTCGCTCCGACGAAGGAGTGCCCTATCGACTGCTCGCAGAGTGTTTCGGTCCGCGCGGCAACTGGTTCCTGTTGGATGGAGCCGGCGGGATCCTGACCGAAGCCTATCGTCCCGGCGGTGGTCGTTCGGCTCTCGTCCCCGGTGCACCTTATCGGGCGCCGGAGGGTGGCGGCAGTCTCGAGGTCGAACCGGCAACCCTCCCCGAATCACCCTGGGCATGGCTCGAGGAACGTGCCACCAGCTACGCAAGCCTGGATGCCCACGCAGAGTTCGAGAGACGATTCCGAGCCATGGAGCGCGCACTGGGCCGCGAGATCAAGGCCCAGAGATCCAAGAAGGCCGGGTTCGAGAAACGAAAGATGGCCGAGGCAGGAGCCGAAGATCTCCGCCAGGAAGGCGAGCTGTTGCTGGCCTGCCCAGACCCCAAGAGGCGCGGGCTGGAGAAGATCCTGGTCCAAGACTGGTATGCGCAAGGCGCCGAGCGGGAGCTGCCCCTGGACAGGCGGTTCAGCATCGCGGACAACGCGGATCGCAGGTTTCGACGCGCAAAGCGACTCCAGGAAGGAGCACAGCACACTCAGGCTCTCCTGGAGGGCTGCGAGATGGTCCTCGATAAGCTCTTGCTCCTGGAGGCCGAGGTGCAGGCACTGGCGCAGGAACAGGATCTCGATCGATTGCAAGAGCTGGAGGCTGAGATCACCAAGCTGGTTCGACCCAGTCGAGGAAAGAGCCGGGGCAAGCACAAGAAGAAGGAGGTCCGCCTCCCCTACCGCAAGTTCCGCTCCCTCGAGGGCTACCCGATCCTCGTAGGCAAGACCAACCGGGACAACGACCGCCTCTCCATGAGCATCGCACGCGGGAATGACTGGTGGATGCACATCGGACAGGGATATGGTGGCAGCCATGTCGTGATCCGTGTGCCTCGCGGCAAGAGCCCAGCCTTGGAGACGCTTCTGGATGCAGCGCATCTGGCCCTGCACTTCAGCAAGGCCAGAGGCAAGGGCGAAGCCGAGGTGCTCTACACACAACGCAAGCACCTGCGCAAACGCAAGGGAGCCAAGGCGGGAGCCGTGGAAGTCACTCGATCCAAGACACTCAAGATCCGCGTCGAAGCCTCCCGCCTGTCGCGATTGCTCGAGGGAGCCGAAGATGTCTAGGAGCCTGCCCCCCAGAATCAGCGGCCCCAGATCGGTCCGGTTTCACCCTGCTCAATCCGAAGAAGCCTCGATGAAACGGTGGCCCTTCACTGACCGACAGGACTCATGACCAAGATCTGTAGACACTTCGGAGACTGCGGTGGTTGTTCGCTTTTTGAGAACAGCTACGAGAGGGAGATCCTCCTACGCCAGGCGCGAGCGCGCGACATCCTGGCAGGCACCTTCGAAGACTGGCAGAGCCCTGTGGACCTCCAACACGAGCTCTCCAACCGTCCCCCCAGGCATTTCCGCAACCGCGTCCTCTATCCCATCCAGGCGCATCCGCGGCGAGGACTCACCGCAGGTCTCTATCGCAGAGGCACGCATGAACTCGTCGAGATCGAGTCCTGCGAAACACAGGATCCCAACCTCACCCACCTGGCACAGATTGCGCTCCAGCTGGCCCGGGACATGGAGATCCAGGCATGGGACGAGAAGTCGGGCCAGGGATTCCTGCGTGCCTTCGATCTCCGCGTCATGGAGAGCACGGGCGAGGCACTCTTCACGGTCGTGACCACCGGAGGACTCTGGGATGCCTCGGCCGAGTTTGCTGGGCAGCTGGCCGCACGCGCCAGGACGATCGAACGTCCCAATGGCCGTCACCCGTTCAAGCTCGTGGGTGTCCTCCGCAATCTCAACGACGACAAGGGCAACCGTGTTCTCGGGCGTCGCTATGTTCCTTTGCTCGGCAGAGACTACCAGCTGGACCGTGTGGGGAGACCTCTGCCGCGCGCCAAGAGAGACAGGATGGGAGTCACACCGCCCCTCTGGTTCCGGGTTTCGGCCGGGAGCTTCTATCAGAGCCACAAGAAAGCAGACCCCCTTCTCTATCGCCCCATCTTCGACGAACTCCTGTCTCGCGCAGCGCAGTCCGACCTTGCGAAGAGGATACGTGGAGGTCGAGTGGTGGACGCCTATGCCGGCGTCGGGTCTTTCGCACTGCGAGCGTCTCGGGCCGGGGCGGGCAGGGTCGAGGTCATCGAGGAGAATCCGCGTGCCATGAAGGACGCCGTGGAGAACTTTCGGCGCAACGGCTATGCCGACATCGCGAGCTTCAAGCTGGGGCGGACTGCCGAGAGCCTCAGGGGTCTCGAACCGGGACCTCTGCTCCTCATCTTGGACCCTCCGCGAGCCGGGCTCATGGAGGAGGGGATCCAGGCCGTCCTGGCCCTGAAGCCTCAGTACATCCTCTACGTATCGTGCCATGTCCCGAGCCTCGCAGAAGATACGGCAGCCCTGATCGACCAGGGTCCCTGGGAGATCCAGACCCTCCACGGGGCCGATCTCTTCCCTCGGACGCAGCACCTGGAAATTATCACGCTCCTGGGGCCCAAGTGATCGGCTTGTCTCGGTCTGGGAATTGAGGTCTGAGGCAGTTCCGGCTAACCTGTTCCGGCTCGATTCGCCCCCGCATCGGACCCAGTCCACTGGATACAAGGCCGGAAACGGCGACGCGGCCATGAAGACAATCTCCTCTCCGGTTCTCTGGCTCGGTGCCCTCCTGCTCGGCACGCTACCCTCTTGCGCTCTCCCCTTCGGCGGCCTGGACGACGAGCAGCAGCAAAAGGTCGACCTCTTCACCGAGAACGCCGAGTCCTACCTGCGCGACAAGAAGATCCTGCAGGCGCAGAGCCAGATCGATCAGGGCTTGGAGATCGACCCGGGCAACTACTATCTGAACCTCTTCAAGGGCTGGGCAGAGCTGATGCGTGGCCCCAAAGAAGCGGAGTACTACATCCTCGCTGCGGACACGCTCACCGAAGTCGTCGCGATGCGTTCCCGGTCCAACAATGACTACCGGGCCTACCTCTTCCTCGGGCAGGCTCAACTCGGCCTCGCAGAGAGCTATCGCAAGGAGGAGAAGTACCGCGCCAAGAAGCTCGAGGACTCGGGTCTCTCTCCTGATGCCAGGGCTGCAGTAGAGGCACTGGTCGAGAAGAACCGCAAGAGGGCCGCCAGGTCCCTGAAGGATGCCGAAGCGACCTTTCGCCAACTGCTGGCCAGTGGCGAATCGAACCTCCAAGCACAGCGTTTCCTGTTCCTGGTCGAGGCACAGAAGGTCGCCTACGCGTCGAAGGCCGACAGGAAGAAGCAGATCCAAGCAGCCATCGGCTACGGGAGAGCCTTCCTCGAAGAGGCAGACAAGAGACGGCGGACCTATCTGGACCAATCCTGGCGCGCACTCAACGCCGACATCGAGAGTATGTCGCGCAAGAGACGATTCTACTTCGAGGACATCGTCAAGGAAACGAATGCCCTCCTGGCCAGCCTCTATGAGAGAGATGGCCGGATCGACGAGGCCATCGCCTGCCTGAGCCAGAACATCAAACTCGACCCCAAGAGTCCTCCGGATCGATTCGCCAGGGGCAGGCTGCTGGCCATGCGAGGCAAGAAGGGCGAGGCCCGCGAAGACCTGGATCTCTTCCTACGCCTCACACGTCTGCCCTTCCACTCTTCCGAGGTGGCCCAAGCCAACGAGCTCCTCCGCAAGATTCGCTAGCCCCATCGAGGAATACAAGTCGAGGCGACACCCAAGAGGGAGTAGGTCTCCCCTTCGGGATCTTCGAGATCTTGGTGGTTCCCCCTCTTCTTCCTGTGTCCGCTACTGCTCAACACCGGAAACCTCGAGGTCTTGCGGTACCCACAGAGTGAGCGAGAGCTTTTTCCACCACGAAGAACGAGGAGGACACGAAGGTCCGAGTCAAACGTCCAGCGCCCACCCCCCAGGGAGCACAATTACCCAGAGTCCGGAGGGAAACCGGAGCATGCTTGCCGAGAAAGATCTGCGTTCTACGCCCAGAGAGCAGGAAGAAGCGGCAGCATTTTGATGACGAAACCAAAGCGAAGCGAAACAGGGGAATCAGAGGCAATACGGCGAGGCACTCGGTGCGCGGATCAACGGAAGAAGAGATCCGCTGCGTTGCTGCTACGACCCCGAAGACTGCCAGCACCATCGATCATCCAGGCAGCCAGACTCAGATGCTGCCCCTTGAGGGAGAGCGGCAGCGACCCAAGCGAACTGAAGTCGACTGCGGCCTT
>JAJRTL010000003.1 GCA_024278315.1 Planctomycetota bacterium | reverse complement strand
GAGGCTGCCGAGGCGTCGGATACGTACCGGATTCTCTTCGAGAAGAGCGCGGATCCCATCCTCATCATCGAGGATGGGACCTTCATCGATTGCAATCAGGCCACGGTGGACATGCTGCGCTACTCCAACAAGGAGGAGCTACTGAAGACACATCCCTCGGCGCTCTCTCCACCGACGCAGCCTGATGGGCGCGACTCGTACGAGAAGGCCGAGGAGTTGATCGCAGAGGCCTTCGAGAAGGGCAATCTTCGATTCGAGTGGGAGCATGTTCGAGCTGATGGAGAGGTCTTCCCCGCCGAAGTACTGCTGACGGTGATTCCTCACAAGGAGAGACAATTTCTGCACGTGGTATGGCGTGACATCACCGAGCGCAAGAAGCTCGAGAGCGACCTGCGTCAGGCCCAGAAGATGGAGGCCATCGGCAAGCTGGCTGGCGGAATCGCGCATGACTTCAACAACCTGCTCGTAGCGATCCTGGGCAACGCCGAGCTCCTGGAGGCGGGGACCTCCGATGAACCGGAGCTCCAAGGTCTGGCCCGGGAGATCGGATCGGCCGCGCGCAGGGCTGCGGATCTCACGGGACAGTTGTTGGCCTTCTCCCGCAAGCAGGTGCTGCAACCCAAGGTCATCGATCTGAACGATACGATCCTCCGTCTCGGAGAGTTGCTCCACCGCGTGATCGGGGAGACGGTCGGGTTCGAGACGCAGCTGTGCTCGGCCCCCCTCTTCCTCAAGGCGGATCCGGGTCAGATCGATCAGATCCTCCTGAACCTCGTGACCAACGCCTGCGACGCCATGCCCGATGGCGGGACGATTCGATTGGAAACCGCGAGAGTCGACCTTGAGGACCTACCCACGTGCGAAGACCTCGGCGCGGGTCCCCATGCCCGGCTCACGGTATCCGATACAGGCATGGGCATGCCAGCAGAGGTTCGTGAGAGAGCCTTCGAACCCTTCTTCACTACCAAGGGACTTCACGAGGGAACCGGCCTCGGCCTCTCGACCGTCTATGGGATTGTCAAACAGAACCTGGGCGCCATCCAGCTGGAGAGTCAACTCGGGCGCGGAACGACCCTCCGGGTCTTTCTTCCCCTGACAGAGGAGGTCCCCTCTATCGAGGACGAGGATCAGACGGGTTACAGTGCCCGGCCGGTGCAGGCTTCTGAGGAGAGGATCCAGGAGAACGCACATATCCTCGTGGTCGAAGACGAACCGGCAGTCTCGTCCCTGATCAAGATCGTGCTCCAGAAGAATGGCTACGAGGTCTCTGTTTGCGCCCATGGATTGGAGGCACTCGAGGCCTACCGTGCGGACCCCGATGGTTACGATCTCGTCCTGTGCGACGTCGTCATGCCGGAGATGACCGGTCCCGAGCTCCTGGCCCAACTCCAGTCCGAGGGCCACGAGCCCAACATCCTGTTCGCGTCCGGATACATGCCCAGCACCCTGGCAAAGCTCGACCTCTGGCGAGAAGGCGTCAACCTCCTGCAAAAGCCCTTCTCAGCCCACGAACTCCTCCATCGCGTCCGCCAAGCCCTCACACGTGATGAAAGGTGACTGTCCCAAGAGTGAAGCGCTCTATGAAAGTCCGAATCCTGCTCTCAGCTTCTCTCGTAGCTGTGATCTTGCTGTTGGCATGGCTCCTGTTGGTTGGCAACGATGACGGAGGGTTCGTCATGGAAGCAGGTGTGGGATTGGTCCTCAACAACGAGATGGGTGTTGCCCTCCTATCCTGTCTGGAGGCCGGGGCCCATCGCATCGTTGCCAGTGCTTGGGGCGCCAGAGGCTCCGACCTCCATTTCGTAGAGAAGGTCATCGTCGTGAAGTTGGACGAAATCGTCGATCTCGGTGTGTCGATCTCGGTGTGTTGAGGAGCCGAGGCCCCTATGCCGCCCACAAGCTGGTCTTGAAGGGTGAGGAGGCCAGCGATGTGTCAGCTCCGATTCGTTTCCGAAGTTCAACAGGATTTGTTTCATGATCTCCCTCTGTGTCCGATGTGTTGATCGACGAGGGTGCATCGTTTTTCGATTTCGAGGCGCCTGAATTGGGCTGGATCTGAAGGATCAAGTCTCTCAAGAGCTCGACGACGGCGAGAAGCGCCGACGAGTCGATGGATGCCTGGGAGCTGGTCAAGAACCGAGAGGCCGCTGGCCTTCCTCAAACGACTCTGCGCAGAATCCCACGATCCGTTGCGCGGCCCCGGGGCTCACCGCCCGCGCCGACACTTGCTGTGATCTTCCCCCGATCAGCCTCCCCTCTGTGGGATTCCTGGATAGGATGTGTGGGAGCCACAGGAAACCTGCGAAGCCAATGTCCCATCCTCCTCGAGAATCTGATCACCTGACGATGCCATCGGCATCGCAATGGCTGCCGATGGACACCAGCTCAGAAGCTGCTGCATTGCAGGAGGAGTTCTACGCGAGGCTCACTGGCGCCGAACGCGTGGACGTTGCAGTGGAGATGAGCATGCTGGCACGCGAATTCGCAATCTCCCGGATCCGCGCGGAGCACCCCGATCTGGGGGAGGCTGAGCTTGTACTTGAGTACATCCGTTCGGTCCTCGGGATCGACGTATGAATCCAGCCTCGACTCTGCGACGCATTGTGGAGGTTTTGGAGGCGACCGGGATTCCCTACATGATCACAGGCTCTTTCGCGAGTTCGTTTCATGGGGTCCCGCGTGCCAGCCACGATATCGATATCGTGGCTGCTCCCGATGAGGGACAGATCCGCCGATTGGTGAACCGATTACCTTCCAAGGAATACTTTGTCGACCTGGATTCGGCTTTGGATGCTCTCGCTTGCGAATCGATGTTCAACATTGTCGACCTGACCACTGGATGGAAGGTGGACGTTATCATCCGCAAATCCCGGGACTTCAGCCGGAGAGAGTTCGACCGGCGCATACCTGCTCGCCTCTTCGGACTTGACATCGTCCTTGCAAGTCAAGAGGACGTGGTCTTATCCAAACTCGAGTGGGCGAAACAGGGACAGTCCGAAAGACAGATCGAAGATGTGGCCGCAGTGCTCAAGCGCTGCTGGGGGACTCTTGACCATGACTACCTTCTCGAATGGATCCATGATCTGGGCCTGCAGGCCGAGTGGGAGAGTGCAAGGCGGCGAGGAGGCCTGGAATGAAGCTGGCTGGGATCTCTGCGAGAGGAGTAGCCCGTCCGCATTCGGTGCCCCATAGGGTTGGTGCCCGGTAGCTCAGGACAAAGTAGAGAGTGCTGCGTCGGATGCGCCAGGGGCTTCACGATGATCCCTGACCAGCAGGTGGAGCCGTTGGCGGTTTCGGGCGGGTGTGCCGATCGACCGTCCTGGCACGACCGTCTCCAGTTGTGCTTCCGGAGAGGCAGGCGCGGGAGCACGAGGAGATCGCGAAAACCAGGGCCTTGGCAAGTGATCGCCGAGCACGGTCTCTTGGAGGAATCCTGTGCATCCATCCCTGGAGCATAGCCCGCGCCAAGCCTCCAAGGTATGGCCAGAGAGATTCGCGAAAGTCCTCCGGGCCGAGGCCGCGTTTCGCTAGCCTACCCACCTCTGATGCGGGGGCGCAGACCAGCAGTCGAGCCACGCGAAGCAGGAGGAGCATGTCCACGGAGCCATCGAGAGAGTCGTCGGCAGACCCCAGTCGTCGGGAGTTCCTTGCGGCGGCAGCTGCCATGTCTCTGGGGGCCTTGCCACTCTCCTGCCAGGGCGTGAATGCGAACGACGCGACCAGCAAAGCGGAGGCCGCAGCAAAAGCCTCGGGAGCCCCTTCGTCCAGCGCGCGGATCGCGTGGATCGAGATCTTCCCGCTCCGCTATCCGATGACGGGCTACTTCAAGTTCTTCACGGGACCGCACGGAGGGCGGGGCCGGGCGGCGGTCATCGTCAAGATCACGACCGAGGATGGGCTGGTGGGGTGGGGGCAGAGTGTCCCGATCGCCAAGTGGAGCTATGAGACGCTGGAGACGGCGACGCTCTGCCTACGTCAATACTACGCGCCTGCCTTGATCCGGCATGACGCACGCGACATCGAGGGCGCACTGGCCAAGATGGACAGGGTCATCGCGCCGGGCTTCTCCACGGGGATGCCGATCACGCGGGCCGGGATCGACATCGCCTTGCACGATCTCCTGGGCAAGCTGGAGAACCAAGCTCTCTGTGAGCTCTGGGGCAAGGAGCGGGGCGGACCCCTCACGCTGAGCTGGACCGTCAATGCGCGCAAGCTCGCGGATGTCGAGGCAGTCATCGCCGAGGGGCAGCGGCGCGGGTATCGGCACTTCAACATCAAAGTGGCGCCTGATCCCGACTTCGATGTCGAGCTGGCCAAGGCCGTGCGCAAGGCTGCGCCCGAGGGATTCCTCTGGGCGGACGCCAATGGTGGGTACACGCCCGCGCAGTCCCTGCAGGTGGCAAGGAGGCTCGCGGATGCCGGTGTCGATGTGCTCGAAGCGCCCTTGCGGCCCAACCAGATCCGTGGCTACCAGGCTTTGAAGAGGCTCGGGGCTCTCCCCATCTACATGGACGAGGGCGTCGTGTCCGAGGTGGAGCTGCTCGAGTTCATCGAGCTCGACATGATCGACGGTGTGGCCATGAAGCCCTCGCGCTGCGGTGGGCTGCTGTCGGCGCGCAAGCAGATCGAACTCCTCGAGGATCGCGGGCTGTCCTGGCTCGGCAGCGGGCTGACCGATCCCGACATCTCGCTGGCTGCGACGCTCGGCCTCTACGGCGCCTATGGTCTCGAGAAGCCGGCGGCACTCAACGGCCCGCAGTTCTTGACGATGGATCTCTCGAAGCAGCCCTTCGAAGTGAAGGGAGGAACCCTGGCCGTCCCCGAGGGGCCGGGGCTCGGGATCGAAGTGGACGAGGCGCGGCTCGCGCGCTTCTTGAAGGAGGGCCGATGAGGATCGCCTGGTGCTTGTGCGCAGCGCTGGCGCTCTGCGCGTGCCGGAGTTTTGAATTCGATCGCGATGAGGATGCGGGCACGATCACGATCCGGGATGGAAACATGCCGGTCCTGACCTGGCGCTACGGCGATCAACTGCCCGAAGGTGTGCCGCGCAACCGCAAACGATCCTCCTACGTGCATCCGATCCATGGGCTGGATGGGACCGTGCTCACCGAGGACTTCCCCAAGGACCATCTGCATCATCGAGGACTCTCCCTGATGTGGCCGGCGATGACCGTCGATGGCAAGAAATGCCAGCTCTGGCACATCCGCGGGATCCGATCCCTCTTCGATCGTGTCCTGGAGCAGGAGGCGAGTACGAGAGGGGCCACGCTGACCGTTCTCAATCACTGGACAATGTCCGATCAGCGCAGGGTCGCCGATGAGACCTGGACGCTGCGTGTCCACCCGATGGCACGGATCAACGAGCAGGCCTCCCGCGCCATCGATGTCCGGATCGAGATCGTCTTGGGTGATCTCCCGATCACGCTGCAAGGCGAAGCCAAGAAGGGCTATGGCGGATTGAACCTCCGTCTGCAGTTCAAGGACCGGTGCAGGAACGCTGCGATCACCACCAGCGCAGGCCCCTTGAAGGCCGACTCCGACCATGACCGATTCGCCTGGGCGGATTTCTCCGCGGATTTCGAAGGTGCAGAGATCCGGCAAGGGATCGCGATCTTCGTATCCAAGACACACCCGGACTCTCCGCCTCCCTGGACGCTGCGCTACTACGGTGACCTCAACGTGGCCTGGCCGGGCATCCAGAAGCGCGTGCTCGAGCCCGGGACCAGGATCACCTTCGAGTACCGAATCTACCTGCACACAGGAGCAGCCGACGCTGCTTCCCTTGCCGAGGCCTACGCCACCTGGCAAGCCGAGACCTCTACCTCGAGATAGTCGACATGACCCAGAAGAAGACTCCGATGAAGACTCCACAGACGACCCAAGAGAAGACTCCGCGCAGCGCGGCACAGAAGCATCTCTCCCGACGCGACGTGCTCAAGATCGGGGCGACGAGTCTACCTCTCATCTTCACGGCTTGTGCCATCGGCAAGGGAACCACGCGCAATGGCACGATGCGCCTCGCGAGCATCGGCACGGGCCGGATGGGGAGCGGGGACATGCGTGCCCTCCTGAGTCGTGGCTTGTCCAAGGACGTCGATGCCCGGATCGTCGCAGTCTGCGATGTGGACTCCGGTCGTGCGGCGCGCGCCAAGCAGGCCGTCGAGTCCATCTACAAGAAGAAGCTCGAGGGTGAGGCCGCACCAGAGGTCGATGTCTACACCGACTTTCGTGAGCTGCTGGCGCGCGAGGACATCGATGGCGTCAGCATCTCGACGCCGGACTTCTGGCATGCCGAGCTAGGCGTTGCGGCGGCGCGCGCAGGCAAGGACATCTACATCCAGAAGCCGCTGACCTACAGCGTGCGCGAGGGCCAGGCGCTGGTGCGCGCCGTGCGTGAAGCCGAGGTGGTGCTGCAGGTCGGCTCCCAGCAGCGCTCCGATAAGCGTTTCCGCCAGGCTTGTGAGCTGGTGCGCAACGGCCGCATCGGCAAGCTCGAGAAGGTCGTCGTCTGGCTGCCGCCCGATCACGGAAAGGCCGAGCGCAAGGAAGAGGAGGCGCCAGCCCCTCTGGACTACGACTTCTGGATGGGGCCGACGGCGCGTCGCCCCTACATCGAAAAGGGCGTGCATCCGAGCAAGGGGTACAGCCGACCCGGGTGGCTGCAACGCGAGGGCTACTGCCGCGGCATGATCACCGGTTGGGGTTCGCACATGAACGACATCGCCCAGTGGGGGCACGGCACGGATCGGTCGGGCATCGTCGAGATCGCTGCCAAGGCCGAGTTTCCCGAGCGCGGGATCTTCGATGTCCACACCGCGTTCAATGCCGAGGGCAAGTGGGCGGATGGAGTCGTGCTGATCCAGGAGACCAACAAACAGGCGGGTGTCCACTTCTACGGAACGGAGGCTTCCATCTTCGTGCGGCGTGGCGGCATCCAGGCGAGCGATCCGGAAATCCTGAAGGAGGGGCCCGGCCCCGACGACACCCATCTCCAGGTCAGCAACGACCACTACCGCAACTTCCTCGACTGCATGCGCAGTCGCAAGGATCCGATCGCTCCGGTCGAGGTGGGGCACCGCTCCAACACGGTCTGCGTCATCACGCACATCGCGATGAAACTCGGCCGCAAGCTCGTCTGGGACCCGGATGCGGAGCGCTTCAAGGGCGACGACGAGGCCAACGCCATGCTCGACTTCGACCGCAGAGCGCCGTGGCTATTGTGAGACCGGTGTCCGTGATGCTGGCCAGCCCATGCGCGGCAGGATGGGTGCGAAGTGCATCTCTCGTCCTGATCCTGCTGGTCTCTGCCTGCGCCGCCCCGCAGGGCTTCGTCCTGCAAGACGATGAGGTCGAGGGGTCGGTGGCGGTTCTGTATGGGGGGCAGGAGCTCTTTCGCTATCAGCACGCAGAGCGATGGGCCTTGCCTCACCTCTATCCCTTACGCAGCCCTTCGGGCAAGAGCCTGACGGTGCAACGCACGGAACCATTCCCGCATCATCGCTCCCTCTGGATCGCCGATCGGATCTCCCTCCTGCCGGCCGGCAAGCAGGTCGACTTCTACCACGAGTGGAAGAACCAGGTCGACAAGGACAAGCGTGAGCTGGGGCACAAGAGCCGGATCCAGCATGTCCGCTTCACGAATCGACTGGCGGAGAAGAGACAGGCCATCCTCGAGGCCGAGCTCCTGTGGATGGTGACTCCAGAGCAGGCAGCGCTCCGCGAAACGCGACGCTGCGTGGTCCGGTCCCTGGGCAAGGGCGAGTACCTCCTGGATCTGTCCTGGGAACTCCATGCAGAGTTCGGAGACGTCCGCTTCCACAGCGACTGGGTGCACTACGCCTGGCCCTACGTCCGCATGAACACCGATTTCAACGGTGAGCACGGTGGTGTCATCGAGGACAGTGAGGGACGCCGTGGACAGAAGGCCACCAACGGCCAATATGCCAGGTGGGTGGACTACTCGGGCACTGTCGACGACAGGACCGAGGGCCTCACCATCTTCCTCCCGCCCGACCAGGCAAAGAGCAAGTGGCTCACCCGCGAGTATGGCTGTTTCGGCCCCCGCCGCCCGGACGCCTTCAG
>JAJRTL010000198.1 GCA_024278315.1 Planctomycetota bacterium | reverse complement strand
GTGATCAAGAGGAACCTCACGGAGAGCACAGAGGAACACAGAGATCGTCTTGTTGTTTCTCTGTGCTCTCTGCGTCTTCTGTGAGGGACAGCTCCGGATCCCCGTCCCTCGCCTCGTCGGTCTGAGGCGGAGCCTCGTTAGCCCGAACGATTCATGACCTCGATGCGCAAGGGACTTCGCCTGTTGTGCATCTGCTCGCTACGATCTCATGCATGGACCGGCTCCATCGGTCCCATCCACGGCGAGGAGGACAGGCATGAAGAAGTACGGGCATCCTGGATTGCTGAAGGCTCGGTCCCTGTCGCAGGAGGGCGAACCACTGAGCCCCCCCCTGACACGCAGCAGCACCTTCGAGTATCCGAGCAGGGAAAGCCACAACCGGGCCATCGAGGGGAGCGATCGCTTCTATGCGCGCAATGGTCATGAGATCGGACGCATGGTCGAAGCTCGCCTGGCGGAGCTGGAAGGAGCCGAAGGGGCCCTGCTCTTCTCCTCGGGCATCGCAGCCATCGCCGCCGTGCTGCAGGGACTCTCCCGATCCGGAACCCGCCTCGCCGTCTCACGCCACTCCTACGGCGGGACGCTGGCGCTCTGCGCGGAGATCCTGCCGAGGTTCGGCATCCACGTAGCCCTCTTCGATCCCTTCGATGCCGCAGATCTCGCTCGTGCACTCGATGCCGGCCCAGAGCTCGTCCAGGTCGAAACTCCCATCAATCCGACTCTCCGCCTCCTCGATATCGAGAGCCTGGCAGCTCAGGTGCACGCGAAGGGCGCCCAGCTCTCGGTCGACGCGACCTTCATCCCACCACCGTTCCAGCGCTGCCTGGAGAAGGGTGCGGATCTCGTCGTCCATTCGGCCACCAAGTTCTTCGGTGGCCACAGCGATGTGCTCGCGGGTGTCGTGCTCGGGCGCGATGCGGAACTCACGCGCCTCGAAGACTGGCGACGCATGACCGGCCCCATCCTGGACCAGGACGCCGCCTGGCTCCTCAACCGATCCCTCGAAACGCTCGAGCTGCGCTTTCGCGAGCAGAGCGCACGCGCGTCGGACCTCGCACGACATCTCGACCAGAACCGCGAGCGCCTCGGCATCGAAGCCCTCCACTATCCTGGCCTGGAGGGGCACGCAGACCACGAGCTGGCCAGACGCACTCTCCACACCTACGGCTCGATGCTCTCCTTCGAGCCGACTGGCGGCCTGGAACGTACAGCCCGGGTGTTCGATGCACTCGGGACCTTCCACCGCGGCCCCTCCCTCGGCGGTACCGAGTCGCTCGTCTGCCTCCCGGCCGAAACCAGTCACGCCACTCTCAGCGAAACCGAAACCCGCTCCATCGGCTTCGGCCCCGGGCTCTTGCGACTCTCGATCGGCCTCGAGCCACTCGAGACGCTCATCGCGGATCTCGAGGCGGCCCTCGATCGAACCTGAAAAGGCCCTCACCCACTCTGTCCAGCAACGCCCCGCCTCCTCTGGCTGCTTCGGTCGGGACCTCGGGAAACTCATCCTCGCCAACTCCAACGGCCTCATTCGTACATGGTGGGTGAACGAAGAGGATCTCCTCCAAGAAGTCGCTCAGTCAATGACACGAGCCTTCTCGGAAACCGAGAGAAAGAAATACGCCGAACTCCTTCGTTGATTCCAAAAGGAGGACGGCACGCCTCGTGTAGCGATCGAAGGGTCGACTCGCTACGATCGCTCACGCATGAAGTGGACCGTGATATCCCTGTTGACCCTGTTCAGTTGCCAGAGCATTGGAGTCAAAACGACTCCACTTGAAACCGTCCACCCCAGGCAGGCGTCAAATGACAAAATCCGCAGCGAATACACTCTTCCTGCTACGGATCGAACCATGTGGGCCATCGAGAAACAGGATCCTCACGCCGATTTGAAACACGATTCGGTCGGCACTCTGACCTTTCAATTCGAGAACGACACTTTCTCGGATGGAAGTGACAACAACTTCACTGCAGGGTTCGGTTTCACATGGACAACAGCTTCCACGAAGGCCTTGGATGCCGAGAACTGGTTCCGGCGACGCATAGAGGGAGATTTCGCCTTCCTGCCTACGCTAACGGATCCAAGCTACGATCAATTCTTTCAATTCTCCCTCAACATGGAGATGTACACGGCCGAGGACACGAATGATCCAGATCCTCCCCCCGAGGCCCATCCCTATTCGAGCATCATCGCGCTCGATTCGGCCATCTACTCGAAGAACGACCAGTCCATGCATGCATTCATTCTTCGCCTGGGTCTCGTCGGCCCTTCAACCGGGGGCGAAGGCATACAGAACTGGATGCATGAGGCCACGGGACGTCCGATCGCTGCTGGGTGGCACACGCAGCTGAGCAACGAGCCCCTGCTCAACCTCTTCTATCTCTATCATCACCGTCTGCTGCGCTCGGTTGCCAAGCGAAAGGGCTTCGGATTCGACTTCGGGCTCAACGCTGGAGGTGGCTTGGGAAACTACTACATCGGTACCAACGCAGGCTTGCAGGCTCGCCTCGGAATCGCACTCCCTGACAATTTTGAACGCAGCAGCCCCATCATTTTTTCCGAAGACGTACCCGGTCGACATGGGCCCGACGGGCCTTTCAGTTTCTATTTCTTTGCACAGAGCACGGCCCTTGCACTTGCTCGCTATCTTCCGATCGACGGCAACACCTTCACCGATAGCCGTAGTGGTTCCCGGGACGATCTATACGTCCAGCTGGTGATTGGAGCCATGATCAGCTACAAACGACTCACGATCACCTGGCGGAGGAACTTCTTCGGCTCGAACTTCCAACACCAGGAGCGCGACCATGACTACTCCGCCGTCACCTTGTCCTGGACCTTCTAGCCCGAACGATTCATGACCTCGATGCGTCTGACGGCGTCTTTCGGTCCAGGACCGCGAACCTATCGGTTCGTGCCAGTCAGGAGTCTGCATCGAGTTCGATGGCAAAACGCCAAAGGTCACAGAGGGCCACGAGACCAACATTCCCGGCCTCTACCTCATCGGTGACCTGACCCCACAAAGCGGCTCGATCATCCTGGCCTTCAATACGGCCCGTTACGCCATGGTGGACATCTGCGACTCGCACCTGGGCTGCAGGGTCCCCCAGCAGCAGCACTCGCCGCCCTCCGCACCCAACCAGGACGCCAGCTGAGATCGCACCCTGGCTAGGCTCTTCCAGCGCAACCCTCCAGGCTCGCCATCCATCCGCAAGAAGCGCAGATCCATTCCAACCAAAAACCGGCTCCCATGCTGTTCCCCTGGAAAGGCAGGGTGGGTACGGTTTCCGACTCGAACTTGATCGAGCCTCCCTCACAACAGCATCCACACTCGGATCATTGCCATGACACTGCCAGACGTCGTCATCACTCACGCTCTTCGCACGCCGATTGGCAAGTTCCTCGGCACCCTCAAACCGCTGAGCGCCATCCAGCTCGGCTCGGCCGTCGTCGGGGAGCTGGTCGCACGCGCCAAGATGACACCCGACGATGTCACCGAGTTGCTCTTCGGCCATGGTCGGCAGCTGGGCTCGGGCCCCAACCCGGCTCGACAAGTGACCCTCGGCGCAGGCATCTCGGACAGCTGTGTCGCAACCACGATCAACAAGGCCTGCGGATCCAGCCTCAAGGCCATCTGGTATGCCTACCAGGCCATCGTGCTGGGTGAGCAGAAGATCATCATCGCCGGCGGCATGGAGTCGATGACCAACATCCCCTTCCTCTTGCCCGACATGCGCTTTGGCTACAGGCTGGGACACAACAAGGTGCTGGACGGAACCTACAAGGACGGCTTCGACTGTCCCCTGGCCGAAGTACCGATGGGCATGACCGCCGAGTATCTGGCGGACAAGTATGCGATCTCGCGCAAGGAGCAGGACGAATATGCGCTCACCTCCTTCATGAAGTGGGAGAAGGCCGAGGCAGAAGGGCGCTTCGCCGATGAGCGCATCAGTCTCGATGTCCCCGGTCGCAAGGGGCAGGTCACGGTCATGGATTGGGACGAGCATGGCCGCAAGGGTATGACCTACGACAAGCTGGCCAAGCTCCCGACGGTCTTCCGCAAGGAAGGCGGAACCGTGCACGCGGGCAACGCTTCGGGCATCACCGATGGTGCGGCGGCCGTGATCCTCACCACGCGCAAAGAAGCGGAGCGTCGCGGCTGGCCGATCCTCGCGCAGATCGGCAAGGCCGCCACTGCAGGCGTCGATCCCAAGTTCATGGGCATCGGTCCCGTCCCCGCGATCCACAAACTCAACGAGCAACTCGGCACGACGATCCAGGACTTCGACCTGATCGAGCTCAACGAGGCCTTCGCCGCCCAGGTCCTGGCCTGCGACCGCGAGATCCCCCTCGATCGCAACCGCCTCAACGTCAACGGCGGCGCCATCGCCCTGGGTCACCCCATCGGCTGCACCGGTGCACGCATCGTCGTGACCCTGCTCCACGAGATGAATCGGCGTGACGTCAAGACAGGCCTGGCCAGCCTCTGCATGAGCGGAGGCATGGGAATGGCGGTTTCCTTCCACAGGTAGGCGACCCTTCGATTCCAGGACTCCTGCACTCACGCGATCGTGGCTGAGGGTGCTGGCTTGGGAACTGCTCAAGAACTCGACACTTGTTGGTCGATGGGAGGAGGACAAGGTCCCCCTCCCATCGGGTCTTCAGGAGCATGAGCAATACCCCGAAGGCGGGATCGGTGCGGGAAGGATGGAAACCCACAGGCACGGCCTGGCTGTTTCTCGTCCTCCTGATTCCGACCCTGCTCTACCTGCCCGCACTCAGGAACGAGTTCACCTGGGATGATCGCGTCGTGGCCATGGGTCGCGATGGGGACTGGGTGCGCCCCGAGGTCGACGAGCTCCTGGCACCATGGAGCTACTTCGCCTTGCCCTACTGGCCCAAGGGCAATGCCGGTGACGACAAGCTCTACCGCCCGGTGACCATCCTGAGCTTCGCTCTGCGCCACGCCCTCTTTGGCGACGCGCCCCTGCCAGCTCATCTACTGAACCTCATCCTCCACCTCCTGGCGATCCTCCTCGTCTTTCGATTCCTGAGAGCCTTGTCCGGCAGCGAAGTCGCCTGCCTGCTCGGCGCGCTGGTCTTCGGACTCCACGCCATCCACAGCGAAGTGATCGCCGGCGTCGTGGGCCGCTCCGAGCTCCTGGCCTTCGACTTCGGGCTCTTGGCCCTGCTGGCAGCCTTCCGCGCCACCGACTCCCACACGCGCAGCCGCCTTGGGTGGTTGGCCCTCTCGTCTGCTTGCCTCTTTCAGGCCTTCGCCTCCAAGGAAAACGCGCTGGCCTTCGCCCTGTTCCTGCCGATCGCATCCCATGCCCGCGCCTGGCGCCAGGACCCGGCCAGGCCAGCGCTACTCTGGAGACAGTGGTTTCCTCTGGTTCTCATCCATACGATCGGATTTCTCCTGCTACGCAACGAAGCCCTGGCAGGCGCCCAGGGCAACCCCATCACCTGGCTCGAGAATCCCTGGGCAGACCTCTCCCCTCTGGCCCGCATCCCCTCGGCTCTCATCGCCTGGGACTACGCCCTTCTTCTCTCCTTCTTCCCCTTCGATCTCGCCGTCGACCACGGACCGGGCAGCCTGCCTACGGTCATGGGTCCCGCAGACGCTCTCTTCTGGCTCGCGGCGCTGATTGCGACCGGCATGGCCCTGCTCGTCCTACGCGCGATCCGGTATCGACGACGCGCCCCCCTGCTCTTCCTGGCCCTGGCCATCTGGTTCGGTTTTTCCTTCATCACCAGCAACATCCCCTTCGCGGTCAACCTCGTTCTTGCCGAGCGCAGCTACTTCATCCCCAGCCTGGCCCTGTCCCTCTTGCTCGTCTGGACCATCGAACACCTGCCGGAGCACCGAGCCGCACCCGCGCTGGCAACGACCCTTCTCTCAGCCTGGATCGGGATGAATGCGTTCACCATCCTCGAACGTATTCCCGTCTGGAAGAACAATCAGACCCTCGCGACCTACGAGGTCGTCAATCGACCGGACTCGGTCCGCATGCGGATCGTCGTCGCCCAATACTGCCTCCTCGATGAACGAAACCAGGAGGCGGCAAACCACCTCGAACACGCCATAGAGATCGCTCCCCACCTCGGCAGGCTGAAACACGACTACGGCCTCGTCTTGGAGAAACTTGGCCGCCTGGCAGACGCCATCGATGCCTACGAAGAGGGTCTCGACGGCCGCATCGATGACCAACGCTGGACCTTGCGCCTCCGTTCGAGACTGGCCCGGGCACGCAAACAGCAGCAAAAGGCGGCGAGGCCACCGCGATGAGCGAGCCAGCGACCACTCCCGTCTCCTTCTGGGATCACCTCCTGGCGCCTGGCCTGCGCCTCCCCCTCATCCTGCTGCTCTGCGCCGTGATCTATCTGCCCATGCTGGCCAACGGCTTCACCATGGACGACGCCTCCTTCGTCTCCCGCCACCCCTGGCGGAGCCAGTCAGCGTGGATGTCACATCTCCAGAGTCTGGCCCTCCACCTTGGGGCAGTAGGCCTGTGCTATGCCATGCTTCGACGCCTCCGGTTGAGCGCCGGTGCCGCGGCGACCGGCGCGCTCGTCTTCGGCCTCCACGCGCTGCACAGCGAAGCCGTCCTCTGCATCACCAGCAGCGTCGAACTCCTGGGATTCATCCTGGGCTCCAGTGCTTGCCTCCTCTTCTCGCGCATGATCGAGACGCAGGGAAGCATCCGAATCCTCGCCGGACTGTGCGCAAGCCTGCTCTTCTTCCTGGCCTTCCGCAGCACGGAAACTTCGTTGGGATGGGTTCCCTTCCTCCTCGTGTGGCTCCACGCGCGTCGCATGCAACGCACACCGGCGGCAGGCATGCTGCCGCGAGCGGATGTCTGGCAGTGGTTCTACGCAGCCGTCCTGATCGTCCCCCTGCTCATCCTCTTGTGGCTCCACCATCTCGTCGTCCGCATCGGCATGGACTTCGGCGATCCCAACATCCAATACCTCAGGAACTCCCTCTACTACGAGCTGGGCTTCGAGCGCTACGCGACGGCCTTCCTCGTCCAAGGGCATGCACTGCTGCAGAGCCTCTTCCCCTTCTGGCTAGCCTCCGACTACAGCCACAGCGTGTTCCCGATCATCCGGTCCATCGCCGACCCCTGGTTCTGGCTCTCGACGATCGCTGCCCTCGCACTGGCGGCCATGCTCGTAACCGGTCTTCGCTGGCATCGTCGCCGCCCGGTCCTCTTCGCAGCCGCGGGTCTCTACCTGTGCTTTGCGCTCCTGCAAGGCAACTTCCTGGGCAGGACGGACAGGATCTACAGCGAATCCACTTGGTACACCCCCATCCTGGCCCTCTCCCTGCTCGTGGGCTGGATCTATGATCGGGTCGCAGCGATGCCAGGGGCGCTGCCCCATCGCAGCCTGGCTCAGATCACGCTGGGGCTGTGGCTCGGCATCAGTTGTCTCGTGGTGCTGCAACGGACTCCCCTGTGGAAGGACGATGCAACCCTCTTCCTCCACGAAACCCAGAGCCAACCCGGTTCCGCACGTCTCGCTGCAAAGGCCGCTGCTGTTCATCTGGCACGCGGCGAGCAAGTTAGCGCAGGCCTCGCACTCGAACGGGCCGCCCAACTGGATCCAGCTTGTGCCGGGATCTGGGTCATGCTGGGTCGCACCTATCTCGAACTCGGTAGGCCCGCAGAGGCTCGCGACGCGCTCAAGCGTGCCTATCAAGCCCGGCACCCAGGGATCCATCCGATCCTGGAGAGGCTGACCGCGAATCTGGCTCTCGCGTATCTTCGATTGCACCAGTATCCCCAGGCCATCGATTGCTACTCCACGGCTCTGGGACCCACAGACTACTTCCGCAGTCGGAAGGACCTGGACGCGGCCATCCTGGACTTCATCCAGGACGACAGCGCTCCGCTCGAGCTTCGCATCCGCGCCGCCACCCTCAGGGGCAACTTCTTGCCCGCCCAAACGCCGCCCCGCTGAGCCTCATCAAGGACCAAGGAAACAGAGGTGCCGAAGGGCAAGGCACCCCGATCGGAGTTCCATGACCAGGTCGGCCCCGGAGAACCAACCCGGGGCCTGGGCTGTGCTCATGGGATGGCTCGGGAGCCCGAAGGGGGCCTCCGCGGCCCGATCGGCAGGGAATCTTGGCCCAGGCTCTGCGTCGGGAGGAGAACTCCTGCGGGCTTCCCGCTAGAATCCCTGCCCGATCCGGCCCCCACCCCAGGCCAAGCCCCGGAGCCAAGGCTCCAGGGCATCCAGGCCTCCTGTCCAGAGAACCAACATGAGCGATCCCACTTTCGAATGCCCTTCCTGCAACGCACGATACAAGCGGGGCAGCCTCCAAGCCGGTCAGCGCGTCAAGTGCGTCAAGTGCGAGACCGTCATCACCATCCCCGAGGAGATCGAGGAACTGGAGGAGATCGAAGAAATCGAGGAGATGGAAGAGATCGAGGAAGTCGCAGACCAGGCCGAAGAGGAGGTCGTCGAGAAGCCTGCTCCACGTGCGCGCAGCAAGGCCTCCGCGCAGAGCGGACGAACGAGCAGGAGCTCGCGCTCGGCTCGCAGTGAGAAGGGTGCAAGCGGTCGGCCCGAGCGGAGCGGGTCTTCGAGGGCGAGTTCCAAACGTGGCAGCTCACGTCGGGGCAGACCCGAGCCAACCGAGAGCAAGAGCAAGGCACCCATCTTCCTCGGCATCGGTGGAGTCGTCGTGGTGGCCGCGGTGCTGTTCTTCGTGCTCGGCGGCAAGGGTGATGACAAGAAGGGGCAGGGCGAGTCCAAGGCCGGCCAGAATGGCAAGCAAGCGCAAACGCCCACGGAGAAGAGTCCCAAAGAGAAGCTGGATGAGGCATTGGCCAACGCTGACAAGGCCAGTGACAGCAAGGTCAAGATCGCGCAGTTCGAAACGGCGATCACCTTGCTGGACGACTACAACATCGACGATGCTGGAGTCACCGAACAGGAACTCTACGAGCGCATCCTCGAGGCGGACACGAACCACGCCAAGGCTCGCAAGAAACTCGGCTACTACCGCTTCGAGAAGCCCGGCTACGCCAAATCCAAGGGCAAGTGGTACACCAAGGACGAACTCGGACAGGCCACGAAGGATTTCAACGAGTGGAAGAAGGCCGAAGGAGCCAAGGTCGTTGCCGAAGCCGAGAAAGCCAGGTGGACCAAGGACGCCTGGACCAGGAAGGTCGCCAAGGTGCGCGACTACTTCGAAAAGGACATCAAGCCGGTTCCCGACTTCAAGCTGAAGTATTTCTTCGACCAGCCCGGCGTGCCCAGGCCCTACCTGCTCATGATCGAGGACAGGGAGAGCCCAGGCGCAAAGGCCTCTGCCGAGCAGTATGGTCCTGCCCTGCAGACCTTGCGCAAGACCTTCGAGCGGGGCTACAAGGACAACAAGGTGCTCGCCGATTGGGACGAGAACAAGCGCGTCGTCCCCATCCTCATGTTCGGCAACCGCAAGAGCTACTACAAGTATCGCGACAACGGTCACACGGATCTCCCCAAGAGCGACTCGATCGGCGCCTTCTACGTCCACAAGGCTCCCGACGAGATGGCCGAGCTCTATCGCGGAACGCTCTACGTCTGGCAGATGCCGAGCGACAAGCAGTTCATCTCGACCCTCTTCCACGAAGCCACCCATCAGCTCATGCACAATGCCTGCAAGGAAGCAACGATGGGCGACACGCCTTGGATCGAAGAGGGAATGGCCGAGTTCTGGAGTGGCTACGAGGGCAACATCCACTCGGGTTTCCAATTCTGCAAGATGCAGAAAGGTCGTTGGCGTAACTGCCAGGATCTCGCCCAGGCCTACTACGACAAGTTGAACGGCCATGGAAATGGTCCCGTCATGACCCCCAGGGAGCTCATTCACTATGATCGCAATGCGTTCAATCGCGATCGCTCGGGTGCTGCCGGCGGAGCGGGCACGATGCGCATGGGACTCACCTATGCTCTCGGCTGGGGCCTCATCCACTTCTTCTACAACTACAAGAACCCAGCGGGAGAGCATCCCTACCGGAGCGCCATGACCGAGATGCTCAGGGACGAACTGCGGTACGATTACACGCCCAAGAAGGCCGAGGAATATCTCGGAATCAAAGACGAGAAGGACTGGGACGCCCTGGAGAAGACCTTCTTCCTCTACATCAAGCGGACCCTCCGCAGCTCCAAGTTCAAGGGCTACGTCCCCGGCGAGGAGAAGGGGTCCGTCAAGCGCGACTGACCCCGCCCGACGACGGTCGCCCAGACGTCTCCGCCATCGGGCCAGCGCGCCCCCCTCCATGAGGTCCATCAGCTACCAGCCTGGTCCGGACGATTCATGACCTCGATGCAGCGATCTCTTGGATCCTCCGGCCGGTCTGCTGCCTGGGCCAGCAACCTGCAATACTCCCCCCCATGGGCTCGAATTCGGCCGATGCGGGGCTAGAGTCGCTCCCAGTTTTCCCCACGAACAAGACCCCAAACGGTTTGACGGAACATGTCCGAACGCATTGACGAAATCCTCTCCTGGTACGGCTCCGAGACCCCCGGCGTCCTGGCCAACCTCCGCCGCATGCTGATGCACGGTCGCCTGGGTGGCACAGGCAAGATGGTCATCCTCCCCGTGGACCAGGGATTCGAGCACGGCCCCGCCCGCTCCTTCGCCAAGAACCCCGCGGGCTACGACCCCCACTACCACTACCAGCTGGCCATCGACGCCGGCTGCAACGCCTACGCCGCACCGCTCGGCTTCATCGAGCAGGGTGCGCGTGAGTTCGCCGGCAAGATCCCCACGATCCTGAAACTCAACAACTCGGACTCGATGTACAGCGACGCCGACCCCGAGCCTGCCGTGACCGGTTCGGTCCAGGACGCACTGAGGCTCGGCTGCGCCGCCATCGGCTACACGATCTATCCGGGCTCCAGCAACCGCAACGGCATGTATGAGAACCTCCGCGGCCTCATCGAAGAGGCCAAGGACGCCGGTCTTCCCTCGGTCGTCTGGTCCTACCCCCGTGGCGCAGGCCTCAGCAAGGAAGGCGAGACCGCCATCGACATCGCCGCCTACGCGGCCCAGGTCGCAGCCCAGCTCGGCGCGCACGTGATCAAGGTCAAGCCCCCCACAGCCAATCTGGAGCAGGCAGCCGCCAAGAAGGTCTACGAGGAGGAGAACATCCCCATCGGAACCCTGCCCGAGCGCGTAGCCCATGTGCTCCAGGCAGCCTTCAACGGCAAGCGGATCACGATCTTCTCGGGCGGCGCCTCCAAGGGCACGGACGAGGTGCTGGAGGAGATCCGCGGCCTGGCCAAGGGTGGCTCCTTCGGCTCCATCATGGGCCGCAACGCCTTCCAACGCCCCAAGGCCGAGGCCATCAAGCTCCTCAACGCCATCATGGATATCTACGAGCAGGCCTAGGCCGCTCAGGAGCTTGCAGGCCCCTTTCGGGGCTCGGAGGCTTGCACAGAGGGGGCAGGGAAGGCTATCTTCCTCGCCCCCGAATCCTCGCCCACCTGTCGGGAGGGGTTCGATGAGGGCCGTTAGCTCAGTTGGTTAGAGCGCCATCTTCACACGGTGGAAGTCACTGGTTCGAATCCAGTACGGCCCACCACTTCCAGCTTGTATGGGCTCGTATGGCTCATGGAACTTCCAGCTTGGATCCGCTTGGATTCGAACCTGGTTGATGTGGACCGTAGCCGCGGGGCGGCAACGACCACATCGCCCTTTTGCCGGAGGCAAAAGGGTCGAATCCGGGGTGTCGGCGATCCGGCCGTCTGGCTGATCAATCGGAAGCCAGAACAGGCCCATGGCTTGGCTATCAGCTGCCAGCCGGAGGCTGGTCTGCTGCAGAGGCCGATTTCACGACCGACGTTGGTGGACCGAGCCGCGGGGCGGCAACGACCACATCGCCCTTTTGCCGGAGGCAAAAGGGTCGAATCCGGGGTGTCGGCGATCCGGCCGTCTGGCTGATCAATCGGAAGCCAGAACGGGCCCTTGGCTTGGCTATCAGCTGCCAGCCGGAGGCTGGTCGGCTGCAGGGGCTGGGTCCTCGACTAGGCCTGACGCACCCTGCAGTCATAACCCGTTGACAACCCCCCACTTATACTACCCTTCTCCACGAGGGCAGTGCGGCACTCCTGTGGCAGACTCCGGCAAGACCCCTTGTCTGGTAATGAGCACACAATACACCTCAGATGCCAGACATTGGGGTTTATTAGAAAGATATCCACCATCAATCTTTCTAATAAGTCGCGATTTGCAAGACTGGGCGGCAGAAGATGGACATTCATCAATTCACAGATCGCAGCCCTGGCGAACTGGTCAAGACCGTCCACGACGCCTTGGCATTCGTACCGGCCCCTCTACCAGATGCACTGCAGCTCAGCAGCAGGGCGATCACTCTCCTGGCTGAGGCAGCGATGGCGATAGGCGAGCTGAACCAGGCTGCGACCCAACACGTCAATCCAGGACAACTGTTCCCCTGTCTCTCCAAGCGTGAGGCTGTGATGTCCAGCAGGATCGAAGGCACCCATACGACCCTGCAGGAAGCATTCGTCGGGTCCGGTATCGAAGAGGAAGACCCCGATCGTCACGAGGTCCTCAATTACGAGCTCGCCCTACAACTCGGGATCCAGGCAATGGGAAAGGGTCGAAGCTTGGGCTTCCCGCTGATCAAGGAACTGCACGTCCGCCTCCTATCAGGCGTGAGGGGAAGGAACAAGAAACCCGGAGCCTACCGTGAGGCCCAGGTCTTACTTGGGTCTGGGCACGCCATTGAAAGTGCGCGGTTTGTCCCGCCCCCGCCGACGGCCATCCTGGGCTGTCTCGAGGAGCTGCAGGCATGGATGAGTCGTCCCATAGAGGACATGCACCAGCTTGTCCGAATCGCCCTGACACACTACCAGTTCGAGACCATCCATCCATTCGAGGATGGTAACGGCAGAATCGGGCGCTTGCTCATCGCCCTGCAGTTTCTCTCCGAGGGCTTGGTCAAGGTTCCGCTGCTGTTCGTATCGCCCTACCTCGAAGCACGCCGAGAGGACTACTACCAAGCACTCTTTCGAGTCAGTAGTGAAGGCGCCTTCAATCCCTGGATTGAATTCTTCCTCGCCGGAGTGAAGACCAGCGCCAAGGAGACAACGACCAAGATCTCCGCAATCGAGAGCCTGCTCAGAGAGTATGCAAGCAAGGTGGCGGCGGCCAAGCGATCTCACCAGCCACTCAGGCTTGTCGACTACCTACGAGCGACCCCTTTCCTCACGATCCCCGATGCAACGGAAGTACTCGAAGTTTCGTCCACCGTCGCGAGAAACACGGTCAAAGCCCTCGTCGATCTAGAGATCCTCGAACCCACCGGGTTCCAGAGGATGTCTTCCAGGAAAGGAGTCAATCCAGACTACTACTACTGTCCGAGATTGTGGGAGATCGTTAGCAGCTAGCCCGAACTATTCATGACCTCGATGCGTCTGACGGCGCCTTTCGGTCCAGGACCGCGAACCTATCGGTTCGCTCGGCATTGCTTCGATTCGACGACCCTCCTGGGTCGCCTTCATCTCGCGCAGCCGCCCTGAACTCGAAGAACGCTCGTCAGACCGCAAACACGAGATCAGCTGCGCCGATCTCGTGTTTGCTCACAACAATCTCACGAATAATCCGGGCTAGGACTGCCCTTGCCCCACAAATCTTCCTGGACAACAACAAGCGGGTCAGGTCACGAGGGTCCGCTGCATTGGGCTGCGGTAAGCTGAGCTGCGCCCGGTTCGGTTCATGCTCGGGATCAGGGCAGATCCCGCTACCCCTCCCCG
>JAJRTL010000197.1 GCA_024278315.1 Planctomycetota bacterium | reverse complement strand
GCCTTCTTGACCGCATAGGCCTGCTCTGGGGCCAAGGCCTCATCACCTCCAGAGGCCAGGACCTGATCGGTACCCTGGATCAAGGCTCGAGCCTTGTTGCGGAGCTCCAGGGCCTCACGCGCCTGGAAGTCTTCACCGGCTTTGTCGATGCTCTCCACAATGATCTTCTGCACTTCGTTCTCGTCCAGACCCAGCGTCGGCAGGATTTCCGCACTGGCTGTCTGGCCCGAGCGCAACTCTCGCGCAGAGACGCGCAAGATGGCATCGGCATCCACTGAAAAGGTTACAGCGACCCGGGGCAGTCCGCCCTTCATCGGAGGAATCCCCGTCAGCTTGAGCTGACCGATCTTGCGGCAGTCTGCAACGAGTTCGCGTTCGCCCTGATAGACGTTGAGGTCGATTCCCGTCTGGTCGTCCACGCGCGTCGTGAACTCCTCGGTTTCGGAGCAGGGGACTGTGCTGTTGCGCATGATGAGCTTGGAGAAGGCACCGCCCAGGGTCTCGATCCCGAGCGACAGCGGCACGACATCCATGAGCAGGAGATCGTCCTGTTCACCTGCGAGCACCGAGGCCTGGGTGGCAGCACCCATGGCGATCGCCAGGTCCGGATCCAATGCGCAGTGGGGTGGAGAGCCGAAGAGGGTTTCGAGTTCTGTTCGGACCAGTGGGATACGCGTAGAGCCGCCCACGAGAACTACATCGTCGATCTGTCCCGCTTCGAGTTCGGCATCCTGGAGTGCTGCCCGAACGCTCTTGACGGTCTTCGCGATGAGAGGAGCGATCATGCTTTCGAACTCGTCACGCGAGATCTGGAGGAGGAGTTCTTTCTCGCCACCGTGATCGATGAGCAACTCGGCTTCGTTGGCTTCGGAGAGGCGCTTCTTGAGCCCCTCGGCTGAACGGCGCAAGGTGGATTGGACCATGGGATCGCTTCCCAGGGCGGCACCCGTAAGCTCCCGGATCGCTTGCAGCATCCATTCCATCAAGAGCCTGTCGAGATCGTCGCCACCGAGTTGCGTATCGCCATGCGTGGAGAGGACGCGGAAGATCCCATCCGTGACCCGGAGGATGGAGACATCGAAGGTGCCGCCACCCAGGTCGTAGACCAGGATGCGCCCCTCCTTGGAAGCACCCAGGCCGTAGGCGAGCGATGCCGCTGTCGGTTCGTTGACGAGGCGCAGGACATCCAGCCCCGCGATCCGCGCCGCATTCTTGGTGGCTTGCCTCTGGGCATCGTCGAAGTAGGCAGGCACGGTCAGCACGATCCGTGTGGGTCTCTCTTACTCAGGCATCCCCATGGAGTCGAAGGCGCGACGATGGACTTCACGTAGGATGAGCCCGGAGATCTCCTCTGGGCTGTAGTCCTTGAAGGTCGGACGCCCCTCCTTGCCGTCGAGAGGGATCCTGATGCGGACCTGGCCCGAAGGCCCTTCGACGACACTATAGGGCAATCGCTCTGCCTCGACGCGCATCTCGGTCAACGAGCGGCCGATGAGCCTCTTGCCCGAATGAACGACTCTTGTCGGATGCTGAAGGGCCAGGGCCTTGGCAGCCTCGCCGACCAGCTCGGTACCGTCCTCAAGGATCGCAACGACCGAAGGCAGGAGGCCTTTGTCATCGTGATCGCCCAGGATGAGAGTCGACTGGCCATCGAACCAGGACAGAAGGGTGTTCGTCGTTCCGAGATCGATCCCCAGGATGCTATCGGGACCGAGTCCTCGAGGGCGTTCCATCACTTGCTTTCCTCACGGCGCAGATTGGACAGGGCTCGCAACACATAGCGAGCTTCATGGCAGAGGCGGGCGGCCTCATCGGCATGAGTGGTATCTTGAAGCAGGTCCTCGATTCGAGCCTGCAGTCTATCGAGTCTCTGACTGAGATCCCGTTCGAGCTCCAAGGCTTTTTCGGGATGGGCGTGTGCCTCTTCGACCATCTCTCCGAGCTCCATGGCTTCCATGAGGAAGCAAGGTGCCATGTTCTTGGTTTCCTCCAGGATACAGGGCGAATAGAGCTCGGCGAGATAGGGGAGTCGGCGCCAAGGGTCCTTGAGGACCCGATAGGCTTCGTTGAGCCGGCTGGAGGCTTCGATGAGCTCGGCTTCCTCGCGATCCCGATTCAAGTCGGGATGGACCTTGCGGCTTGCCTTGAGGTAGCGGATCTCGAGCTCGTCGGGATCGATCGAGGGTGAAGGTTCCAAGCCGAGGAGCCCGAAGTGGTCGAGCCCCGGTTTCTCCAGCTGGCTCTCCTGTGCCATTCGCCTAGACGCTGAATGAGGTCCCACAACCGCAGGATCCGGAGGCCATGGGATTGACGAAGATGAACCCACGATTGAGCAGGCCATTGTTGAAATCGATGGTCGTGCCCGACATGAAGAACTCGCTCTTCTTGTCGATCAGGATCGTGACCCCGTGGCAGACGTACTCGACATCGAACTCGGTCTTGCCCTTTTGGTCGAAGTCCAGGACATAGGAAAAGCCCGAACAGCCTCCACCCTTGGCCCCAACGCGAAGGGCAGTGCCCTCGGGAAGGTTCTCCTCGGCAACGATGCGAATGACCTCCTTGGCTGCCGCCTCCGTCATGCCAACACCTGTCGGCTTGGATGCGGGTGGAGCTTCGCTGGTCTTTGCTTCTTGATGGGAATCGCTCATTCCGCCGCTCCCTCCTGATGGCCTTCTTGCTTGCTCTTGTAGTCTGCGATGGCGCTCTTGATGGCATCCTCGGCCAGCACGGAGCAGTGGATCTTGACCGGTGGGAGAGAAAGCTCCTCGACGATCTTGGTGTTGTTGATCTCGAGTGCCTCGTCCACGGTCATTCCCTTGACCCACTCGGTGGCCAATGAGGAAGAGGCAATCGCCGATCCACATCCGAAGGTCTTGAACCTGGCTTCGACGATCCGACCCGATTCAGGGTCCACCTCGATCTGAAGCTTCATGACATCGCCACACTCGGGGGCCCCTACGAGGCCCGTTCCGACGTTGTCCTGGGACTTGTCGAGGCTGCCGACATTGCGTGGATGGTTGTAGTGATCGATGACTTTGTCGCTGTATGCCATGGTCTACTCCTCTCTTGGGACTGTGGTCTAGTGGGCGTCCCACTCGATGCTGTTGATGTCGATTCCTTCCTGGACCATCTCGTAGAGGGGAGAAAGCTCCCGAAGCCTACTGACGGCCTCTACGATCTGATCCGCCGTGCGATCCACCTCTTCTTCCGTCGTGAAACGCCCCATGCTGAAGCGGATGGACGAATGGGCCAGCTCATCCCCGACGCCCAGAGCCTTCAGCACGTAGCTGGGTTCGAG
>JAJRTL010000196.1 GCA_024278315.1 Planctomycetota bacterium | reverse complement strand
CTTCCATAGCATCACGAGGCGGCCTTTGGGCGCAGCGAAGATGGACAACAAATACGCCTGGTTCCTGGGAATGCCGCGGCTCAGCAATCTGAATCCGCCATATTTCCCACCTTACTTCCATGAGGTCTATGCCGCCTCTCCGTACGTTTGGAATGAGACTTGGTCCTTTGATCCCGGAGCTGTGACCGCCTACTACCATCCCCCGCAGTATCGGGTAACTCCTCATCTCTACGGCGACATTCACCCTTACTGGCAGTTCGCATCGGGGAACAAACCATCGAATCCGATCTTCGAGTACTGCAACAGCAATTACAATCAAGCCCTGTTCTGGAATCCTGGTTTCGGAGTCATCAATCCTCCTGGCACATACCCTTCAGCCCCGCATGTCAACAACCCGTATCTTTGGCTGTTCTGGGATAGCCTCGCACAATACAGGAGTTTCAACACCGTGGCATCGGGACCGTATCCTGTTGTCAACCATGATGTTTGGTGCATCGCAAAGAGCAGCACAGGCTTGAACATGCGGACACTCCTGTCCACAGAGGTCACCAAGAAACTTCAGGCGCGTCGCTACAGCCTCGAGTTCAACGCGAGTGGGCACCCTTGGTCCCAGACTGTTGAAGGACGCAACGTGCAGAGCTTCCTGACCGTGATCGAACCGGAGCCGAGCAAATGATGTCGATCCTCATGGCCTTGGAGTCTTCGCGGGGTGGGAGCTTTCACATTCTCCAGAGGTGGGATCGTTTTGGCCTCCGCGTGCGGGGGCGGGACAAGTATCTCTCTGCATTCTTCGGGGCGCTGCTGGTCGTGTTGGCAGCCACACCGCTATGGTCTCAGTCTGCCCAGCCAGCTCGCTTGGGTCCGCAGTGGGGGGCAGTGCCAAGACTCAAGATGCGCGTTGAGATCGCGTACGATGCGCATCGGGATGTCGTCGTGCAATTCGGTGGAGGGGTAGGTGGCCTGGGCAGCACGAGAGACACATTCCTGAATCGCCAAGAAACCTGGGAGTGGGATGGAAAAGGGTGGAAGGCGCGCGAGCCCTTGCATCGTCCAACTGCTCGGAGCCACCACGCCATGGCTTACGATCCAGTCAGCAAAAGGGTCATTCTCTTTGGAGGCACTGACGGCAAGAGGATCTTCGGGGACACCTGGGCTTGGGATGGGCAGGACTGGACTTTACTGAAGCCCAAGAACAGCCCAACGGCCAGGATTGCGGCAGCCGTGGCCACGGATCCGATCCGAGGTCGGCTTGTCCTCTTTGGTGGGGGGCTGGGTTTCAACGATTGGGTTACCGGACTCCGGCCGCAGGCAGACACCTGGGAGTGGACCGGGACCGACTGGAGCAGGCGGACTCCCAAGACCATCCCTGATGCCCGGGCCAAGGGGAAGATGATGTACTGCCCTCTCTCGAAGCGGATTGTCCTCATCAGTGGGGAAGACTCCCTGTTCGGGCATCCACCTTTCAAGACATGGGAATGGGATGGCAAGAACTGGTATCGACATGATAGATATCCTGCGCCACTGCGCTTTGGATATGGTGCGACACTCTGGAGATCGGGCAGGGTGCTCTACGTCATGACCGAGTGGGATAGAGTCAAGAAGGAGGTGAGGTGGTATTCGTCTCTCTGGGATGGCAAGGATTGGAAGTCCGGCACCTGGACCTGGCCAAAGAAGATGGCTGGCCCGCTGTGCGTCAGTATGGATCGGTCGAAGACAGTCTTGATGATTGCCATGCCCTTTGGTTTTCCAACAGGCCGAAACGATTCCGATGTCCATACGTTCTCCTACGACGAGGTGAGCTGGAAGGCTCTCGATGTCTACAAGACACCCATGAGACCCGACGGTCTCGTACACGACGAAGCCAGGGATGAGACGCTCGTTTTCTCTCTACCTGATAAGCTGTCGGCCAAACAGAGTCTTGAGATCAGCAGGATCGATTCGAATGGCAATTTCAAGCCCATCCAGGTGTCCAAGAAACCTCCTTACCGTAGCGGTTTTCTAGTTCTCTATCACTCCGGACTGAAGAAGGTCTGGATCTATGGTGGCGTGTCCAAGTCCGGGAATCCATCTACGTACGCACACGACTGCTGGACCTGGGATGGTAGGAAGTGGGAGGAGATCCAGGTGAAGAATGCGCCCGCGGTGTACTGGCGGGCCTGCACGTATGATCCCATCCGCGACAAGGTGATCGTATCCATGAGCCAGGGACAGTTCCTGGAGTGGGATCTGAAGACCGGCTGGAGCACCATGCAGAGCAAGACAAGGCCTCCTTCCCGGTATGCCTCCGCGATGGTTTACGATGCCTCTCGACGACGCATCGTCTTGTTTGGGGGGTACTCCTCGAAGGGCGACCTCAATGATACCTGGGAGTTCGATGGCAAGGACTGGAAAGAGGTGAAGACCAAGACCCTTCCGCCCAAGCGTGCCAATGCTCAGTTGCAGTATGTCTCTGCTTTGGGTGGCATCCTCATGTTTGGAGGTGGGCTTCGGGTGGCGCCGCAGCGGGATACCTGGTTCTATGATGGCAAGGACTGGACCAAGATCTCCGATAACACCTACAAGGCTTGGAACCGGGGTAGTGGTCCCTTCCTCTTCTCGACCTACGATGTCGGTCGCCAGCGGGTCTTGGCCCTCAAGCAGACGCATCCTTCGGTGGAAATGCTCTGGAAGTTCCAGGTTCGGACTCTCTCCATTACGCAACCTTATCCTCGTTCCGGCGAGGCGATCAGCCTGAATGTGCTTCTGCCGACGCAGGCCCAGCGCCCCGTCTTGTTCCTGTTGGCGGGCTCGGATCGGCCGGGCATTTCTCTGCGTCATGTGCCGGGATTGGGGATCGAACTCCTTCCACTGGCACCCGATGCCTTGTTCATGACCAGTCTCTCTTTGGGGCTTGTCAACGTGCTTGATGCGAAGGGGAGAGCGACGATGCCGTTCAAGATCCCCAAACTCCCGAGCTTGATAGGGGTGTCATTCCACGCCGCTGCCTTGACGCTGGATCTCCGTGGAGGGATCGGGGCCATCACCAACGGTGTGCCCTTGAGGATCGTCCGCTAGGAAGAGTCCACGGAGAAGAGTGGTCTGAGGTCGTGGTTGATCCAGCATTGCTGGGTCTGCGGCACACATTGCGAGGGTGGGAGCATTTCATGTCGATGAAACTCAAGTGGACCTCTTTTGCGGTTTGCGTCATTGTGCTCGTCGCCCTTGTCCTGCTGTGGAATGCCGAGGCCATCGGCGATTCAGGCGTGGGGGAGGGGCGCGGAGAGAGTGTGTGGGCAGTAGGGGGGACAGAGGAGATGCGCTCCCTGAGCCCTGAGAGTGCGAGCTCTGATGCGTCAAGACCGAACTCGGATCGGAGACTGCTGCTGGACGTCAAAGGCACTGCAACGCTTGAGTTGGAGGTCGTCGATGACGAGGGGAAGCCCTTGGGTGGACGCGTGGACTGGTCCGTATTTAAGGAGCCTCCTCTGTCGCTCGGAATGGCCTTCGCGGGCGGGCGATCTGATCTGATGAGTCGGGAGCACGAGGGTCGATTGACGATCACGGTTCCGGCTGGGCATTGGACCTGGTTACGAGTGATCGGCAAGGCCAGACGATTCGGTGAGTTCGCGAGCTTCCGCCGGGTGGCACCCTTCAGTGGGGTGCAGAAGGAGAGGATCCAGTTCCGCGCTGGCCTGAGACGAATCCATGTCTTCCTGCTCTCCAACGACTTGAGAGGTCCGGTCAGAGAAGGGAAGGTCCTTCTGTACCGGAGCCCCTTGAAGCAGATCGCGGAACCGCAACTGGTGAGGGCGGTCCACACCGATTCCTACGGCTATGCCTCTTTTGATCATCTGGAGCCGGGTCTCTTCTCGATCTGCTCTCCGGGCAGCAAGCCCAAGAATCCTCCTCCTGCCACGGCGCGCCAAATACTGCCACCATCCATGCCGGTCCTGGAGTCCTTCGTGACCCTCATAGCGCCGGAGGCGCGGAGCCGGTTGCACCTCACGGTCAAGGGTGTGTTCGCTCGCAATCATGATCGACCTGTGAAGCTCTTGGCCAGACGGCTCACGGATCGCGTGGACGAGATGTATCCACTCCCGGGTTTCTTGGGTGCCGAGACCGAGGTCTTCGAGCAGGACTTCTACGTGGACCTGCCCGACGGCGACTACGAGTTCCAGGTCCTGCCCCTCGGTACCGCGTGGATCGAAGAGGGTGGCAAGAGGATTCGAGTGAAGGGTGATACGCGGCACAGCTTTGGTTTGTTGGCCAACCCATATCGATGCGACCTGAAGATCACTGGGCCAACCGGTTATGCACTCCCGGTGACCG
>JAJRTL010000195.1 GCA_024278315.1 Planctomycetota bacterium | reverse complement strand
GGTGCAGCCGAGCTCGTTTTTGCGGTCTGACGAGCGCATTTCGAGTTCAGGACGGCTGCGCAAGATGAAGGCGACCCAAGAGGGTCGTCGAATCGAAGCAATGCCGAGCGAACCGATAGGTTCGCGGTCCTGGACCGAAAGGCGCCGTCAGGCGCATCGAGGTCATGAATCGTTCGGGCTAGGACCAATATTCCCAGCGAGCATCTGCACATGCAGCCGTAGTCTCGACTCGAGCAGAGAAGCGGGCTTCACGACGCGCTGACCGATCTGATGGCCGACCGCCTTGTTGCAAGCCAGGACGCTCAGGAGAATGACCATCAAGGAGATCTTCGGAGTCGGTCGTCGCATGTTCAGGATTCGTCACGCATGCTGAAAGAAGGAGCGGATGGTCTTCTACATTCTGAGCTGCTTCCCACATCCGTGACAGAAGGACAGCCCGCTCGAACGCATAAAGAGGACATGGGTTCGACCTGTGGAACGGGCTCCCACCGCCACATCCAGGTCGACCTCAACTCCGAGCAGCCTCCCGACGGACTTGGGACAAATTCGCGACCTCCTGGGCCAGGAGGGGGCAGCAGTGCTCCTAAGATGCCGAATCCGTCTCTCTCGTAGTTCGACCCTGAGGCTCGATGCCAAACGTACGCTTTCCTGGAGCCGCTGCATGGGCGGCCGTTCTCGCCATCACCGCATCCACCCTGTCCATGGCGCTTCCGGCGCAGGACCTCAAGCGACCCATCACCCATCAGGACTATGACGCCTGGCCATCGATTCAAAACTCAACCCTGTCCGTCGACGGAAAGTGGATCGCGTACGCGGTGAATCCCGCCTGGGGTGACGGAGAGCTGGTCGTCGCCGAAATCGATGGCGACAAGGAATATCGGCACGCGCGAGGTGACTCACCCCGGTTCTCGGCGAACGGGCGCTACGTCGTCTTCGTCGTCAAAAAGTCCGTGGAGAAGGAGCGCCGCGAGAAGATCGCGAAACTCCATGGTGGCAAGGCCAAGGAACTCGAAGCCACGGCCAAGAGCAAGGAGCAGGAAGCGCGCGCGGCAGCAGAGGCCCGGAGGGCGGCGGCGATCGCACGGGTCACACGAGGACCGCGCGGCAGTCGGGGGCGAAGCCGTGGTGGGCGTGACCGCGGAGAGCTCGCGATCCTCGATCTCACAAACGGAAAGGTCGAGATGATCGGAAAGATCCATGGCTATCGACTGGACCGCGATGGCAAGCATCTCTTCTATCAACCCAACGATGAGAAAAAGGCGAAGGAGCCAAACAAACAAGCGACCAGCAAGAAAACAGCTAAGAAACCGACAGAGAGCGAGGGTGAACTACGAACAGAAGGGAGGCGCGGCACGAGCCAAGGCAGTCGTCGAAGGGCACGAGGCAGTGCTCGATCCAGAGGCCCCCGGCGAGGCGTACGCGGTTCTGCAGGCAACTCAGGCGATGCACGTACCAATGCGGACAAGGGTGGCAATCCACTCGTGATTCGCAATCTCGCAACTGGAACCGAGCAACGCTTCGAGGGAATCCAGAGCTACTCACTTCATGCGAAGGACAAGTGGCTTACACTTGTCTCCAAGTTCCGCGAAGAGAAGCGCGAACCGAAGAGGGCGGCACCAGGCAGCCGACCTTTGAAGCAAGAAGGCTCCAAAGGCGACAAGAAGACCCGAGTGAGTCAGGACAAGGTAGAGAAGCTCGCGGCACCTGCAAAGCCGAATGGCATCGTCCTCCCCGATGGCCTGCACGCCATGGAACTCGATAGCGGCAACCGCGTCACCCTGGTCGAATGCTCGGCGTCCTATCGCGGATTCACGACCGACTCGCACGACCAGAAGCTGGCGTTCACGAGCAATGTCGTCGACACGCTCAGGCGTAAAGCCGAGAAGAAGGAGCGCGAACGGGTAGAGAAGGAAAAACGAGAAAAGGCGAAGAAGGAGAAGGGCGAGACTCGCACCAAAAACAAGAAGGAAGCCAGTCCCAAGAAATCCCCCAAGGATGCGAAGAATGATCCACGCAACGACATCTATCTGTGGGACTTCGACAAGAACCCGGCACGCCGCCTGATCACAGCAGACTCGAAGGGCATCCCTCCCGAGGCGAAGATCCAACCCTCGGGTCTGTCGTTCTCTGATGATGGAACGTTGCTCGCATTCGGCATCAAGCGCAAGGATCCTCCCAAGCTGCCTGACATCCTCCCCGAGGAGCGAGTCGTCGTCGACATCTGGCATTGGCAGGATGGGCACATCCAACCTGCACAAGCCAAACAGGCACGGAGAAACAAGAATCCAACGCTGAGTTGCGCATGGCACCTGGCCAGCAATCGGGCAGTCGTGCTCGGCGACAAGGACCTCCCGTCGGTTCGCCTCATCACGCGTGATGGCTCGCGCGCCATGGCGACCTCGAGCAAACCCTACGAGCGGCTCCAGACCTGGGACGGGCTGTACAGCGACACCTGGTTGATCAACACGATCGACGGCACACGACGCCTGATCAAGAAGAAGGCTCGCACACGCCTCTCTGCCTCGCCCTCGGGTCGATGGCTGACCTGGTTCGGCCCCGACTACCAATGGTACATCATCGACGTCGACACACTCGAAGAGCGGCATCTGTCCAAGGAAGTGAGCCTACCCTTGCACAACGTCTTGGAGGATCGACCCCAACCAGCGAGATCGTACGGCATCGCTGGCTGGGGAGAGGGAGAGGACTACGTGTTCATCTACGACCGATATGATCTGTGGAAGATCAATGTCAAGACCTGCGCTGCCAGCTGCGTGACCGACGGCTACGGACGCGCCAACAAAGTCGTGCTTCGATACACGAGATTCGACCTCGAGGGCGACGACGACGATCTGGATCCCTGGGTCCGCCAATACATCCCCGCCAACATCCTCTTGAACGCCAAGAACGACGTCACGAAGGCGCGCTGCTACTTCACCGATTCCACGGTCGAACTGCAGAAGCCCAAGCAGCTCGTCATGGTCGACGCGTCTCTGGGAGGTCTGCGCAGGGCGAAGAAGGCGGATCGCCTGATGTTCTCGAAGTCGACTTTCGCGGAGTTCCCCGACCTGTGGGTGTCGGATCTCGAATTCGAAGACATGAGGAAAGTCACGGACGCATGCGAGCTCCAGAAGCAGGTGCGTTGGGGAAAAGCAGAGCTCGTCAACTGGACCAACCATGACGGCACACCCTTGCAGGGTTACCTGGTGAAGCCCGATGGCTTCGACCCAAGGAAGAAGTATCCCATGATGGTCTACTTCTACGAACGCAATGCCGACAACATCCATCGCTACAGTGGCCCAAGGCCCGGCACATCTCCGAACGCAGCCTACTACGTGAGCAACGGCTACCTCTGGTTCGTCCCGGACATCGTCTACACGGTGGGCTATCCAGGAGAATCCGCCGAGAAGTGCGTCATCTCCGGCGTGCAGCACCTGCTGGACCAGGGGTTCGTCGACCGCAAGGCGATCGGCTGCGCCGGCCACAGCTGGGGCGGCTACCAGACCGCCCACCTCGTGACGCGCACCAACCTGTTCGCCGCTGCGGAATCCGGCGCCCCGGTCAGCAACATGTTCAGCGCCTATGGCGGTATCCGCTATCAGTCCGGGCGGTCACGCCAGTTTCAATACGAACGCACACAGAGCCGCATCGGCGGCACGCCCTGGCAATACCCACAGCGGTACTGGCAGAACTCACCCCTGTTCTACGCCGACCGCGTGAAGACACCGGTCCTGATCTTGCACAACGACGGCGACGGTGCGGTTCCCTGGACCAATGGCATCGAGTTCTTCATGGCCTTGCGCCGCCTGGACAAGGAGGCCTATCTGTTCAACTACAACGGCGAGCCCCACGGCCTGCGCAAGCGTCAGAACCAGAAGGACTGGGCGCGTCGCATGGCCCAGTTCTTCGATCACCACCTCAAGGGCGCGCCCGCAGCAGACTGGATGAAGAACGGTGTCCGCTACGTCGATCGTGAACGCGAGAAGATCCAGTGGGCGCCGAGCTTTATCGAAGCGAACAAGAAACGCAAGGTCCGGACCGCGGCTGCCGAGGAAGACAGGATCAACGAGACCAAAGAGAGCCACTGAAACGGAGTAGGATGCAAATCCTCATACCATTCCAGAATCCCATCAAGGCGCCCGGGTGCAAGCACCGAGGAGCCCCAGGTCAAGGCCCGCCTCCCGAATCCAGGAACCTGACTCGTCGACATCGTGTCTCTTGGTAGAATCATCCCCCATGGGTTTCGCCTCACTTTCCACACATCACGCCATTGCGACCTTGGCCTTGCTCCTAGGCGCCAACCTGCTCGTGATCCCAGCCCAGGCCCAGAAGGCCCCAGTGGAGATCACGGACCTGAACTCGATCCGCATACCGACTCCCCCCAAACACTCCGTTCCGGAACCCTCAAGAGTCGAATCGACGTCCACGGAGAAGTTGCCGTTCCTGAAGGTCGGATCCTGGGTCTACTTCGCCGCAACGACAGAAGCGACGGGGAGAGAGTTGTTCCGGTTCGATGGTATCCGCTACGAACTGGTCGCCGACATCAATCCTGGGAAGGCAAGTAGCCATCCGTCCGATCTCACGGCCGTGGGATCCCGCATCTACTTCAACGCCCTGACATCCAAGTTTGGCTACGAGCTCTGGACGACGAGAGGGACGAGAGCAAGCACGGTGATGGTCGCCGACATCAGTCCTGGATTCTATCACTCCTACCCAACAGAGATCACCCGCCTGGGGACTCGTATCGTCTTTCGTGCCTTTACGCCCAAGACCGGCTACGAGCTCTTTATCTCGGATGGAACAAAGAAGGGGACCAAACTCCTCAAAGACATGACTGCCGGAACTGCGAGTTCCTCCGTCGAGGACCTCGCGAGCAATCTGGTGAGCAATCGGGTCTTCTTTCAGGGACCCGATGGCGAACCATGGGTCACTGATGGAACGAATGCCGGAACACGACGCATCCTCGACCTGCGTGCAGGCGTCTGGCAAAGCTACCCCCAACACTTCACACCCATCGGGCCACTCAAGATGCTCTTCGATGCCAATGATGGCAAGAGCGGGAACGAACTCTGGATCACCGACGGCACCGCCAAAGGCACGTCTCTCGTCAAGGACATCTTGCGCGGTCGGGGCTCCGGCGCCTCCCTGGACGTCTCCTCGCCCATCGACCTGGCTCACAGACGGGTGATCTTCATCGGCTATGACGGCACGAATGGCTACGAACCCTGGATCACGGATGGAACCACCCAGGGCACCTACATGCTCGTGGATGGCCGGCAGGGGAGCCTTAGTGGCGTTCTCTACAGTCCAATGAGTTCCGGCAAGCTCTGCTACTTCGCAACGCACAACTCCAGAGGCGGGTCAGACATCTATGTCACCGATGGCACCAAGCTCGGCACCAGGGTCTTCAGCGCGGCCAGAAGCATCAAGGTGCCGATCTACGCGATGACGTACACCAAGGGCAAGGTCTTCTTCGTGGCTAGAGACCTGACACCGAACACGGGATTCGAGCTCGGTGTCACCGATGGCACAGTCGCAGGAACAAGGGTCGTCAAGGATATCCACAAGGGGATCTACTCCAGCTTTCCCGCCTATCTCACCGAGGTCTTGCCCGGCTCGATAGCCTTCACAGGCGATGATGGCCTCCATGGAATTGAACTCTGGTACAGCTCGGGTACCGCCGCATCGACAAAGCTCTTCGACATCAATCGAGAGCAGCCCGGTCCGACACAAGATGATCAGGTGACAAACATCCTCCCCTTCTTCGGCAGGATCCTCTTCACGGCCAACGATGGCAAGAACGGCAACGAGCTCTTCATCAGCGATGGCACCAAGGCGGGCACTGCCATACTCATCGACATCAAGACTGGCAAGGGCTCCTCCAACCCTTCAGACCTGACCCTTTTGGGCAAGCATTGCATTTTCCAAGCCGACGACGGCAAGAGTGGCTCGGAGCTCTGGATGACCGATGGTACCAAGGCAGGCACCAAACTGTTGGTGGACATCGAGCGGGGCCCATCCGGATCAGCCCCCGCCAGCCTGACCCGAATCGGCGACCGCATCTACTTCACGGCCTACCAAACTCAATCCGGGAGCGAGGCCTGGATCACGGACGGCACGGCTGCTGGAACTCGACTTGTGGCCGACCTCATGCCGGGGACTGCCAGCAGCTATCCCAGCGACTTTGCAGGGTACAGGAGCGATCAGGTCGTGTTCGCTGCACGTCTTCCGAACACAGGCTATGAACTCATCCTCACGGATGGCACACAGAAGGGCACCAGAATGCTCAAGGATATCTCCGCAAGCAACAGCTCCTTCCCCATGGACATGGCCCTCATGGGTGGAAAGGTATACTTCAGTGCCAATGACGGAAAGGTGGGTGCTGAACTCTGGGTAACAGATTTCACGTCTGCAGGGACCAATAGGGTCAAGGACATCTTCACGGGCCCCACCAGCTCCAATATCGGTAACCTCCTCACCTCGGGGGATCGGCTCTATTTCTCGGCAACCACGGCTGCCAACGGCAACGAACTCTGGGAGTCGGACGGAACGGCTTCCGGCACAAGACTCTTCCTGGATCTCGTGCCGGGAAGCAAGAGCAGTGATCCCCGATACCTCACCGCGGTCGGATCCCGCAGGCTCTACTTCTCCTCGAGCCATGGGGGCAAAGGCAACGAGCTCCAGTCCATCGATCTGGCCACGAAGAAGGTGATGAGCTGGGACATCCATCCTACCGGCAGCAGCAACCCCAGGAACCGCACCAACGGCCATCCTCGTTTTGCCGTCGAGAGTGGATTCGTCTACCTGGGCATGAGCAACTCCACGCCATCCGATCATCGTCTATGGCGTGTGGACAACGAGGGCACCGCCACCCCGATCGGCCAGATCTCGCGCTCGACACGCTCGACCGCCAGCGATCCGACACTCGGCGGCACGGTAAACGTCCTCTCCACCACTGTCGTGAAGAACCCCGTCCAGATCCTTCTCGTGGGAACTGCCGGCAATCCTGCCCTTGTCGGGCCCGGAAGCTACAGCTACATCAACCTCGGACGATCTACGACTCTCTTGGCAGCGATCGGTAGCAATCGTCTCAAAGCACTATTGCCCATCCGCAAGGACAAGAGCCTCATCGGTGTCCGCGTCGTCCTCCAGACCTGGGCGTTCGACCCCAGCAACTTTTCTGGCAGCCTCGAAGCCAGCAACGGTATTCACCTGACGATCGGCTACTGAGTCGCTTGCCTGCTTCCCATCCATGGATGACGTCGCCGCATCAAGGAAGCAGAGAATCGTGCTCATTCGCAAAGCTCTGTTCCCGACAAGCGAGCGGGCTGGCTGAGACGATTCCGCAGGCTCCTCCATTTCTTGCAAAAGCAGGTCTGCAATGCCATATCTCTCAGCCAGCTTGCGACCCAATCCAAATGACGCGCGACTGGAACCTAGACCGAACGATTCAGGACCTCGATGCGTCTGACGGGGACCTTTCGTCCTTACCCGGATGATTCATGAGATCGTTGTGAGCGAAGGCGAGATCGGCGCAGCCGATCTCGCATTTGCGGTCTGACGGCGTCTTTCGGTCCAGGACCGCGAACCTATCGGTTCGCTCAGCATTGCTTCGATTCGACGACCCTCCTGGGCCGCCTCATATCTCGCGCAGCCCCCCCCCGAACTCGCAATCTCCTCGTCAGACCACAGATCCTGCTTCGATCAGCGCAGGATGCGGTCGCTGATCCAGTTGCTCAAGCGGAGCTGCTGGCCCTTGTCGCCGTGGAGGACCAAGGTCTGCGTGTGCAAGTCGAGACCGACCAGTGAAGGCTGCAATGGCAACGGCAGCCGGTACAAGAAGGCTTTATGACCAGGAACCAGGAAGGGGGAGCCCAGGAGGATCTGCGTGGGAGAGAGGCTCAGAGAGCCGAAGACCGGAAGCTTGATCGGCCGAGGCAGAGCCCCCAAGGCGTGGAGCGGAATCACGACCCTGGACTTGCGTCCCAACCCGGTTTCCGCAAAGACATGGATGTCATAGACCTGGGCAAGACGTGCAATCCGGGGAGCATGGATCTGCCGGAAACGATTCTTGTAGGTGGTCCGTCCGAACACCAAATCCAGATCCTCATCCTGATCGAGGTCCACCAGTGCAGGTTCTGCCAGCCCTTTCATCCCCCAGATGTCGGGGATCCGCTGCTTGGTCTTGTCGCTGAACCGGCCCTTGCCGTCGTTCTCGAGAAAGACCACCTTGCCCAGGGTACTCGCCAGCGAGTAGCTCTGCAGAAGGAGGTCGGGATCTCCATCCAGATCCAGGTCGGCAAACACGGCAACCCAGGTGTTGTCCACATCCAGCGGAATACGGCCCTTGGATGCATCCGTGAAGCGTCCCTTGCCATCATTTAGCAGAAGGTGATTCTGCCGGCCACCGAGGCTGCTGACGTTGCGGTTGGCAACGAAGAGGTCCACATCTCCGTCGCCATCCACATCCGCCGCATCCACCTTGGAGCTGGCATCGGCCAGGACGGGCAGCCTCTTGGCAGTCACATCGGTGAAGACGCCCTTGCCGTCGTTGGCATAGATCCGATTCTGTTGTCCGATGCTCTTGGGCCAGGCGTGCATCCCATTGGCGAAGAACAGATCCAGGTCTCCATCCCCGTCCAGATCCTCGACCACGACATCGAGGCTCCTGTCCTTGTCCTTGGGAAAGGTCTTGGAGAGCGAGAAGACACCCTTTCCATTGTTGAGCCACAGCTCATTGGAGGCATTCTCGTTCGCGATGACGAGATCCAGGTCCTTGTCCTTGTCCACGTCGACGAACACCAGGGCCGTGGATCGAGCGGTATTCTTGGGCAAGGACGAAGAGCTGACATCGCTGAACCGCCCCTTTCCCTGGTTCAGATAGAGCGCATTCGGGCCAAGGTTGGCGAAGGCGATGTCCACGTTTCCATCTCCATCGACATCTCCGGTAGCAATGACCTCGCTCGTATAGCTGTCCTTGGGAAAATGACTCTTGGTCTTGTCGACAAAGCCCCCTTGACCGTCACCAAAGCGGATGCGGTTCTGCTTGTCGGCCCAATCCTTGGAGGCTTCGACGAGATCGGCGTATCCATCTCCATCGAAGTCCGCAGAGCCCAATGCCTTGTTGAGAGGTATCGTGAGACCTGCGAGAACCCCGGACGTGGTCTCCAGGAACCTGCCTTTCCCCAGCCCGAGGATCAACCTCACCGGACCAAAGCCCCCGCTGAGGATGTCCAGGTTGCCATCCTTGTCGAGGTCGGCGATCTGAACACAGTTGCTGTTGTTGAACTCCTCGGAGATCATCGAGGTCTTGGGCATCGTGAAGGACCCTCGACCATTGCCGAGGAGGAGTCGATCAGGCGCCTTGTAGTTGCCCACGTAGAGATCGAGCTTGCCATCGCCATCGAGGTCGGCAGAGGCCAGGGCGGTCGAATAGAAGGACTCCAAGGGCATGGCCTTGGCCAGTTCCGCGAACCCGACCTTGGATCCCAGATTGAGGTAGACGCGATTCTGCCCCCCATATTTCCAATCCCCGTTGGCTTCGATCAGGTCGAGATCCTTGTCTCCATCCAAGTCCACGAGGAGGAGGTCGTTCGTCACTTCGCTTCGGGTCCAGAGCCAGGGCTTGCCAGCCTTGGTGAACACACCCTTGCCGTTGTTGAGGTAGATCTGGTTCTTCTGCCCCTGCGGTGCCATCCCGAGAGAGCCATTGCCAAAGAGGAGGTCGAGATCGCCATCGCCGTCGATATCGCCCATCTTGGCGACCTGGCTGTTGTCCGAATCTACGGGCATCTGCGTCTTGGTGACATCCTTGAAGACACCCTTCCCGTTGTTGAGATAGAGCCGGTTCTGTTGGCCCTTGCTGCCTTGAAGTGCACCGTTGGCCAGCACCAGATCGGGGTCGCCATCACCGTCGACATCGCCGAGTGCAAGACCGAAAGTGACGTCAGCATCCTTCGGCATGTGGGTCTTCGTGGCATCGACAAAGCCCCCAGAACCGATGTTCAGCAGAAGGACCGTCTGGCCCTTGGCCAAGAGTCCTCCATTCACCGTGCCCACGATCAGGTCGATCTGCTTGTCGCCGTTGACGTCTGCGGCGATCAGCGCATAGGCGAGCAGGCCGTTGCGGATCGTGACGACGCTCCTCAGGAAGTTCCCCTTTGAGTCGTTGTAGTACGTGTAACTCGTGGCACCCTGGTTGAGTCCGAACACATCCAGGTCCCCGTCACTGTCGAAATCAGCGATGCCCAGGCCGCGCAGGCCCACGGTCGTTTCGGGAAACTGCGATTTACCCTCGGTACCGAAACTTCTACCCAGACGATTCTGGGCTGGAAGAAGAGCGGTGAGGGGAGACAGAACGAGGGCGAGCAGGATCCAGCGGGAGAGGACTACCACGAAGAGCTCCTTGCAGGAGGCGCTGGGAACAGGGCAAGGGGGGAACAAGCCTCGCTGGCATCCTAGGCCTTGCCCGTGGATCAGGGAATCCCCACGTGGACAGCGTTGGCAAAGGCGAGAGTCCACCCAGCCCCCTATCCACCAGCTCGCTGTCCTTCCTGCCCGGATCCCGCGCGTGAGCCCGCAACACGCCACGCACCACCAAGAAAGCCCCGGGCGTCCACGTTCATCGGGAGTCCCGGATTCTGCAGCAGTCCTAGATCCGGAATGGCGGAGGGGGATTGTCGTCCTCGAGCCTGACTGGCAAGATGCGGGACGTTCCGGTGACGCCCTCCTCCCGGTGCGATGGCCATCTTCCATCCAGGTCGGGTCCGTCATGAAGCCGAGCCTCCTCCTCTCTCTAGTCCTTCTATCGTCTTCCGCGCACTTGCCCGCGCAAACCGCGAAGCTTCTCAAGGACATCAACACCCTGGCGATGCCGACGAAGGTCCAGGCCGGGCCCATCTACTCGCAGGGAAGCTGGAAAGGGCCGTCAACCTTTACACGCCTTGGAAAGCAGATCCTCCTCCTGGTGAACCATCCAAAGACCGGCGAGGAGATCTACATCAGCGACGGCACGCAGGCTGGCACCCGTTTGCTCAAGGATATCGAGCCGGGAATGATATCCAGTGGCGCACGCAACGCAGTCGTGACGCAGGACGGCAAACGCGTCTTCTTCACAGCCAACGACGGGTCCTCGGGCGCCGAGCTGTGGATCACGGATGGCACCACAGCTGGCACACGGATGGTCAAGGACCTCTACAGAGGGAGCGGCTCCAGCGCACCTGACGAACTCGTCCTCTTGGGAAAGAACTCGGTGGTCTTCCGTGCAAGAAGCACCGTGACCGTAGGTACGCAGGTCATCGAGACAGGAATCGAACTCTTCATCTCTGATGGAACGGCGCAGGGCACCAGACTCCTCAAGGACATCCAGAAGGGCCCGATGCCTTCATGGCCTGGCTACTTCCGGGCCACGAAGGATGGAAAGAAGCTCTTCTTCACTGCCGACGACGGAACCGTCGGGAAAGAACTGTGGGTGACGGACGGTACACCCGCAGGCACGAAGCTGGTGAAGGACATCCGCACTGGGTGGCAGCACTCCTATCCATCTTCGCCTTGCCCCTTGGGTTCCAGCCAGATCGTGTTTTCGGCCGATGATGGAAGTCGTGGCTTCGAACTCTGGGTCTCGGATGGAACCTCCTCCGGCACGAAGCTGGTCAAGGATCTCAGGCCGGGGAAGGAATGGGGTGCCTCGACCTACCAGGCCACGCCTCTCGGCAACAAAGTCATCTTCCGTGCCTACATTCCGGGCAAGGGCTTCGAGCCCTATGTCACCGATGGCACCTCGGCGGGCACGCTCCCCCTGATCGATGCCTGGCCTGGAAAGTCCTCGGGGCACATGTTCCGTTCGTATCTGGATTCCTCGGGGAAGAAGGTCTACTGGTGCAGCCAGATCGGCCGGAACGATTACAGGATCTTCGTGAGCGATGGCAGGCCTGCGGGCACCAAGATGTTCACGCCCAAGAGCACCGGGGGCTGGACAAACGTCGTGGAGAGCCTCGGTAAGTTGTACTACCAGGGGCTGGATGTGACCCCAGGGACGGGCTGGGAACTCTGCGTCTCGGATGGCACTTTGTCCGGGACCAAGACGCTTCGTGACACGAGGCCCGGAACCGCCTCTGGAAACGCTGCCTACCTGACCCGTTTCGACGCAGTCACACTCTACTACATCGCCGACGATGGAATTCTCAGCAATGCGCTCTGGCAGATGAAGTCAGGGAAGTCCTTCCGCCGACTCGACCTCAACAAGGGCAAGGTCAACCTGTCCTCCTTCCCGGTGGGAATCGTGCGTTTCGGCAAGTATGTCGTCTTCGGCGCCAACGATGGCCTCTCTGGCCTGGAGCCCTGGATCTCGGATGGCACGGCATCGGGGACGCGTTTGCTCAAGGACCTCAACCCTGGATGGTCCGGCTCCAAAATCCAGTCCTTCGCGGTCGTGGGCGACAAGCTCGTCTTCGACTCCAACATCTGGCCGAGGGGAAACGAGCTCTACGTGACCGACGGCAAACCGACAGGAACGAAGCTCCTCAGGCAGATCCGCACAGGACCGGGATCGTCTCCGGGCGCGCTTACCTCGATCGGAGGCAAGGTCTACTTCTCGGCAAATGATGCGGCTTCGGGATCCGAGCCATGGGTTACGGATGGCACACCGTTAGGAACCATGCGTCTCAAGGATCTTGTACCTGGCAGTGGAAGCAGCATGCCTGGAGACTTCACGGGGTATGGCGACAAAGTCGTCTTCCGGGCGTTCGAAGCTTCGGGAGGCACAGAACTCTACATCACCGACGGGACCCCCAAGGGCACGAAACAGCTCAAGGACATCGCTCCAGGCACTCGTAGCTCCCATCCCTCCTCCATGACCTTCAGCCAGGGCAAGATCTACTTTGCTGCCACCACCTCGGCCAAGGGTACCGAGCTCTGGGTGACCGACTTCACTTCTGCCGGGACCAGACTCGTCAAGGACCTCCTGCCAGGGAGCAAGAGCAGCTCGCCATTCGGGCTCTCGGCTCGCAATGGGAGGATCTTCTTCCGTGCCTTCACAACCGCAACCGGCCACGAGCTCTTCGTCAGCGATGGATCCCCGGGAGGCACCCGGCTCTTCCTCGACTACCGTCCGGGCAAGGCCAACACCTTTGCCACGCGCATCTCTGCCATCGGTAGCCGCAAGGTCTACTTCACCGCCAACTTGATCGGTAAAGGGGCCGAGACATTGGTCACTGACGGTACTCCTGTGGGAACAAAGGTCTTCGACATCAATCCAGGCACGGGCGATGGACTGGGGTACTTCGAGAAGCGCCCGGGCTACCGTGTCACGATAGGAAGCCAGGTTCTCGTCCGCGGCTTCCAGCCAGCCATAGGCGAGGAGATCTTCATGATCGACAACGGAGCGACGGCGGAGCCGCTCGGCACCCCCTACGGCTCAACCTGGATCCAAGGAAGCGACCCCGTGCTGGGCAAGCCCGCGACGATCACAGGTGCCACGAGCCTGGCATTCGCCACGCACATCACGCTCTTCGGGTCACTCGCCGCGCGCCCGGTACGGTTCGGATCGGCGGGCTTCGTCCAGTTCGCGCCCAGCGGCTACTTTGGCATAACGGGCATCACGCGGGGGATCCGCTTCCAACACTCCCTCGCCATCCCCAACAACAAGAGCCTCGCGGGCGTGCAGCTGGTCTTCCAGACTCTCGCCTTCGACAGCACCAACCTCAGGGGCACACTCGAACTCAGCAACGGCCTGCAGTGGTCGATCGGCAAGTAGCCCCCTGACCCGAGCGATTCATGAGAAAGTTGCGAGCATCGAGGTCATGAATAGTCCGGGTTAGCGAGGTCCGCGCCGGAGCGCGGTGGCCAGGCCAAGGCTCGCCAGCCCCGCAGAGGGTAGGCTACCGGTGATGAAGGACTGGAACCGACCCGATTCTTCAGAGATGCGCCTGGCGAAGTTCTCGAAGAGGGAGTCGATGGCGGTCCAATTGACGCTGATCAACTCGCCGTAGGAGAGCAGGAACAGGAAGAGGAGCGCGATTCCCGATCCAACGACGAGGAGCTTCAGGAAGCTGCGCAGGGCCATCCCGATCGAGAAGCCAGCGAAAAAGCTGAAGCCGAGCCGGAAGAAGCCTGCCGACCAGGGAGAGGTGCCGGTTCCTTCCTGCGAACTCTTCTGGCCACCCGCCCCAGGATTGCCGTGCTGACCCGAGCCGGGAAGCAGGGAGGAGGGACCTCCCGCTCCCTCGGCGCTCTCCAAGGACTGTCCATCCTGGCCACTCCCGCTGGGCGAGGAGGAGCCCTCCACGACCGAGGCCACAAGGCCGAGGAAAAGGAAGAGGCTCGCGACCGCAAGGCAGACCTTCTGCCACCTGGCGAGAGCTCCGAACCACTGGCGCAAGGCAGTCATGCGGTTCTTCGATTCGATGTTGGTCCTGGCTTCGTTGGATTCCGGTGCGGTCATGGATACTCCCTTCGGTTCGCCTTTACAGTATCGAGCATTCGAGTGCCGCTTCACGGGAAATCACGAGCCTCCCTAGCCCGAACGATTCATGCCTCGATGCGTCTGACGGCGTCTTTCGGTCCAGGACCGCGAACCTATCGTTTCGCTCGGCATGGCTTCGATTCGACGCCCCTCTTGGGTCGCCTCATACCTCGCGCAGCCCCCCCCGAACTCGAAATGCGCTCGTCAGACCGCAAGAACGAGCTCGGCTGCGCCGATCTCGCATTTATTCACAACGATCTCATGAATCATCCGGGCTAGGAGCCGACGCCTTGCAAGGTCTCCCACGGGGCACTGCCTGCCCCATACACGCCCTCGACCAAGCCGGTCCCGTGTTGGTTCTGAGCGATCTCATGAATCGTCCGGATTGGGGATGGCATCTGTCGACTCGATGGGACAATCTTCGGATGGCCTGCCCCCCAGCCGACCTTGTTCTTGGTTGCAGAGGTGTCATGAAACATCGGATCGATGGTAATCCCGACTACGGGGATCTCACAGTTGAGCTCGAGCCCAACGAGGTCATTCTCGTCGAGAGCGGAGCCATGAGCCGCATGGGCTCCGAACTGGATCTCAAGACACGGATGCCCGGAGGGTTGATGTCTGGCCTCGCGAGAAAGTTCCTGGGAGGAGAGTCCTTCTTTCTCGGCGAATACCAAGGCCCGCAGGGTGGCTGGCTGGCTCTCTCCCCGTCGACGCCCGGCATGGTCATGCATCGACGACTGGAGGGAGACACGTTCCTGCTGACCGCCGGATCCTTTCTGGCCTGCTCGGAAGATGTGGAGATCCGCACCAGGTTTGGTGGATTGCGTTCTCTCTTCTCCAAGGAAGGTGCCTTTCTCTTGGAATGCTCGGGCCACGGGGACCTGTTCTTCAACAGCTACGGTGCCGTGTTGGAACGTGAACTGGATGGGACCCTGATCGTCGACAATGGACACCTCGTTGGATGGGAACCGACCCTGGACTATCGCATACGCGGCGCTGGCGGTATCAAACAGACACTCTTCTCAGGCGAAGGTCTCACGATGGAGTTTTCAGGCAAAGGGAAGCTCTACCTGCAGACGCGCACGATGCAAGAGACGGCTTCGTGGCTCACCGGCTATCTGAGGGGCTGATTCATGAAGATCGAGATCCAAGGTGAAGGAGCCTTCTCCTCTGCGCTCATAGAGATCGACCCTGGCGAGCGATTCATGTCCGAATCCGGCGCCATGTTCCACGCGACGGTCAATGTCGACATCGACGTCACGACCAGGACACGCGGCGGCGGGGGATTCTTGAAAGGGATCAAGCGGATGCTGGCTGCAGACAGTTTCTTCCTTTCTACGTATACGAGCACGGATGCAATCCCTGGGAAGATCGGATTGAGCCCGACGCTTCAGGGAGAAGTCCAGGTCGTCGAATTGGATGGGAGCAGTCAGTGGCTTTGTGCCGGGGGAAGCTATCTCGGTTCGTCCGAGGATCTGGAACTCGACACCCAGTTTCAAGGATTCAAGGGCATGTTCTCGGGTGAGTCCTTGTTCTTCCTGGATGTGTCCGGTCGCGGTCAGCTCTTGGTCTCAGCATTCGGCCGGATCGTCGAACACTACTGCGAAGGTGAACTGATCGTGGACACAGGTCATCTCGTCGCCTTCGAAGACAGCCTCGAATACTCGCTGTCCAAGGCCGGTGGGTCCTGGAGACATTCGTTCTTCGCTGGCGAGGGAGTCATCATGAAGTTCCGTGGCCGAGGTCGAGTGCTGGTCCAATCTCACAACCCGAGCGCCGTCGGCACTGTGCTGGGTGCACTACTACCACCACGACAGGGCTGAGGGGAGCAACCATGGATTACGACATCGAGTGCAGACCTTCCTATTCTCTCGTCGAGGTACATCTCGAGCCCGGCGAATCCTTCGTAGCGGATTCGGGGGCGATGACCTGGCGGTCGCCGAACGTCGACATGGTGACGGGGACGCGCGGGGGATTCCTGAAGGGGCTCAAGCGCAAGGTCCTCGCGGGCGAGAGTTTCTTCCAGAACCGATTCACTGCCGAGCATGGACCAGGCTCAGTCGGCTTGGCGGCAGGAGCTGCGGGTGATGTGGTTCCCATCCAACTCTCGGGCGAAGAACTCTATCTCGAGAAGGGCGCCTACCTCGCTTCCATGGACGGAGTCGTCTGTGATGCAAAGTGGGATGGCCTTCGCGGCTTGTTCAACGAAGGAATGTTCGTTCTTAGATGTTCGGGTACGGGCCTGCTCTTCTTTCAGGCCTACGGCGAGATCCAACAAGTCGATGTCGACGGCGAACATGTAGTCGACAACGGCTATGCCGTGGCTTGGGAGCCCAGCCTGCAATACCGCATCACCCGGGCCCGGAAGATCCGCTCCTTCCTCTTCAGCGACCAGCTCCTCCTGCGTTTCCAAGGCAAGGGCAAGCTCTGGATACAGACGCGATCCGCTCGAGCCTTGGCCGCCTTTGCCCACCCCTTCCGCTCCGTGCAGCGGCGCAACAGCTCGGACTGATCTGCGCCACAGGCAGAGATCCTTGCCTCAAGAATGGCTTTCCTTTGAAGGCGCCTGGCGACACCCTTGATGGACAGAGTTGCGAGATCCAGAGTTGCGATGACCCCATGAAGAGCAATCAACGCTCTGCGAATGGCGAATCATCTGCAAATAGCCACACACGCAGAACGTCGTGCAGTGGGTCCCCCTCCCCATCCACCACATTTCCCTGCTTCTTACGGATCCATGGCCTATCGGCCCCGAGACCCATGGCCTAGAATCCACTCGCTGCCGCATCGGCAGATCCCCTCTGCTTCACTTCCTTTCATCCTGCCTCAAGGAGCCTCCACCATGATCCGCACCTGTATTGCTTCGTGTCTTCTTCTCTCCAGCTTGGTCGTCGCGCAATCCACAACGACCAGCATCTTCGTTCCCGACAACAATACCTCGACCGGAGGAGCCAATGTCATTCCCTTCGGCCAAAGCAAGGCGAGCAGCACCTGGAGAAACCAGAAGTACCAGACCCTGATTCCAGCCAGCTATGCCAAGAAGATCCCTATCCGCATCAATGACCTGGCTTTCGTACCCACCAAGACGGCGCAACACAACTTCGACTCCATCGTCATCAAGATCAGTGTCACCAAGAGCTCATCACTCGACCGCACCTTCGCCAAGAACCTCGCTGGCAGGACTGTCACAGTCTTGAACGCGAGGAACTACACCTGGAATCTCACAGCAAGCCAGTGGACCCGCATCGGCTTGCAGAAGCCCTACCTCTGGATCCCGACCCTCGGCAATCTCGTCATCGAGATCGAGGTTCGCAGGGCGGGCGCCGTCTCTGGCTTTGCAGGAGGATTCCGCACAGGAAAGATCGAACGCCTCTATTCCTTCGGCTGGTCGACCAAGCCAGCCACCAAGGGTCAGTCCGGGGTGAGCATGGCGGCGCTCAAGGTCGAGCTGGTATCCACGGACGCAGATGCACGTCCCTTTGGCAATGGCTGCGCAGGCAGCAAGGGCACGCCCGTCCTGAGCTACTCCGGCCGTCCACAGATCGGCAAGTCCTTCACGGTCCACCTGACGAACGTCCTGTCGAGCTCCGTGGCCTTGCATGTCGTCGGAGCCAACAGCTCTGCCCCGATCTTCCCCCTCAACCTCACGTCCCTCGGCGCGCCAGGGTGCCTGCTCTTCGTATCGCCGGACATGGCCTTCACCGTCCCCACGGGGACTGGAAGCGCGAAAGTACTTCTCCCCTTGCCAAACAACAGCGCGCTGGTCGGCGTGCGCTACTGGGAGCAGTTCTTCGTCCTCGACAAGAAGGCCAACAAGTTCGGCTTCGTTGCTTCGAACCACGGTCGTGTCCTCATCGGAAAGTAGGCCGCACCCTTCGCAGTGGCGAGAGGGCGCGGACCCGCTCACCACTGAATGCATCAATCTCCTGGTAGCCCGAACGATTCATGACCTCGATGCGTCTGACGGCGTCTTTCGGTCCAGGACCGCGAACCTATCGTTTCGCTCGGCATGGCTTCGATTCGACGACCCTCTTGGGTCGCCTCATACCCCGCGCAGCCCCCCCTGAACTCGAAATGCGCTCGTCAGACCGCAAGAACGAGCTCGGCTGCGCCGATTTCGCATTTGCTCACAACGATCTCATGAATCATCCGGGCGAGTTTCGACCTTGCCGCCCCTGGTCGTCGACTGTTCTCAGAGGTAGAGGCTGTGGATCCGTTCGATGCGCTTTTCGAGCGGGGGGTGGCTGGACATGCGGCCCCCGCCAAGACGCTGGGCGCGCATGGGGTTGACGATGAAGAGGTGTTGGGTGGCCCGGTTGGCGGATTCGAACTTGGCGGGGTCCATCGAGAGTTTCTTGAGAGCCGAAACGAGGGCCTCGGGGTGGCGGGTCAACTCGACGGCCGTGGCGTCAGCGAGGTATTCGCGCTCGCGTGAGACAGCCGCTGGGATGATGCGGGAGAGGAGCGGCGCGAGGAGCGCCAACACCAACGCGAGGATCAAAATCGGGAGTCCGCCCTTCCCACTACTCCGACTACGTCCCATGTAGCGTCCGCTACGGAATACCACATCACTGAACATCACGATCGAACCGACCAGGACGGACATGAGGACCATGTAGCCGCTGTCCCCATTCTTGATGTGCCCCATCTCGTGAGCGAGGACGGCTTGGAGTTCGTCACGATCGAGGCGTTCGCGCAGGGCGGTCGTAATCCCGATGGCCGCATTCTCGGGTTGGAAGCCGGTCGCGAAGGCGTTGGGGCTGTCTTCTTCGACGAGGTAGATGGCAGGCTTGGGGAGACCCGCTGCAATGGCCATCTCCTCGACGACGTTGTGCAGCTGCGAATCCTCGTTGTCAGCCAGGCGGCGGCCACCGACGGCCTTCATGATGAGGGAGGGCCCGGCTGCGCGGGCGAACCAGAACTGGGCACCGGCGAAGAGCACGCCCGCGCCCAGCCCGAGCATCCAGGAGCCTGCACTCGCGCCCAGCGTCGTCCCCAAGGCTCCGAAGATGAGGATGAGAGCGATCGCCAGGAGCACGGATCGACGTCGGTTCTTGCGTTGCAGATCGCGGAAGGTCTGGCCTGCGACCTTGTGGACAGGGGGCGTGGTCTCCCGGCGACCACCCTTGTCCTTGGGCGCATCGGGATGGCCGCTCTCTCTCAGCTCCTTTCCAATATCGATGGGCATGCTCGTCGATCCGCTCGATTTGGGGACAGGCCCCTTTTCACGCACAAGCCTCTCGCTGCGTGAAAAGGGGCCTGTCCCCAAATCGAGCAGCTGGAGAGGGTAGTATCGCTAGGAGTTTGCGCCATAGAAGGTGTGGAGGCCAGTCGAGTTCAGTTTTGCCCTGGTCAACCCGAAGAAACGCAGGTGAAGCCACCGTTTCATCGAGGCTTCACCGGATTGAGCAGGGTGAAACTGGACCGATCTGGGGCCGCAGATTCTGTGGCGCAGGCTCCTGGCCCGGACTGTCCATGAGATCGTTGTGAGCAAATGCGAGATCGGTGCAGCCGAGCTCGTTTTTGCGGTTTGACGAGCGCATTTCGAGTTCAGGGGGGCTGCGCGAGATATGAGGCGACCCAAGAGGGTCGTCGAATCGAAGCAATGCCGAGCGAACCGATAGGTTCGCGGTCCTGGACCGAAAGGCGCCGTCAGACGCATCGAGATCATGAATCGTTCGGGCTAGAAGGCGACTTTGACCGGCTCGCGGGCCGCCTCGTCCTCGAGCTCGAAGTAGTCCTTCTCCTCGAAGCCGTGGAAGCCTGCATAGATGTTGCTTGGGAAGACCTGGCGCTTGTTGTTGTACTTGAGTACCGAGTCGTTGTAGTGCTGACGCGAGAAACTGATGCGACTCTCCGTGCTGGTCAGCTCTTCCTGCAGGGCCATCATGTTTTCGTTGGCCTTGAGGTCCGGGTAGTTCTCGGTCACGGCGAAGAGACTGCGCAGCGTAGACTGCAGGAAGTTCTCGGCCTGCGCCTGGTCCTTGACGTTGCTCGCATCGATGGCCTGCTGACGAGCCTTGACCACGTTGGTGAGCGTCTCGCTCTCGTGCTTCATGTAGCCCTTGGCCGTCTCAACGAGATTGGGGATCAGGTCGTAGCGACGCTTGAGCTGCACATCGACCTGCGACCAGGCGTTCTCGCAAGCATTGCGCAGACGCACGAGGGCATTCTAGGTCGTGACCCAAGTCAGCAACACGAGAACGACGAGTCCCAACCCGATGTAGAGAAGGGTATTGGCGAGAAGCATGGCGATCATCCTGGGCCTCCAGTGTTTGCGGCCGGCCTGGTGCCAGCCGAGAGAAACTCGGTCCAGCTCTCCTATCGAGCCAGATCCACCCCCAACTTGTGCGCTGCCTCGACGGCTTCTTCGTAGCCGGCGTCGGCGTGGCGCGCGATTCCGATTCCTGGGTCGTTGATGAGGACCCGGCGCAGGCGTTCCGCGGCCTCGGGCGTGCCATCGGCCACCGTGACCTGGCCCGCGTGCAGGGAGTATCCCATGCCTACACCCCCACCGTGGTGAAAGCTCGACCAGGTCGCCCCGCTCCCCACAGACAGCATGAGGTTCAGGATGGGCCAGTCCGCGATGGCGTCCGAGCCGTCCTTCATACTCTCAGTCTCCCGATAGGGGCTGGCCACCGATCCGCAGTCGAGATGGTCGCGGCCAAAGACGATCGGCGCGCTGATCTCCCCCCTGGCCACCAGGTCGTTGACGGCGATCGCAAAGCGGTCTCGCTCGCCATAGCCGAGCCAGCAGATCCGCGAGGGCAGCCCTTGGAAGGCGACCTTCTCCCGGGCCAGCTCGATCCAGCGGTAGAGGAAACGGTTCTCAGGAAACATTTCGAGCACGAGTTCATCGGTGCGGTGGATGTCCTTGGGGTCGCCGGACAGGGCGACCCAACGGTATGGACCCTTGCCTTCGCAGAAGAGAGGTCGAACGTACGCGGGCACGAAGCCTGGAAATGCATAGGCACGCTCACAACCCTCTTCATGCGCGGCCGTGCGGATGTTATTGCCGTAATCGAAGGTCACTGCCCCCGCGTCCATCAAGGCCACCATGAGATCGACATGTCGACGCACGGTCTTCTTGGATGCCACCTGATAGGCTTCCGGGTCACTCTCACGCAGCTGCAAGGCCTGCTCGAAGCTCATGCCCTCCGGCACGTAGCCGTGCAGCAGGTTGTGAGCGGAAGTCTGGTCCGTGAGCATGTCGATGACGACCTTGCCCTCGAGCAGCGCATCCAGCATCTGCGTGGCATTGCCGGTCCAACCCACCGAGAGGGCACGTCCATCGTCGCGCGCAGCGCAGGCCAAGGTGATCGCCTTGTCCAGATCGTCCTCGATCACATCGAGGTATTTGGTGTCGATCCGCATCTCCAGTCGCGAGCGATCCACGTCGGCGATCAGGCAGACGCCGCCGTTCATCGTCACTGAAAGCGGCTGTGCGCCACCCATGCCGCCGCAGCCCGCCGTGACGATCAGCTTGCCGCTGAGATCGGCCTCGTCGCCATAGTGATGGCGCGCGGCCGCAGCAAAGGTCTCGTAGGTGCCCTGCAAGATCCCCTGTGTGCCGATGTAGATCCACGAGCCGGCCGTCATCTGGCCGAACATGATCAGCCCGAGCTTCTCCAGATGATAGAAGTCCTCCCAGGTCGCCCAATGGCCGACCAGGTTGCTGTTGGCGATCATCACTCGCGGCGCATCGGTGTGCGTGCGAAAGACCGCGACCGGCTTGCCCGACTGAACCAGCAGCGTCTCGTCAGGCTTGAGTCGCTGGAGCGTCTCAAGGATCCGATCGAAGTCCTCCCAGGTCCGCGCGGCCTTGCCCGAGCCGCCGTAGACGACGAGCTTGTCCGGATCCTCGGCGACCTCGGGGTCGAGGTTGTTCTGGATCATGCGGTAGGCGGCCTCGATCTGCCAGTTGGCGCAGTGGAGCTCGGTGCCGCGAGGAGCTCTGACGGGACGGGGTCCGGACATGGTTCTCACTTCTCTCTCTGTAGGTCTGGATGGACGGGCAGGCAGCCCATCGCAACAAGAGGCTATCCCCACCGATAGTTGAATTCGATGCGATCGCGGGATCTTTCGCCTTACGGGGGCCTGGCCAGCGAGAGGGCTGAACCAAACTTCGTGACGCTCGGGCCCCCTGCCCCCATCATGGCGCGCATGACCGAGGCTCCTCCACCGCGTGACCGCTTCTCCTCCCGCTTTGGCCTCATCCTGGCTGCGCTCGGGATGGCCGTCGGAGCGGGCAACATCTGGCGTTTCCCGCGCATCATGGCCAAGTTCGAGGACGGCGGCACCTTCCTCCTGCCCTGGGCCATCTTCCTCTTCACCTGGTCCATCCCGCTACTCATCGTCGAGACGACGATCGGGCGCAAGACACGGCGCGGGGTCATTGGCTCCATGGGCATCCTCATGGGCAAGAAAAACACATGGATCGGCTCCTTCGTGGCGCTCTGCACGGTAGCCATCATGTGCTACTACAGTGTCGTTGCAGGCTGGTGCGCCATCTATGTTGTGGAGTCCCTCCGCGGACAAGTCGCCCAGATGAATCACGAGCAGGCCGGCATCTACTTCAGCGGCCTGGCGCAAGGCCCCTGGGCGGCCCTCGGCATGGTGCTGGCCTTTGGTGTTTCCGCATTTTTCGTCAAACGTGGTCTCGGGCGTGGCGTGGAACTCGCCAACCGCATCCTGCTGCCACTGCTATTCCTGCTCCTGGTCATGCTGCTCATCGTGGGCCTCGGTCAGAAGGGATCGGGCGAAGGCATCGCCTACATGTTCCGGGTCAACTGGTCGGAGCTCGCGAGCAGCTCCACTCCCTGGCTCGAAGGGCTGACCCAATCGGCCTGGTCCACAGGTGCGGGCTGGGGCCTGCTCCTCGTGCTCTCGGTGGGCTCCTCGTCCAAAGGGCACGGCGTCGGCGACGCTGTCATCACCGGCGTCGGCAACTACTGCGCGTCCATCCTCGCGGCCATGGCCACCATTCCCGCCGTCTTCGCGCTCGCACCGCTGGCGGCGCCCGGCCAGGAGATCGGCACGATCCTTTCGGAGAATGGTCCGGGTGGCACAGGCATGGCGATGATCTGGTTGCCGCGCCTCTTCGCGCAGGTCGGCGCCGCCGGCCCCTGGCTCTCCGCGGCCTTCTTCGTTGCGCTGACCTTCGCGGCCACGACATCTCTGATCGCCATGGTGGAGCTCGGCACACGCTCCTTCATGGACATGGGCATGACCCGTGAGCGCGGCATCCTGGCCTGCCTGTTGCTCGGCCTCGTGTTCGGCCTGCCCTCGGCTCTCTCACTCGGATTCCTCGCCAATCAGGACTGGGCCTGGGGACTGGGGCTGATCGTGAGTGGAGCCATCTTCACGCTCGCGGTCGGCATGCGCGGATTCGATCGTTTTCGTCGCGAGTGGATCACGACCGAGGACGGGCGCCCTGGCATCGGCGCCTGGTTCAACCTGGTCCTGGCCGTGCTGATCCCCCTGCAGTTCGTCATCCTGATCGGTTGGTGGTTCTACCAGACCGCCTCGGCAGGCTGGGCCGACAAGCAGTGGAACCCCCTCGAGAAGTTCTCCATCGCCACCTGCCTGCTCCAGTGGGGCCTCGCCTTCCTCGCACTGCGCCTCCTCAACCCCCGCCTCTCCCGCAATATCCCCTGATCTACCCGAGTACATGGGGTCAGGCCCTTTTTCTCCGGGTGAAACACCCGGAGAAAAAGGGCCTGACCCCATGTACTCGGGGGGCGTCAACAGTTCGGGTGAAGACAGGGCAATCGGCCCGTCGATAGAAGACAAGGAACATCTCTACACGAAGCAACCGGAAGCGACCCATGAACAATCGATCCTCGAATCGCCGGCAGACACTGCTCGTGGCTCCCGAACTCCAGCGACGGATCATCTTCCATGTGAGCTTCTATCCCTTGCTCACACTGCTCGTGGCGGCCGTATCAGTTGCGATCTTCTCTGGACGTCTCACTGAAGAAGCAGCCAGGATCCCGGCAGAGCTTCCGAGCCTCGGCATCTTCCTCGTCTCGATGTTGACCTTCATCGTCGTGTTCGGATTGCTCTTGATCCGACAGGCATTGATCTTCTCCAACAAGGTCGCCGGGCCCAGCTACCGTATCTGCAAGAGCCTCGAAGAGGTCCGGGCTGGCAACTTCGACTTGCGCATCCAACTGCGCAAGGGGGACTTCAACACGGAGATCAGCAACGAGATCAACCGCCTCCTGGACTGGCGTACCCAGCAACTCAGCGAGAGAGGCTCAGGCAAGACGGCGCAGCAGGTCAGAAGCCAGCCGTCGCATGCCGGGACAGCTCCTGCCAGCCATTGAAGGCCACCCAGTTGCCGCCGGGCATGATCGACGCAAGCTTGTTGAGGATCGCCTGCGAGTAGTTCAGGCTGGAGCCATCTTCCAACTCGAGCTCTAGCTTCAGATCCCCGGATTCTCCATGTTCCCGTCCCGGTGCCATGATCAGGGCTCCAGTGATGTTGGAACTGTGTTCAAGCTCCATCTCACCCAGCACGATGACGAGCCCTTCGAAGCTCGAGTCGTGCTCCATCTCGAGCTCGCCTTCAACAACAAGAATGCCTGCCCCGGTGAATCCGTTCTCGAACTCGACTTCTCCGCTACCATAGATGATCTTGAAGTCATTCGTCGCAGCGTTTCCCAGACTTCCACCTGACCATTCGCCGTTCACGACAACATCCGCCGAGTTCTTGATCGCCGCAACGAAGGCCTTCAGGTCGAACGAGATACCAACCTCAGCCAGGGCCGAAGGCGATCCGCTCACGCGCGCAGCGTATCCTGGCTCGAATCGACTCGTCGCCGTCGTGGTCGAACCGATCGGAATCGTAATACCCGGCTTGCCTGTTCCGATGGAAGGGTTGCCCCCCTCCCATCCCGAGATCGAAGAGGTGCTGTCGATCTCGAGGATCGTCTCCGTACCGGTGCCCAGCTCTGCCAGCATGACAGCCGACTCGATCGCGGGCAGACTCGCGGTACGCCCCAAGAAGGCCACGATCTTCTTGACCGCAAACTGGTACTTGCCCACGACCATCAAGCGAAAGACATCCTCATCGGGCTCATCGGTCAGTGTGTCGCCATCGTTGTCCGCTCCGTCCGCTCCGAGATACAAAGGCATGACCGTGAAACTCATTCCGTTCCCCAGATCCGCCTCGATCCGGATGCCAGACTGGATACTCCCCGTCTGGGCTTGGAACAGTGCCTCATCGATCCCGCTCTCGGCCGCGAGGAAGGCCTTCTCGTTGCGGATCTGTGCCAAGAGTCCCGCGTTGCGACCCTGCATCAGGCTCGTGGACGCCCCTACGATGAGAGCGAGAGGGATGATGATGGCCAGAATCGAGATGAGGGCGAAACCACCTTCGTCCTTTCTCTGATCCTGGTCGCTCGTGATTCGATCTAACTCAGTCATGGGCCCCCTCTGCTTCTCTCAGTTATTGCGGATGAAGAAGTCCTGCTTCATGCCCTTGCGATACATCCTGCCATCAGCACCGCGACGTGCGATCTGGATCTTGATGGTCATGACACGACCCACGAGGCTGAAGAAGAACCCTTCGACATGCGTGGCAACGATCACGGGGGTCACGCCATAGTTGAGGAGTATCTGGCCCTCGTCGATGAGCCCGTCGCCATCGTCGTCCACACCGTTGTCGGTCTCGGAAGAATCCAACACGAAATCCAGCGTACGAAGTTCGGTGGCGTCTGCCGAGCTCCCAGTGAGAAAGCCACTGGCGGCAAAGAACCGGAAGCCAGGTCGATCCGTGGGAAGACCCACCGAGATCCAATCACCGATCGCTGGAACGATCACCAAGGGGTCCAGGAGCTTGGCAGCTTCTGCCGCGGCTACATCGGAGGCATTGGCACGCGTTCGCATCGTGCTCAGGAACGCCGACCGGGATAGCCTGCGGATCTCATCGAAGGTGTACTGGAATGTGCGCAAGACATCCGACTCGGTCTGGTTGACCTTGATCGTCCCCATGGCGACTCCGTAGGTCCCAAAAGCTGCCATGATGAGCGGAACCATGGCGGTCATCGCAATCACGAGCTCTACCAGCGAGAAGCCCTGTTGGTTCTTGGTCTTCATTTGCGCTCCGTGATCAAGGTCTCGAGCTCGAAGGCTTGTTCCCTCATGACACCGGTCCACGTGACGATCGCCTTCACGCGATACAAGACGCTGGACCCGGTGGTCTTTTCTTCTACGACAGAGAACAAACCGGGCAATCCGTCGGGGTCATTGGGCACCGGAGTCAGACCTCCGGGCACCCCGGCCAGAGTCGGCACATCGAACCCTACTCCATCCATGCTGGGAAGGTCAGCGATGGCCACGGATCGGGCCATCTCAAGATTGCTTCGAGCCGCCAGGAAGGCCTGGGACAGCTCCTCATCGAATCTCTGGAGGCTGTTGTGCCTGATCGTCACGGTCAGGATGGCTCCCAACGCGATCACGGCCACGACTGCCGCGACCATGAGCTCGATGAGGCTCACACCCTCTTCGTTGGGTACAGAGCATCCCTCGAGACGGAGGCGCTCAGGTGGAGATGGGTCTGTCATAGTGGGTTTACGACATCGAAAAGGGAGG
>JAJRTL010000194.1 GCA_024278315.1 Planctomycetota bacterium | reverse complement strand
GTCGTGTAGCCCGACGCGCGAAAGGCATTGGGCATGGGCAGCGGTCCCTCGTCGAGCTTGCCGTCGAGTGTCCTGAAGGCCAGGTTGCCATAGTGCTTGGGCCGGGTCGGCCGGCGACCGGTCAGCATCGAGAACCGCGATGCGCCACAGGTCGGAAACTGCGCGTACTGCCGATCAAACCGAATCCCATTCGCTGCCAAGGCATCGAGGTTGGGGCTCTTGATGTGCGTTGCCCCAAAGCACCCCAGCTCCGGTCGCAGATCATCGATGGCAATGAAGAGCACGTTGAAGAGCGCCTTCGCGGATCGCCCTGTGGCAGCGACAGGCTCCTGGTCGACCGGGGTCGCCCTCTGCTGGCAGGCCGGCGAGGCGAGGGCGAGGAAGGCGATCGGAACAAGGATGGAGCGACGGATGGGTGTGAACATCTGGCGGAGTCTCCGTGAGCCTTGGCTCCTAGTCGATCGGGACGTGAATGTTGAAGGTAGCCGCGCCCTTCCAGGGATTGCCGTAGGATGCCGCCACGAACAGGCCTTCGATACGACCCTGGGCGTTCATCAGGAGCTGGGGTCTCTCCATGTGGCTCAAGCTGCGTTCCTGGTCTTGATCGTCCACGTAGCGACGATTGGAGACGAGGCGATGGCGGGCAGGCTCCCATGCGTGGACGCCATCGACCGAGGTGATCAAGGCCAGCGCGCCATGTTGCCTCGCCAGTGCTCCATTGCGCTTGAAGTTCTTGACGACGGCGTAGAAGCGCTGCCGCTCCTGATCGAACCAGAGATAGGGATCTTCGGCAGCAAAGGCAGCAGCGGTGAAAACCTTGCCCTCCATACGGAAAGGACCTGCCGGCTTGGGTGCCACGGCGATCCAATGCGTCATGTTTCCGCCACGCCCGCTCTTCTTGCTGTAGGACTTGAACATCATGTAGTAGCGACCGTCCGGACCTTGGGTCACGGATGGGTTGACCGTGCGGTGGAACGTGCGTGATCCATCAGGACGGATCAGGGGCTGGTCGGGACGCTTGAAGTCGCCCTGGACGAAATCGGCGATCGAATCGGCAACGAGGACACCAATGCACTGGCCTCCGACATGGGAATACCAGAGGTCCTTGTCAGGGACACGATGATTGGCGACGTAGTAGAGGTAGTATCGCCCTCCGAACTGCTTGATGTGCGGATTGTGGGCCGTGAACTGATCCCAATCGCCCTCCCGACCACTCCCCTTCAGGATCGTCGCTTGATGCTTGTAGGGACCGAGAGGCCTGTCGGAGCTGGCATAGGCGATCTCCGAGTACTTGAGCCAGCCGCTCATCCCCATGAACCGCTTGTCCGCAGGATCCCCCGGGTCCCTGCCCACCATGCCCTCGGGCCATCGGGCGTAGAACATGTGGTAGCGGCCGTCCTCCCCCCGGACCACCGAAGCGCCCCAGACATGCCAACCTGGCTCTCGCAGGATGTTCTCAGAGGAGACCTTGCCCATGCGTGCACCGAGATCGAGGTCGTCGGGGCGTGGCTGCGAGTCGGGCAGGGCCGACTCGCAGGCGGTCAGCCATGCAAGCAGACCGACTACGATCGCAAAGCGTCGCATGGATCGCATGGATCGCATCATGGGCGGAACCAGAGCATCAACGGCGGCACAGGACGCAACCGTGCGCCGGGCGTCGAAAACTTCAGTCGTAGGTTCGACTCACCTGTCTTGTTGAAATGCTCGATTCGGAGCGTGTGATGCCCCTGCTCGAGGGCCACCTGCACTTGCACGGCCTTCAGACCGTGCAATCCGTCGTTGTCGATCACGCGCTTGCCATTGAGGTGCAGAGCCGACCCATCATCCGACTCCAGAGACAGCGTGTAGAGCCCCGACTTGGGTACACGCAGAAAGCCCGTCAGCACATGCCCGACGTTCTCGCGGCGCTCTGCCTTGCCCGGACGGACGATCTTGACCCGAGATCGGGCCTCAGGAGTCAAGCCCTCGAAGTCGGGGAGCTTGTCCCAGCTGCCCGCATAGGTGGAGATGGCGAGCCCCTGGGTAGGGGCGCGCGCGTGCATCCGTTGGGCTCGCTGGAGCGCCACCCGCTCGAACTTCTGCTCGACGATGGCGCTCACGGCCTTTCCCCCGTGCCAGGCGCGCACCTTGAGCCGGCAGGAGCGATCCACTTTCAGCGGTGCCTCATAGGTGGGAGAAGTCGCGGTCGGGTCACTGCCGTCCAGCGTGTAGTGCAGCGCGAGGAGAGGAGAGGAGGCTTCGAGAGCGACTTCGCGGTCCTTGGTAAAGAGCGGCGAGAAGCACCGGATCTTCGGGTCCATGTAGACGAGAGGCTCACCTTCGATCTCTACGACGATCACCGACGCATGCACGTTGGGAGCCTCTGCGGGCACATGGATGAGTAGATCGGCATCGGATCGCTCGGCGGTGAGCGCCTTGCCGTTCCCCATGAGCGAGACCGCTGCAGGCGTACTCCCGAGCCCCGGCACCAGAAGCCGGCCATCCTTGGGCCAGTCGAAGACCGACAGGTAGAGATAGGTACGACCTCCACGCCTGGCGACCGTGCAGCGCCCCCAGGAGGGCTTGCCGAGGATCGAGCCCTTCGTGCCCTTGATGGCCGCGCGATGCCCCTTCATCCAGGCCCCCATCTCGGCCAGACGCTGATCGGCTTCGACGGGAAAGGTCCCATCCGCCTTGGGCCCGATGTTCAGCAAGAAGTTGCCGCCCTTGCTCGCGATGTCGATGAGCTTGCGGATCAGGTCCGTGCTGCTCTTCCACTTGTTGTCGGCTGCGTTGTATCCCCAGTGACCATTCATGGTCATGCAGGTCTCCCAGTCGATGCCGCGCGCAACTTCGGCCGGGATGTTCTGCTCCGGCGTACCGTAGTCGCCGCCGTAGCCCTCGGCGATGATGCCGCTGTGTCCGCGCCGCCCCTTGTCGACGCGATCGTTGACGATCACATCCGGTTGTAGCTCGAGGCAGAGCTTGTAGAGCTCGAGACCCTGCTCGTGACGCCAGGTCGACTCCCACTCACCGTCGAACCACATGATGCCTATGGGGCCATAGTTGGTCAGGAGTTCCTTCACCTGTCCGCGCATGTAGGCGACATAGCGCTCGTAGTCCGCCCCTTCCGCACTGCGCATCTTGGGCCCCTTCTTCTCCCAACCCCTGCGCGGAAGATAGTCGGGGTGGTGCCAGTCCATGATGGAGTGATACCAGCAGATCCTGATGCCCACCTTGCGGCAGGCCGCAGCCAACTCCTTCATGATGTCGCGCTTGAAGGGAGTGCGCATGATGTCATAGTCCGAGACCTTGGAGTCGAACAAGGCGAAGCCATCGTGATGCTTGCTGGTGATCACGATGTAGTCCATGCCCGCGTCCTTGGCCTTGCGCGCCCAAGCATCGGCATCGAACTTGACCGGGTTGAACTGCCCCAAGAACTTTTCGTACTCCGGCACCGGGATCTGCGCTGTGGTCATGATCCACTCGGCATGCCGGGTCGAGTCCCCCCACTTGCCTGCGGGTACCGAATACAGCCCCCAGTGGATGAACATGCCGAAGCGAGCCTCTCGCCACCAATCCAGCCGGGGGTCGGGCTTTTCCGACTTCGCATCTTCCTGCTGGGCCGGGCTCGACACGTCCGCCTTGGAATCGCCAGCCTTGGCTTCATATGTAGTGCTTTCGGATGTCGAGGCTTCGGATGTCGTGGCTTCGACTGCCTGGGCTTCGAGCGTCACGGACGAGCCTGCCAGCTCCTCGCCAACAGACCCGGGACTCGAACCCGTCCGGTTCGCGCAAGAACCCAAGCCAAGAACAAGAGAGAGCAGGGCGCCGGTCAGGGCCAGGTGCATGATTCCATCCTCATCCAGATCCGTGCCCTTCGCGCTGGGGCGGCAAAGAAGGGCCAGGAACGATGTTAGCCTCCTCCCTCCAACGTTCCACACCTGCTCGTCTCTACATCCCCGCTAAAGAAAGGGGACGGGTCCTTTTCCTCCACCTGCGCGTGCCTTCCCACGCGCACCCACTGAGATGTGCGCTTTCCCCGTCCCTATTCTTTACCAGGGACCCACTCCGGGGCCAAATCAGGAAGAGAGCCAGAAGACGGCAGGGGAAAGGTCGTTGCATGCTTGCCTGGAGGATTGGGGGATAGCAAACTCCCACGAGACGAGGAACCCAAAGAGCTCAGCAGACGATATCCACAGCCCTCCGACATCACCACCTGGATCCAGGTACAGCAGCACCATGAGCCATACAGAACCGAGCACGATCCGTAACCGACTGGTCGGCGACATGCCCAAGATCGGCATTCGCCCCATCATCGACGGTCGCCGCAGGGGCGTGCGCGAGTCGCTGGAGGAACAGGTCTGGAACCTGGCCAAGGCAACGGCAGCGCTCATCGAGCAAGAGCTCAGGCACAGCAATGGCCTCGCCGTCGAATGCGTGCTGGCCGACAGCTGCATCGGTGGAGTGCGCGAGGCAGCCGAGTGCGCGGCCAAGTTCGATCGCGAAGGCGTCGGCGTCTCGCTCTCGGTCACGCCCTGCTGGTGCTATGGCTCCGAGACCATGGACATGGACCCGGTTCGCCCCAAAGCGATCTTCGGTTTCAACGGAACCGAACGACCGGGCGCAGTCTACCTCGCGGCGGTGCTCGCTGCGCACGCCCAGAAGGGCCTGCCCGCCTTCGGCATCTATGGCCGCGACGTGCAGGACATCGGCGACCTGGGGATCCCCGAGGATGTCCAGACCAAGATCCTGCGCTTCACCAAGGCCGGTCTTGCCGTGGCCACGATGCGCGGCAAGTCCTACCTCTCCATGGGTGGCACGTCCATGGGCATCGCCGGCTCGGTCGTGGACCAGGGCTTCTTCGAAGCCTTCCTCGGGATGCGTGTCGAGGCCATCGACATGAGCGAAATCCTGCGCCGCATCGAACGCGAGGTCTACGACAGGACGGAATATGAGCGCGCGATGGCCTGGGTCTCCGAGAACTGCCGCATCGGACAGGACGACAACTCCGACGCGGAGAAGCGCAGCGCCGAGGCACTGCAGTCGGAATGGCAGACTTCGGTCAAGATGTCCCTCATCGCGCGCGACCTCATGGTCGGCAATCCGCGCCTGGCGGAAGCCGGGCACGAGGAGGAGGCCGATGGACACAACGCGCTGCTCGCGGGCTTCCAGGGGCAGCGGCACTGGACGGACCATCTGCCCAACGGCGACTTCATGGAGTCCATCCTCAACTCCTCCTTCGACTGGAACGGTATCCGCGAGTCCTACCTCGTGGCGACCGAGAACGACAGCCTCAACGGCGTCTGCATGATGCTCGGCCATCGCCTCACGGGTAAAGCACAGATGTTCTCCGACGTGCGCACCTACTGGAGTCCCGACTCCGTGGAACGCGTCAGTGGACACAGGCTGGACGGTCGCGCGGCACAGGGCATCCTCCACCTCATCAACTCGGGTTCCACGGCCTTGGACGCCAGCGGACAGATGGCCGATGCAGATGGCCAGCCCACGATGAAGCCCTTCTGGGACATCACCGAAGACGACGTGAAGGCATGCCTGGAGCACACGACCTTCCACCCAGCCATCACCGAGTATTTCTGTGGCGGCGGTTGGTCGACGCACTTCGTGAGCCGCGCAGACATGCCGCTCACCATGTCACGCATCAACCTCGTCCAAGGCCTGGG
>JAJRTL010000193.1 GCA_024278315.1 Planctomycetota bacterium | reverse complement strand
CCCGCCAAGAAGATCTCCATGTCGCCGACGATCTGGGCTCCAGCCAGATGGGGACGTTCCACCGAAGGTGCGATCTCCAGGGTCTCGAGATTGGCCATGGTTTCGATGTGGACGCGCAGCCGCTCCAGAGACTCGGCCTGGGCACCGGCGGCCTTGACCCGGCATTCCAGATCCTGGCTGGGGCTCACACCGTATTTGGCCCGCAGGTCGCGGATGGCTCGAACGACCTCCTGCATGCTCTTGAACTCTGCCTCCAGATCCGCATCCCGCACAAAGTGCGCTGCCTCTGGCCAGGCTGACAAAGTCATGAGCTCCTCACCCGGGAGAGCGGTTTCGATGCCGCGCACGGGAACCTGTTCGCCGAGCTTCTGCCAGAGCTCCTCGGTGATGAAGGGCAGGAAGGGGTGCAAGAGGCGCAGGCTCTGGTCCAGTACGGTTGCCAGGACCTGACGTGCACCGGGGGCGCCCGCCTCACCGTAGATGCGCGGTTTGATGAGCTCGAGATACCAGTCGCAGAGATCGCCCCAGAAATACTCGCGCGCGGCCCCGATGGCCGCAGAAGGATTGTATTGATCCAGATACTGCGTGACCTCGCCGATGCAGCTCGACAGCCTCGAGAGGATCCATCGGTCCTCGCTCTCCAAGTCGTTCAGCGAAAGCGGACGAAACTCAAGGTCCCCGAGATTCATGAGCGCAAAGCGCGCGGCGTTCCAGAGCTTGTTGCAGAAGTTGCGCCCGACCTCGAAGCGCTCGCTCAGGATCTTGGCGCTGGGCAGCTCAGGAATCGTCCCGAGGACGTCGAACTCGTCGCCGGTCTCCGGATCCAGATAGGTGAAGATCGAACGGCCGTGCTTGGCGTGCGTCAGGTCGATGTGCTTGCCGGTGAACGGCGATACGGCCATCGCGGGCAGGCGGATGTCCTGCATGCCGGTCTGCATGTCGCAGAGCACATAGCGCATCGCATCGGCGCCATAGGTGTCGATGATGTCCACCGGGTCGATGCCGTTGCCCTTGGACTTGCTCATCCGCTCCCCCTTACCGTCCTGGATGTTGGCGTGCAGGAAGCAGCTGGTGAAGGGCAGGTCGCCTTGGATGTAGAGACCCGCCAGGACCATGCGGGCCACCCAGAGCGTGATGATGTCACGCCCGGTGACCAGGCAGGAACCGGGATAGTAGTAGTCCAGGGCCAAAGGTCGACCGTCCACCTTGCCCAGCGACGTCTGCCCACCAGCGACACGGGCCTGCTCGGGGTCGGGCCAACCCAGCGTGGCGAAGGGGAAGAGCTGACTCGAGAACCAGGTGTCCAGGACATCGGGGTCCTGCTCGAAGCCCGCTGCCTCCAGGCTCGCGACCTGGGTCGCGTTGTCCACGCCCTGGCGCAGGCAGACCTCCATGGCGAACCACTCCTCGGGCTCGCGCCTGGCGGCGTCGAGCGCATCGCTCACCGTGAGGCTCCTGCCCAAGGCATCGGCGACGCGCGCCCAGATCCCCTCGCTCTCCAGGGGCGGCAGCTCATCCACTTTGGCAGCCAGCTCCGCTCCCAGGACCTTGGCATGCCAGATCGGGATGCGATGCCCCCACCAGAGCTGTCGCGAGATGCACCAGTCACGCTTTTCGGCGAGCCAGTTGACGTAGGTCTTGCGGTAACGCACCGGGTCGGGATGAAAGCCGAGTCTCCGCCCGCTGGGTGAACTCCACTCGGGAGAGACCGCGTCGATGCAAGCCTGTGCCAGGCCGGGTGCGGTGAACTCCCTGTCCGTGCCCATGCCGAGTCGCACACCGCCTTCGACATCCCCCATGCTCACGAACCACTGCATGGACAGATAGGGTTCGATGATGGTCTTGGAGCGATCGCTGTGACCGATCTCGATCCGACGATCCTCGACTGCATCGAGAAAATCGAGTTCGTCCATCTGCTTGACGACTCCTTTGCGCACGGCGAAGCGATCCTGCCCCGCAAAGGGCCCGGCGTTCTCGTTGTAGGTGCCATCCGCATTCAGCAGGTTGATGGCCCCGATCCGATCCTGGTGCCGCTGCCAGACCTCGTAGTCGTTGGGGTCATGCGCAGGAGTGATCTTGACGCAGCCCGAGCCGAGACCTGGCTTGGCCCACTCGTCCAGCAGGATCGGTAGCTCGCGATCCTGGATCGGCAGGCGCACCTTGCGTCCGTCCTCGGCCATCTTCACGAGCGTCTCGAGCAGGGGCAACTGCGAGGCGATGCGCTCGTCGAGCGACTCCAGCTGGGACTGCAGCCCGGACTTCTCCTTCTTCTTGGCGCCAGCGAGCTTCTCGCGGAGCGCTTCGCGCTGCTCCGTCAGCACGCGGCGGGGCTCTGGGTGCACGGCCACGGCGGTATCGCCGAGCATCGTCTCGGGCCGGGTCGTGGGCACGATGACGAAATCAGGCTCGCCAGGCTTGGGATCCACTACCGGGTAGCGGAAGTGCCAGAAGTGCCCCTGCTTCTCTTTGTGCTCCACCTCGTCATCGGAGACCGCGGTCTGCAGGTAGCAGTCCCAGTTGACGAGTCGGCTACCGCGATAGATCAATCCGTCGCGGAAGAGACGGTAGAACATCTCGCGCACCGCGGGCACGTAGACCTCATCCATCGTGAAGCGCTGGCGATCCCAGTCGCAGGAACAGCCCATGGCCCGCTGCTGCGAGGTGATGCGCTTCTCGTATTCCTCCTTCCACTCCCAGATCCGCGCGATCAGTGCCTCGCGGCCGATGTCGTGCCGGGTCTTGCCCTCATGCTCGAAGAGGCGTTTTTCGATCACGGCCTGGGTCGCGATGCCAGCATGATCCGTGCCCGGCATCCAGAGGCTGTTGTCCCCCATCATGCGGTGCCAGCGGACCAGGAGATCCTGCATGACGTTGTCCAGGGCATGCCCCATATGCAGCGAGCCCGTGACGTTGGGCAGCGGCATCATGATGACGTAGCGGTTCTCCCGCTCGTCGGGGGTGGCAGCGAAGGCCTTGCGGTCCAACCATCTCTGGGTGATCGGGGCCTCGATGGCCTTGGGGTCGTAGGTCGTGGAAAGCTCGGTGGCCATGGCACTCCTGCCAGGAAGATGCGGAAAAAGGGGGGGACTATCTCACCCCCTCGGAGGGCCAAGTCAAGCAAGGGACGGGGCTCTGAGGCAAGGCTTCTGGTAGACTCTTTCGCCCTTCGCCCCATAGCAACCCTGTTCCCTACCTCGCGATTCATGGCCGCCAGACGACGTAGTTCCACCCGATCGGGCAGCTCCCGGTCGAATTCCCCCCGTTCGGGATCTTCCCGTTCGGGCTCTTCCCGAACCTCTGCATCCTCGCGCCGGCCCCAGCCGACAAGCAGCAATGGGCCGATGATCCTGGCGGGTCTCGTGCTCGTGGGCATCATCGTCATGGCCGTCATCGCCCTGGGGGGCAAGGGCAAGAAGGACGAAGGCACGGCGGACCCGCAGAATCAGACGGCCAAGGCCCCCCCAGCGAAGACCGCTCCGAAGAGCCGTTCCCGCGGCCGGGCGGGCAAGAAGCCCGATCGCCCCGCTCCCAGGCTGGACGCAGCACAGCTGGCTCAGGCGCGCGCCTACCTCAAGGAGGGCAAGGCCCTCTACAACGATGCGATCCGCAGCTGGAAGTCGGGTGCAGGGGCCATCGATCACGAGGCATTGCAGGAGTGCAAGGCCGTGCTGGAGAAGGGTCGCAGCATCTTCGACGAGGTCACCGAGTGGGACGAGGAAGCCACCATGGAGGACTGGGAAGCTCCGGGCTACGTGCAGGATTATCTGAGCCTCTGGCAGAAGCTGACCAAAGTGTTCGCCAAGGCGCACAAGATCTCGAGATCCAAATAGCGATGATCCTGGGCTACAACAGCAATAGCCTGGCCCACCATCGCCTCGAAGACGCGATCGACATTCTCTCCGCAAAGGGCTTTGGTGCACTCGCCCTGACCCTGGATGGCTGCCACCTGGATCCGGCTCAGGCGAGTCCTGCGGAGATCCGACGCCTGCGCGCACAGATGGAAGGCCACCGCATGCGCTGCGTCATCGAGACCGGCGCGCGCTACGTCCTCGACCCCTGGCGCAAGCACCGACCCAACCTGCTGGAGGCGGACCCTGCGCAGCGACAGCGACGTCTGGACTGGCTCGAGCGTTGCATGGAGATTGGCGTCGAGCTGGGAGCCGAGGCCTTGTCCCTCTGGGCAGGTACCCTGCCTGAGGGAGTCGCCCCAAAGCATGCGCGCGCGCACCTCCTGGAATCGCTGGCGAGTCTCTGTGAAACCAGCCGCCGCCTCGGCCTGCCCCTCGCTTTCGAGCCCGAACCGGGAATGCTGATCGAGACGGTGGAAGAATATCTGGAGATTCGGTCGGCTCTGGGCGACCCAGACGAATTCGGCTTGACCGTAGACATCGGACACCTCTACGTGACCGGCGAGGGCCTGCCCTCGGACATTCTTCCCGGGGTGGCCTCCCTCCTTCGTCAAGTCCATGTAGAGGACGTCAGGAGGGGGATTCACGAGCATCTCCCGCCGGGAGAAGGAGATGTGGACTTCAAGGCTCTCTGGGCCGTACTCGATGAGATCGGATTTCAAGGGCCTGTTTGTTGGGAGCTGAGCCGCTCCTCCCACGCTGCCATCGAGATGATGGATCGCGCCAGGGCCTGCTTTGTGGCGCGTTAGGGCTCATGTCCTCTTGACTTCACTGCCGATGCAGTCCTATCGTTCACGCAACGCCGCCGGTCAGGCCGGTTACCCATATGCATTTGTGCAACCAGGGAGGGGGCGGAACATGAGAAAAAACAGCATTCCGACGTTGGATCGCGGCACGTCTCTCAAGACCAAGGCCGCAGTTCTCGACAGGCACTTCCCCCCGCGGAAGAAGACGGCTGTCGAGAGCCGACGCATTCTTCCTGTGAGCAAGTTGAACGCGCGGACGGCGAGTTCCGACCGACTCCCCGACCTTCTGGCGGAGGCGCCCCGTAAAGAAACGGAGAAGCCCACGCCAAAGGTTCCGATCACGAAGGTCGCCGAACAGAATCAGGCCGCGACCTCCAAGGTCAGGTCCCTTCCCCCTGCGCCACCGACGCCCGACAAGGACACGGGCCTCATGCCTTGTCCGCAGCCGCGCGCGGACGATGCGCCACTCACCCGACACAGCATTCCGCTGACCACTTGTGAGGAGCGCCAGGCCAAGGGCTACCACAAGTGCGGCACCTGCAGCTTCGCCACGGCTCGCCAGTTCAAGGGTGTGGGCCTCCCCCCTCTCGAGAACTCACCGGCCCACCTGCAGCACGCACGCCTCCTGGGTCTCTTTGGACCCGATGGGGAGTGGCTGCGCCGCTAACGAATCTGACGGACCGGGTTAGCCCGCGACGGCCGCACGGATGTCGTCATCGCTCATGAGTGACTTGGAGACCTTGGCCTTGCCGAGGACCCTGTCGACATTCTCATCACTACCTTCGATGCCCAAGCGCTCGAGGCAGAAGAGCACGTTGGACTTGCCCGACATGGGCCCGACTCCGATCTGCTGCTCGCGACCCACCATCGACGCGGGCACACCTGAGTAGACGAGATCGGCGAGACCAGGGTCCCCCTTCTTCATGGCCTTGATCACGGCGGCTGCATGCACGCCCGTCCCGGTCTCGAAGGCATCATGGCCCAGCACGGGGTAGTTGGCAGGGCAGGGAATCTCGAGGTACTCCGAGGCCTTGCTGACGTATTCGGGCAGCTGGGTGAGATCGTTGTCGATGTAGCCCAGCAGCTTGCAGTTGACGAGCAGCTGGTCCATGGCGGCATTGCCGGTGCGTTCGCCCACGCCCAGTGCCGTGCCATGGATCCTGGTCGCCCCCGCCTCGATGGCGGCGAGCGAGTTGGCGACGCCGAGGCCACGATCCTGGTGGCCGTGCCAGTCGATCCCCACATCGGCTCCGAGCTCCTCGACGAGCCGCTTGACGTAGCCGACCACGCCCCGGACACCTGCGGGCGTGCTGTGGCCCACCGTATCACAGACGCAGATGCGCTTGGCGCCCAGGTCGATCGCCAGGGTGTAGAGGGCTCTGATCGTATCGGGATGGGCACGGCTCGTATCCTCGGTGACATACATGACCGGCAGGTCGTTTTCCCGCGCAAAAGTCAGCGCCTTGCGCGTGTGCCCCAGGATGTCCTCCAGCTGCCAGCCCTCGGCATACTGCCGGATCGAGGAGGAGCCGATGAAGGCACAGACCTCGATGGGAATCCCCGCCTTCTGGGAAAGCTCCACGACCGGTTCGATATCCTGAACGACGGTCCGGCAGGCGACGTTGGCTTGGATCGAAAGCCGCTGATCTGCGATCTCCTTGGCCAGCTTCAGGATGTCCTCGCGGGGACGCCCGCCGGCCCCGGGAAGACCGAGGTCCGCCGTATGGATGCCAAGCGCGTCCATGAGGTGGAGTAGCTCGATCTTCTGCCCCAGGTCGGGATCCCGGGCACCCGGCGACTGCAGGCCGTCGCGGAGGGTCTCTTCGTCGAACATGAGTCCCTGGACCTCGGCTTTTCCATCCAAGGTATTCCAGTCATAGATGAGTTCGTCTACAGATGTCATGCTTCTTCCTTCCGTTGCGGGGGCAGACATTCTATCCGCAGACCCCCCCGAAAAAGGCCTCAGGCGCCAAACTTGGGAGTTTGTTGCCTGAACGATTCGCGATCTCGCATCGAGGTCGCGAATCGTTCGGGTTAGGATCGTCCCCTCGATTCTCTCCAATGGCCCTTGCGGCATTCCCACCATGATCATCATGAAGTTCGGGGGCACCTCCCTCAGGGACGGTGCAGCCCTCCAAACGGTTGCAGATCTCGTCCAAGCCAGACTCGAGCGCGAGCCCCTGCTCGTGGTCTCGGCTCATGCCGGCGTCACCAACGCCCTGGTTGCGCATGCCGAGGGTGCCGTGCAGGGGACCTGGGATCTGGAACCCCTTCGCAAGCGACACCGGGACATCCTGGCCGAGCTCGCACTGCCCCTGGATCTCCATGAGGCACTGTTCCACGAACTGGAGGATCTCTCCCGCGGGATCGCTCTGGTCGGCGAACTCTCACCGAGGAGCGAGGACTACGTCCTGTCCTTCGGCGAGCGCCTCTCTGCCCGCACGGTCGCGGCCTGGCTCAACAAGAGCGGTATCCAGGCCAAGGCCATGGATGCCTGGGACGCGGGCATGGTCACGGACAGCAGCTTCGGGCAGGCATCCCTGCTCCGCGACGATGGCCGGATCCGCAAGAGCCTCGAGGAGCATCCCGGCGTCAAGGTCGTCACGGGTTTCCTGGCCAAGGATGCCAAGGGCAACATCACGACGCTGGGGCGCAACGGCAGTGACACGACCGCGGCCTTCCTGGGACACGCCATGGATGCCGAGTAGATCCAGATCTGGACCGATGTCGACGGCGTGCTGACCGCAGACCCACGTATCATTGCCGGAGCCCATCGCATCCCGCGCATGAGCTTCGACGAGGCTGCCGAGATCGCCAACCATGGGGGCAAGGTCCTGCATCCCGCTTCGCTCGGCCCGGCCATCGAGAAGGAGATCCCCGTCCGTGTGCTCAACACGCATCGACCCGAGAGCGAAGGCACGGTCATCCTTCCCTCCTTCGAGGAGCCCGACACGGTCGTGCGTTGCCTCGCCCACAAGAACCACGTGACCCTCGTCAACCTGGAGACGACGCGCATGCTGGCAGAGACGGGCTTTCTCGCTCGCCTGTTCTCCATCTACGAGAAGCATGGGATTTCGGTCGACATGGTCACGACCTCCGAGATCTCCGTGTCCATGACGCTCGACAACACCGAGAACCTCGACGCCGCCGTCCGCGACCTCGCCGCACTCGGCAAGGTCAGCGTCGAAGATGACCTCTCACTGGTCTGCGTGGTCGGCCACGGCATCCGTCATCGTATGGGTGTGCCGGCCCGTGTCTTCAGCCCTCTCCGCGAAGCCGGAGTCGAGGTCCGCATGATCAGCCTCGGCGCCCTCAAGGTGAACCTCTCGCTGATCGTCTCCCGCTCCCAACTGGAAACGGCCGTCACAGCCCTCCATCAGGAGTTCTTCCCTGCATGAACATCCTCCTCACGGCGATCTCGTTCTCCCTCCTGTTGGCCTCCACGGACGTTCCCGCCGCTGTTCTGGACCCGGGCATCCAGCACTTCGCTTCGGGCAAGGGACCGACGCGCCTCCTCCATGTGGACAGCGCTGCCAAGCCCTCGGGCACAGGCAGCGCCAGCAAACCCTTCCAGAAGATCAGCGAGGCCATCGCCAAGGCGACTCCCGGCACAGGTATCCGCATCCATCCGGGTACCTACCCTGGTGGCACGTGGATCAGCAAGCTCTCTGGCACCGCCCAGGCTCCGATCTGGATCGGCGGGGTACCAGGAAAGGCCCGACCCGTGATCTCGGGAGGCAGGGAAGGCCTGCACCTGAGCCAGGTGCGCTACCTGGTCCTGCATGACCTCGAAGTGCAGAAGGCCAGCGCCAACGGGATCAACTGCGATGATGGTGGCAATCGCTCCAATGCCAACGCCACCCGGTTCGTGCTCTTCGAACGTCTCTACATCCACGACATCGGTGGCACCGGCAACCAGGACGGGCTCAAGCTCTCGGGCGTGAATGACTACTGGGTGCTGAGCTCCCGCTTCCAGCGCTGCGGCGGCAGAGGAAGCGGCAGCGGGATCGACCATGTGGGCTGCCACCGCGGCCTGCTGGCCGGCAACCGCTTCGAAGACCTTTCGGGCAACGCCATCCAATGCAAGGGAGGCTCGGAGGACATCGAGATCCGCGCCAACACCCTGATCCGACCAGGAGCGCGTGGCATCAACCTCGGTGGGTCGACGGGTTTTCAGTATTTCCGACCGCCCCTGTCCAAGACCCAGACCAACTTCGAGGCCAAGAACATCCGCGTCTTCGCCAACGTCTTCGTGGGAGGGAACACACCGACCGCCTTCGTCAGCAGTGTGGATTGTATCGTCGCACAGAACACCATCGTGGATCCCAAGACCTGGACCTTGCGCATCCTGCAGGAGACCAAGACCAGCCAGGGCTACACATTCGTCTCCTCCTCGAAGGGCCGGTTCTTGAACAACATCGTCTGGTTCAGCCGCAAGCAGCTGCGCAGCGACGTCAACGTGGGTGGCGGCACGCTTCCCAAGACCTTCCT
>JAJRTL010000192.1 GCA_024278315.1 Planctomycetota bacterium | reverse complement strand
GAGCTCCTGCGGAGCTCGCGTCCGTTGGTCCCCGGCAGCGCAGCTGGCGGGGAACCGTAGGTTCGAATCCTTGACACATGAAACGATCGAACGCCATGAGTGCGATTCACACCCATGGCGTCCAAATGGTCGGGGCGAGAGGATTCGAACCTCCGACCTCTGCAACCCCATTGCAGCGCGCTAGCCAAGCTGCGCCACGCCCCGACACGATCCCCCCCGCGAACCTCTCGATCCGGAAGGAGGGGCGGAAGAGAATAGCGAACACCGGCCCCCAGGCAAGACCCCAGGCCAGGTCGATTCCGACCTTGTCCCCGGGCCCAGGGAGAATCAGGCATCAGGCCAGGAGCTCTCGTTCTTGAGGATCCGGCTCATGAGACGTTTCACGGCCACGCCCACAGGCTCGTCCTCGAAGAGGACTCGGCCCACCTCCTCTGCGATGGGCATCTCGACCCCCAGGCTCCGGGCCTTGTCCAGAACAGCGCGGGTGGTCCAGACGCCCTCGGCCACCTTCTGGGTCGTGGCCAGGATCTCCTCGAGGGTCTCCCCTCTGCCCAGCCGCTCCCCGAGGGCGCGGTTGCGACCGTGGGGGCTGATGGCAGTGGTAATGAGATCCCCCATACCTGCCAGACCAATGAAGGTCTCGCGCTTCGCTCCCATCGCAACCCCGAAATGACCGATCTCGTGCAGGCCTCGAGTCAAGAGGGCCGACTTGGCATTGTCACCCAGCTCCAGGCCATCACCAATACCCGCGGCGATGGCCACGATGTTCTTGAGAGCACCACCCAGCTCGACGCCGAGGGGGTCGTTGCAACGGTAGAGGCGGAAGGTTGGACCGGAGAGGGAGCGCTGGAGCTCGAGGAGCTCTTCTCCCTCGGGACCGGCCAGGACCAGGGATGCGGGTTTTCCGCGCACGAGCTCCTCGGCGTGACAGGGGCCCGAGAGTACGTAGATCTTGTCACCCGGCAGAAGCTCATCCAGGATCTCGGAGGGAAGGAGGCCGGTGGATTGTTCCATGCCCTTGCTACAGGAGACGATTGGCACACTCGGTGGCACATCGGCCGCCAGGCGCTCGAAAGCGGTGCGCACGAACTGGGTCGGCACGACCGAGAGGATCACCTCGACCTCGTCCAGGATCTCTGAAGGTTCGCAGCAGATGAGGATCTCTGGAGGCAGATCGACACCCGGCAGGTAACGGGGATTACGGCGTGTCTCGGCCATCCGCTGCGTGTATTCGACATTGTTGCCCCAGAGGCTGACCTGGTGCCCGAGTGCCTGCGCATGGATGGCCAGAGCGGTGCCGAAGCCTCCGTTGCCGAACACGCTGAGGCGCAGGGATCGTTCAGGAAGACTGTCCTCGCCACTCATGGGCTCTTCTCCTGTTGTTGTCGCTGACGACGCAGACGCGCCAGTCCCTTGATGTTCTCACGATGGGTCCAGACCAGGAAGAGCGCCAGGAAGAAGCAGAGCAAGGTCAGAGGCAGGCGTTCTTCGAAGGCAGCATCGGGCTGCAAGAAGACGACGGAGACCGCCAGAGCGAGCCCCAAGGCCATCGAGCCCAAGGCCACGACCCGCGTCACCAGAAACACCAGGAGGAAGGTCCCGAGCGCGATGAGGAAGACCTGCCAATCGAGGGCCAGAAGCACGCCGCAGACCGTCGAAACACCCTTGCCGCCCTTGAAGCGCAACCAGGGTGTGAAGACGTGGCCAGCCACGGCGGCCAGCCCCATCAACGATCCAGTCGCATAGACGCCCAGGGTCCCGGCTCCACCCTGCATGCCGAACCAGGTCGGCAAGCAGCCCTTGCCCATGTCCAGGAACCAGATCAGCAGGAACACCCAGAGACGGATCTTCTTGCTGAAACACCGAGAGACGTTCGTGGCCCCGATGTTGCCCGAGCCGATGGTGCGCACGTCCTTCTGGAGTGCCATCCGCACAGCGAGATAGCCGAAGGGGATGCCGCCCATCAGGTATGCACAGAAGAGAGCAAGAATCAGGTCCCAGGACATGACGGAGATTCTATCGGAGGGCCCGCCCCATTACCCTGCTCTCATGCCCTCAGCCAAGAAGAGTCGAAGCCGCCGTGTCTGTGTCGATACGGGCGGGACCTTCACCGACCTCATCGAGATCTCCGAGGGGCGTGTGCGCGTCCAGAAGTTGCTCTCGACACCTGGCTCCCCGGAGAAGGCCGTCCTGGAAGCCCTGGAAGGGGTAGGAGGACCGGGGGCGGGCGGAAGGTTGGTCCACGGCAACACGGTGGGTCTCAACGCCTTGCTGCAGGGACGCGGAGCCAAGGTAGCGCTCGTCACCAATGCGGGCTTCGAAGATCTCATCGAGATAGCGCGTCAGGATCGACCCGAGCTCTACGCGCGGGCCGTGTTGCCCCGGGAGACCCTGGTGCCACGCAGGCTCCGCTTCGGCATTGCCGAACGCCGCCTCGCCGATGGCACCCTCGAATCCAAGGCCAGCAAGGCCGAGCTCGCGAAACTCGTGGACCGCATCCGGAAGTCCGGCGCAGAGGCCCTGGCCATCTGCCTCCTCCACTCCTATGCGCACCCAGAGGACGAGGAGCGCATCGCAGGCGCGTTGCGCAAGACCGGCCTGCCCATGAGCCTGTCCTCCCGGCTGCTGCGCCGGCACCGTGAATACGAGCGCTACTCGACCACCCTCATCAATGCCTTCGTGGGCCCCTTGGTGAGCCAGTATCTCGAACGGCTGGAGGAGGGGGCTGCCCCCATGGACCTCCATCTCGTCCGCAACGAGGGAGGGACCCTGCCGGCGCGCGACGCATTCGCCGAGCCGGCCCGCATCCTTCTCTCCGGCCCCGCCGGTGGCGCTGCCGGTGTCCGCTACTGGTCCCAGCGACTCGGATTCGACAAGGGTATCGGATTCGACATGGGCGGCACCTCGGCCGACATCGCCCTCTGCGGAGATGAGATCGATGTCGAGGACCAGGCCGCCCTGGGATCCCACAGCCTGGCGCTGCCCAGCATCCCACTGGCCTCGGTCGGAACGGGAGGAGGTTCGCTCGCCTGGAAGGACGCCGGCGGGGCGCTGCGCGTCGGGCCCATCGCCGCGGGCGCCCACCCCGGCCCCGCCTGCTACGGCAAGGGTGAGCTGCCCACCGTCACGGATGCGCACCTCTTTCTCGGACGGCTTCCCGACTGGGGCCTGCTGGGTGGAGACTTCCCTCTGTATCCAACGCGCGCCCTGGCCGCGCTGGAGAAGCTCGGTGAGGATCTCGACCTCCCCACCGCGGAGCTCTGCAAGGGCATCCTCGAAATCGCTGATCTGCAGATGGCTCGCCCCCTGCGGCAGTACACCCTCGGACGGGGCATCGATCCCAAAGCCCTTCCCCTGGTCGCCTTCGGCGGAGCCGGCGGCCTGCACGCCTGCCGACTGGCCCGGCTCTGCGGTTTCGAGACCATCATCGTGCCTCCCCACCAGGGATTGCTCTCTGCCGAAGGCATGTTCCTGGCCGACGAAATCTTCGAACGCGAGCGAGCCTTTCTCTCCGAGATGGACAGTGCCGGAGAGCGAGCCCTCGTCCGTGAAGCGAGGGACCTCCTCGCCCAGGTCCGCGCCGAACTGCGTGAGAAGCGCTCTCGCCTTCCGCGCCACGAGGCCAAGGTCTTCACCTCGCTGCGCTATCGAGGCATGAACGCGGAGTTTTGGGTCCCCGCCAACAAGCAGGCCCGCGAGCGCTTCTTGAGCGAGTTCGAATCACGCTTCGGCTTCGCCCAGGATCTTCCGGTCGAGTCCCTGCGCCTCCGCGCCCGACTCCGCCTCGCAAGCCCCACCCTGCCCGATCTCTCTGAGGCCCTGCTGGCCAGCGCCCACCAAGAGCCCTCACTCAGACAATCCCGCCTCTCTGAGAAAGGTCTCCCCTGTCTGACTCGCTCGACCCTTCCTCGCGAGCCAGCCCATGCCCAGGAAGGCCCATTGGCCATCCTGGACTACGCGGGAACGACCATCGTCGAAAGCGGGTTCCGGGTACACCTGCATGACAGCGGAGCCCTCCTGCTGCAAACATGCCCCTGATACCACACTGTAGATTCCGCTCACGCATCCTGAACGAGATTCTCTCGGGCGCAACCACCCTGGGACATTCGGATCAGTGGTTCTCGGGGCTGGCCTGGAGAGCCACGACCCTCTCGCAGAGAGGCTTGGAGATGGAGGTCTCGTGCTTGCGGACCTCGTGCTCGAAGCATGCGAAGAGAGCCGGGTCGAAGCTCGTTCCCACCTCGGGACACATGCTCTTGAGTGCTTCCTCCGGAGTCTGGGGCTCGCCCCGCGCGCCGGAGACGATGGCATCGAAGACCTCGGCAATCCGCAGAATGCGCGCGCCGACCGGAATCCCGTTTCCGCGCAGGCCTGCCGGGAAGCCTGTGCCATCCCAGTTCTCATGGTGATGACGTACATACTCGGCCACGTCCTCGAACCCGGGTACGGCCGAGAAGATGGCGGCACCCAGGATCGGATGATCCTCCTCGCCACGCTCGCTCATGCCCGGCTGATCGGGCGCACGTTCGCCAGCCCGACCGATGTCGTGACAGAGCGCGGCCACTTCGACGGAGTCCAGACGATGAGGCGCGAGATCCAGCTTTTCGGCGAGCCAGGCCGCGTATCGACGCGTGCGCTGGCCGTGCCCACGATCCCAGTCGCGGTGCCCTTCGTACTCACGTGCCAGATCGATGGCCACCTCGACGAAGGCCTCCTCGACCCGTAGCTGACGAGTGCGGAGACCATCGATACAGAACTCGATGTCGACGCGAAGGCGTTCGAAGTCGGCGATGCCCGTCTTGGGTGGTTCGACCTCGAGCGGGTTCTTGGTGACGAGATCGCGCAGAAAACGCGAGAGCGTCTGCATGGGGGAGAGCACCTTGCCCACGATGAGGAGCATCGCGAGAGATGCCAGCATGAAGATGCTGGAGATGCGTCCCCAGAGCTGCCAATCGAAGTCCATACTCGCAGGACGTGCGTGCAAGAAACGCAACTCACCGATCCGCTTGCCTGCCGCATCTCGAATCGGCTGCCAGTAGAGGATTTCCCCCGCACTACGATCCACGGAGCCCTGCACGGGTGCGTTCTCGTCACTCGCATCGAGTTGGATGTCGCGGGGGCCACTGTCGGCCAGGAGTTCCTGATCGCGGTCGTAGACCCTGGCCTGCCCACCTGAGATACGGCCCAGGTCCTTCACGAGCAGGCGAAGCCTGCTCGTGTCTTCGTCCGTGAGGGCACGCGTCAGATCGGGCACCAGGGACTTGGCAGCCCGCTGCATGCGCTTCTCGAGAGTCTGCGTCTGGCGCTCCTCGTAGGAGCCCTCAGCGATGCGGACCGACCAGGTGGCGGCCACGACCGACAGGAGGAGCAGAGCAGGAAACAGGAGCATCCACAGACGTTCCCGGGTCCCTTGTCCCCCTTCCCCATTCTTGATGCATTCCCTCACCGGTGGCTCTCCTTGGCTCTTCCCCGGGAGAAGCTATCGGAAAGCGCACCTTCTCCTGAGAAGCCCAAAAAGAGCTCGGCTGGGGGCAGTGGCAAACCACCATGTCATGGGGACCTGTATGCCCACCCGAAACGCAGGATCCCCCTTCTGTGCCGTCAGAAGGGGCGCGAAGCGCTACTTGATCTGGAGATCCAGCACGCGGATGTCGTCAGCTACGATCTCGTAGAGGCAGACCGTGTAGTCCTCATCCTTGATCTCCTTCACCTTGAAGGTGCCCACGATGAAGATCGGGTCGTACTGGTAGTTGACGCCCCCCTTCTTCTTGACCTCGACGCGCACGAGCCCGTTGACGTCCGGCGGGATGCCGTAGCAGCAGGACCAGAGCGACTTGACGAGGTAGAAGGTCTTGATGTTCTCAACCTCGTAGATAGGGAGCATGAAGCCCGCCATGATCACGCGCTTGCCATCCAGCTTCTTGATGTCCTTGGGCATGCCCTTGAACCCATCCTCATAGGTCCACGAGTCGATCATGCGGAAGGGGAGGGCCTTGGCGTCGCCCTTGACCTTGAGGTTCTTGAGGATCTGCCGCAGCTGTTTCTCGGCCTTCAGCATCGCGTTGGCACCGCGGATGGCGCGGATGTCATCCTCATTGGTGCCCTCGGGGACGGGAACGTCATCCTCCCCCTTCGCATCCTTGGTCGTGATGTTGATCGTGACCTTCTTCATCTCCTCGGCTTCGACCTTCTTGCCACTCTTGCCCTTCTTCTTGGAGCCTTTCGTCTCCTTGGCTTTGGCAGTCTTGGAATCGGCCTTCGGGTCGGTGCCCGTGCCAGCCTCGGCTGCCTTCTTGCCTGCTGGCTGCGAGCTGGCCTTCCTGGCCACCGGGGACGCGGGCTTGGCAGTCTTCTGCGTCCCGGTCTTCCCTGCGGGTTTCTTGACGGGAGCCTGCACCGGAGAGGGTGTTCCCTTGGTGGGCCGCTCCTGCTTTGCGGGAGTCGGTTCGACCGGCTTGGGAGCCGGGCCTTGGGCCGCGATGAGGCCTGCAGGGAGGAGGGCAAACGTGAAGGCGAGGATCTGGCAGCGTAGGGTCATGCAGGGACTCCGGTCCAAGGGTGCGAGCCACCCGAAAAAGTCAGCCAACCATCCTAACCGATCCCCCTGCCGGAGCCTCCCATTCGCTCGCTCGGACAGCGTCGATTATTGCGGGGCCAGGTTGCCCGCCACATGGGTGCGCGCGATCTCCCATGCCGGGAGGAGGCCTGCCACGCCACCGAGAGCCATAACTCCAAGCGCAAGCCAGACTTCCATGATCTCGAATCGGAAGGGATCGAGGACCACCCTGGCTTGCTCCTCGAACCATCCCGAGGCCAGGCCAGCCACGGCATGGGCCCCCAGGATGCCCAGCAGTGCCCCCAGGGTCGTGATGAGCAGGGCCTCCATCAGCACGATACCGAAGATCTGCCCCCGTCTCGCGCCCAGGGCGCGCATGATCGCCACACCGCGACGACGCTCATGCATGGTCTGGTAGATGGAGTTGAAGACACCGATCGCCCCCACGACGATCACGAGCCAGGCGATCCCGCGCAGGACCTGGGCGATGGAGCCGACCAAGGCAAAGAGCTTGCGGACTTCGGCCTGAGAGAAGACCGCTTGGGCCTCGGGACGACGCCGGAAGATGTTGGGCATGATGAGCGAGCCCGCCGGATGTTTGACATCCAAGGCGATGGAGGAGATCTCCACCTCGTCTCCGTCGAACTCCTCCTTCTCGCCGCCGTGCGCTCCGTGATCCTCCATGCGATAGAATAGGCCGATGGGCATGAAGATGGCCGCATCCGTGGGCGTGCGCGTCCAATCCAGGATGCCCACGACCTCGCACTCGGCTTCGTCGTGCTCATCCAGGGTATGCGCCAGTCCATGTGCCGGAACGATGTGATCACCGATCTCGAGGCCGAGCTTGGAGGCCACCCGCGCCCCCAGGACGACCTGCCGCCAACTCTCCGGTGCATGCTCCTTTTCCTTGCCGTCCTTGTGCCATTGCGCCAGACGCAGGGCTTCGGCCAGGAGCTCGGAGTGCGGGAAGGTGAAGGCCTTTCCTTTGGCCATCTTCATCGGAATGGGGCGGTTCTTGGAGTCGCGGTCGTATCCGAATCGCGTGAAGAACTCATCGGTCGTTCCCACGATGCGGTAGCCGCGGAAGCTGTCTCCGACCGTAAAGGGGATCGCGAAGCGCATCCCGTACTTCTTGGCCAGGCGACCATCGTGGAGCTCGCGATAGGTGGAAAGAGGCACGATGCCGGTGCTGGTGCCCTTGTGGTAGATCGTGTTGAGGACCAGGTCCAGCGGAGACATCCCGCGCGGCCCGATGATGACGGGAAAGCCCTTGTAGGCCCGGTCGTAGGCCTGCTTGGACTGCGTGGCAGCCATCCAGAGCAGGCTCACCAGGCCCACACCCAGGAGGACCGAGAGCATGGTCAACGTGGATGGCAAGAGACGCTGACGGATGTTGCGCAGCGCGATCCGGAAGAGGCTCATGACTTTCCGCCTCCATCGGGTGTCTCGCTGGAGGTTGTATCCGAAGGCAGAGTGTCCGACGGCAGGGTTTCCGACGGCAGGGTGTCAGCGGGCAAGGTGTCAGCGGGCAGAGTGTCAGCGGGCAGCGTGTCCGAGGGCAGCGTGCTATAGGACAGGGCCTCCGAGGACAATGCGTGCAGATCGATGCGTCGCTGCATGTGCTCGGCAGAGAGCGGATCGTGGGTCACCATGATGACCGTCGAGTCCATCTCGCGCGCGATCTCCAGCATGAGATCCAGGACCTTGCCGCCAGTCTCGGGATCCTGGTTGCCGAGAGGCTCGTCGGCCAGGAGGAGTTCAGGTTTATTGATCAGAGCCCGAGCCACGGCTACGCGCTGCTGCTGGCCCACCGAGAGCTCTGTGGGCAGGTGGTGCTGACGATCCAGGAGCCCCATGCGCTCCAAGAGACCCTCGGCCACGCCCTTGTCGTGCTTGCGCCCGGCAAAGAAGGCACCCAGGCGCACGTTCTCGAGCGCCGAGAAACCCGGTAGCAGATTGAAGGTCTGGAAGATGTAGCCAATGTGCGAGGCGCGGAAGCGATCCCGCTCGCGCTCGCCCAACCGGGTCAGATCCACATCACCCACGCGCACGCTGCCCCGGTCGGGCAGCAGCAAGCCCGAGAGGATGTGCAGGAGCGTCGACTTGCCCGAGCCCGAGCTG
>JAJRTL010000191.1 GCA_024278315.1 Planctomycetota bacterium | reverse complement strand
CTCGGCATTGCTTCGATTCGACGACCCTCTTGGGTCGCCTCATATCTCGCGCAGCCGTCCTGAACTCGAAATGCGCTCGTCAGACCGCAAGAACGAGCTCGGCTGCGCCGGTCTCGCATTTGCTCACAACGATCTCATGAATCGTCCTGGCTGACCCGAACGATTCATGACCTCGATGCGTCTGACGGTGATGTTCGGCTGAACAGCGGAGAAGGGGGCCTTCAGGGGGACTTGAAGGGAAGTCCCCGACCCCTAACATGAAGGTAACCCCTCAAGCTGGCCGGAACGAGCTGCACGTGATCGAAGTCTGGAGAACAGCGATGAAGATCTGGGTCCAAGGTCTGCTCCTCATGTTCGTTGTCATTGTTGCAGCGCCGTCGTCGAGTCGAGCACAGTCCCCGACTGGTTGGTCCTGGCGGAATGCGGAGTTGGATTCTGCGTATTGGAATTCTGGCTTCGTGAACGACCCTGTGCGCCGAAAAATCTACCGATTCGGCGGGGTGCGTGGCATCGGGCTGAGCAGTGAGACATGGGAGTTCGATGGCCGGCGTTGGAGGCAGCTGCATCCGGCCCACAGTCCGCCTCCCCTTGCCAGCCCTTTGATGGCTTTCGATCCCGTGAGAAAGGAGGTGCTACTCTTCGGGGGGTTCGATGCGGTCAACGACCGTTACGGAGGACCCAAGATGTCCGGACAAGGGCAGTCTCGACGCACGTGGTCTTGGGACGGACAGGATTGGAAGGAACTCTTTCCGAAGAACTCGCCGCCGGGCCGCTGGGCGGCCGTGCGAGCGATGGTCACGGATCCCAAGGGACGCCGGGTCATCCTATACAGTGGACTCGGCAATCTCCCTGGAGGATTGGCATTTGGTCTTGACGACACGTGGGAATGGGACGGGAAGAACTGGACGGAGATCAAGTCGCCCAAGAAACCCAGCGCGCGCCTATTCGCCACTCTCGGTTTTCACGAAGGGTCGGGCAAGATCGTCCTCTTTGGGGGATGGAAGTTGCCGAGAGGACCATCGCTCAACGACACATGGGTCTTGAATGGAAAGAGCTGGGAGTTGCAGAAACAGGCGCAGGCTTCGGCGCCAGCCCGAAGGAGCGGGGCGCTTGCTACGTCAGACTTCTTCACGAAGGAGCTGTGGGTCTACGGGGGGCAGCTGCACGGTGCCAATGAACACACAGATGATCTCTGGTCATGGAACGGCCAGAAGTGGAAGCTGTTGGGCAAGGGCTATGGTAAGGGCAAGACCTGGGTATGGCCCTGGCCACAGTTCTTAGGCCGGATTGGTCCCAGGATCTACCTGGAGCTGCGGTATCACCCCGGGAGTCCGACAAAGACATTGGTCACTTGGGAGACCTTCTCCTGGAATCGTTCCGGTTGGAAATCGGTCGATCGCTTGAGCGATGTTCGCCACCTACCGGCGCGTTATGAGAGGATCATTCACGACCCGGGGTCAGGGAGAGTCCTTCGATTCCAGGTCGTACCTGTTTCCTACGGGCAGAACTGGGGCACCTCTGTCGAAGTCTTGAGGCTTGAGGGGCGAGCGTTCCGACCGGTACCTGTGACGGGGACCAAGCCCAGGTATCTGAATTGGACCATGCCTCTGCCCTACCATGACACTCTCCGGAAGGAGATTCGTTTCTTTACTGCGCACGTCGACCTGAAGGACTATGGACTTTGGACGTTCAATGGTTCTACCTGGAAATTCCAGCATGTTGCTGCCGACAAGAATACGCAGCTCGCTTTCCACGTGGAATGGGACCCTCGCCGAAAAAGGCCGGTCACGGTCGTTCGCAGTAGGTTCTATTCTTTCGATGGCAAGAAGTGGCGCGCAGAGTTTGAGGATAAGAGCGGGCCAAGAGAAGGGCGCGTTCTCTACGATCATGGTCGCAAGACGCACGTATTGCTGGAGCCTTTCTGGGGGGGGCAGAAGCAAGCGCAGTTCAAGACTTGGGAGCTTTCCGGACGGAAATGGACCCAGATCCGCACTTCCGTGACGCCTACGATCAGCGGAGTCGTTCGCCAGCAAGCCTTCGTTCCGGAGCTGGGTGGGATCCATATTGCTGGCGGTCAGGATGCGGTCACCAAGAAGGCTCTGCCCTGGACCTGGCTCTACGACGGCAAGGACTGGAAAAAACTCTCCCTTCCCGCCTTGCCAGAACGACGGCTTGAGGATCGTATGAGCAACCTCGTCTACGACGGAGGCCTCAGGCGTGTCTTGGCCTTCTACGAAAAGCACCATCCATTCATGTATGAGCTCAGCTTCGAGGGTCTAGGGCTGACGCAGCCTCTCTTGAAGCCTGGCCAGTCGACGATGTTCCAGGTCGCCATGCCTGGACAAGGAGGTCGCCCTTTTCTCCTGGGTTTGTCCTTGTCGACTCGGAAGGGGCTCAGGCTCTTCGAAGATGCTCTCCATGGGCCGAGATGGTTCCCTCTGGATTGGGACTCCATGTTGGCCTGGAGCCTGGGTGGCCCCATCTTGACCATGCTGGATGCTACGGGGCGCGGCAAGATTTCTTTGCATGTTCCAAATGCCCCCGGCATCCCGGGAATGGACATATGGGCAAGCGGCGTCACCCTGAACCTCAAGGGGACGCCGATGGTGGGGAAGGTCAGCAATGTGGTCTCACTGCAGATCCTTCGTTGAAGTGCTCAGGGGAGCGTCCACAAGTCTGCCACTGTGCACTCCTCAGGGTCTCGGGATCAGACGAACTTGGTCTTGCCCGGACGGGCGATGGGGGGAATGGCCAAGGGACCGAACTCGTAATCGTCCGGGCCGAGATGCTGGGTCGAACCCCATGCCTGTTCCCAGGTGATGGTCTTGCCGGTGTAGGCAGCCATCCGGGCCATGATGGCCATCATCGTGCTGTTGACCATGTATTCGCCATTGTTGATGGGCTTGCCGTCACGGATCGACTGGAAGAGCTCGTTGTGCTCGTTCTGATACATGTTTCCGCGCGGGCCTGAGTACTTCCAGGGCTTCTCGCCGGTGATGACATGCTTGAAGACGTCGCAATGGCCCTTGGTGCCGTAGACGTGGTCGTTGACCTCGGTGCTGGCGCCGTTCCACTGGCGGCAGCTGGCAAAGGCCTTCACGCCATTCTTGTACTCGAAGACCGTGTTGAAATGATCGAAGACATTGCCGTAGCGCTCTTCGACGCGCATCGAACGCCCACCGCTGGCAGTGACCTTGACCGGCATCTCATCCTTGAGCGCCCATGCGATCTTGTCGATGCTGTGGATGTGCTGCTCGGCGATATGGTCACCGGAGAGCCAGGTGAAGTAGATCCAGTTGCGTATCTGCCACTCGAGGTCGGACCAGCTTGGCTTGCGCTTGTGCTCCCAGAGCCCATGTGTGTTGTAGGTGGCTTGGATCGTGACGATATCGCCGACGCCGCCATCGTGGATCTGCTGGAAGGTTCCCTTCATCGGGTTGTCGTAGCGCCAGCAGAGGCCGGAGACCAGGGAGAGCTTCTTCATGCGGGCGAGCTCGCAGGACTCACGCACCGAGATCAGGCCCGGTGTGTCCACGGCCACGGGCTTCTCGCAGAAGACGTGCTTGCCAGCCTCGATCGCGGCCTTCAGGTGCTTCGGGCGGAAGTGGGGTGGCGAGGTGAGGATGACGACGTCGACGTTCTGGAGGACGCCCTTGTAGCCGTCGATGCCTGAGAACTTCATCTCCTCCGTGACGTCGAGGCGGTCTCCCACATTCGTTTTCTTCATGTTGTTGAGAGCGCGGTCGATGCGGTCCGGGAAAGCATCGGCCATGGCGACCAGCTTGGCACCCTTGTCGGCGCGCAGGGCCTGAACGACGGCGCCCGACCCGCGGTTGCCGCAGCCGATGATGCCCACGCGCAACTCGTCACTACCGCTCACGTGAGCCGCGAATCCGGGTAGTACTCCGGGGAGGATGAGTCCGCCTGCGGCGACGCTCGCAGAGGTCTTGATGAAGTCGCGGCGCTCGGGATTGCTGGGTTGGCCCTGTTCGGGTTGCTGCCCCTGAACGGGGCCATCAGAAGGGAATTGGCTCATTCTCTTTCTCCAGGAGTGAGAGGTCTGCATGATGAGAGGCTCGATCATCATAACGACCCTGACGGAGGCAACACGGTGCAACTCGATCTCAGCCGCAGAAAGTTTATTACGAAGTTAGGGGCCGGCATGGCCCTCAGCCCAATGATCGCACCGGCTCTGGCCGGCTCCCCTCTGCGCGAATCGGGTGACGGCGCCCCATCCGCGAGCCAGTCTTCTGCGTCCAAGCCCGGTCCAGGGCCACGATTCAAGGCCTGCAAGCTCTCTATGGTGGGTGAGGGCAAGACGCTGACCGAGAAGTTCCAGGTCGTGAAGGACTGCGGCTACGACGGCGTCGAGTTGGACAGCCCCAACCCCTGGAAGACCGAGGATGTCCTGGTTGCCAAGGAGGCGACCGGTCTGCCGATCCACGGCACCATCGATTCGGTCCACTGGCGCAAGACGCTGTCCGACCCGAAACCCGAGGTGAGGGCCAAGGGGCTGGCTGGTCTGGAGACCGCGCTGCGCGATGCCAAGGCCTACGGCGGAACGACCGCTCTGCTCGTTCCGGGAGTCGTGCGTCGCAAGGTCTCCTATGAAGAAGTCTACAAGCGCTCGCAAGCAGAGATCCACAAGGCACTACCGCTCGCCAAGGAGCTTGGCGTCAAGATTGCGATCGAGAACGTGTGGAACGGCTTCCTGCTGAGCCCGCTTGAATTCCGCGACTATCTGGATGAGTTTGAGAGCCCATGGATCGGCGCCTATCTCGATATCGGCAACATGCGCAAGTTCGGCTGGCCGCATCATTGGATCGAGATCTTGGGCTCGCGCATCCTCAAGGTCGACATCAAGGGCTACAGCAACAAGAAGCGTTTCAACGTGCCGATCCTCGAATGCGACGT
>JAJRTL010000190.1 GCA_024278315.1 Planctomycetota bacterium | reverse complement strand
GGTGGCGCGGGCTGCGTGGGGCTTGCCGGATTTGGATTGGGCCTTGGCGAGGCCGAACCAGCCTTCGGGCTCTTCGGAGCGGATGCGGATGACCTGCTTCCATTGGATAGTGCTCTCGTCGTAGCGCTTGTCGGACTCGAATACCTCCGCCAACATCTTGTGGCTCTTCGACTCGGCGGGCTTGCGCTCCACGACGCTCGTGAAGGCGCGCTCGGCCTCAACCTTCTTGCCATTCCTTTCGAAGCGGCGACCGAGATCCATGTAGAGCGTGAGATTCATTGGCTGCTGTGCGATGGATTCTAGCAGGGCGGCCGTGGCCTCGCTCGGCTTGCCGATACGGTCGTAACACTCGACCACCTTCTGGTGCACGAGTGTGTCGCCCGGAGCGATCTCGCGAGCAGCCAGGAACTGCGCCAAGGCATGCGCATCGGCACCCTTGTCCATGAAGACCAGGCCCATGTACTTGCGGATCATGGGCGCGTCGACACCCTCCTTGTCGACTCGCGCCTGCCACTCTGCAGCGAACCCGGCCAGGTCCTTGGCATCCGCCATGACCTTGCGCAGGATCGCGACCTGCCCTTTCTTCTGCCACGCGCTGCGCCCGGTGGCGATGACGGAGTTGCTTGCCGCCTCCACGGCCTCGCTCGTGGAGCCGAGGCCCGAGTAGCTCTGGGCCAGGACGCCGTACCAGATGGCCAATGTACTGTCGATACCGCTGCTACGGCTCTCGCGCCGCGCAGCAATGGCGTCGCGCATGTAGCGCACTGCGGGTTCGTAAAGACCACCCTTCTTGCAGGCATCGCCGAACTGGGCCATCAGGTTGGCTGTCCAACGCTTTTCCTTCTTGAAGAGTGCTTCGGCCTTCGCGAGAGCCGCGAGTGCCTCTTCCGATCGGCCGCTCCGGTTGAGCCCTGCGAACTTCATGGTCCGGTAGCTCGGCACGAGTGGGCTGTGTGCGATGAGGCGTTCAACGATCGGAAGCGACTCCTTCCACCGGCGCCGATCCTGCAACCAGGTGGCCAGCCTTGCCAGACCCTGGTGACCCAGGAGCTCCTTGCTGTCGATCCGTTGCAAGGCGGTGATGGCCTCGTTCTGTTCACGGAGGTCGTGCCAGAGATAGTTGGCCGTGCGTAGGACGACACTCTCCTTGGCCTCGTGGAGTTCCAAGACCTTGCGGGCCACCTGGTGGAACTCACGCCGTTTGGTAGACCAGAAGTAGCTTCCTCTGCGGTAGATGTAGGTGGCCTTGCTGCGGTTCTCCGTGAGGTCCTCCTCCAGTCTGACGAGGACGATGGCCAGCAGGCGTGCGCTGAGCTTGCTCTCCAGGCGGCGTGCCTCTCGGAGCCAACGCGCAATCTCCCATCCGTGCTGGCTCCAGGAGTCGATGCCCGCACGCGGGAACCAGATCGGTTCCTTCTCGACGCGTTCCACCAAGAAGGCGAGACCTTCCTCGGGTCCATTGAGGGTCTTGAGCGTGCGTCCGACGGTTCCGGCCAGATACTGCGAACCTGCCGGCGCTTTCTTGAGCAGTGCCGGTACATCCACTGCCGCGAACTTCCGGTAGGAAGACAGCGCTTGCCTGAACCAACGCTTTTTTGCTGCGACGTGGAAGTTGGCATGACGGTTGAGCCTCGCCGTCAAGTAGCGAGCGCCGTAGATCCAGAACGAGTCCGCGATGGCCTTGCTGCCAGTCTGAAACAGCTCCAGGCCCGAGCCGATCGAGACGCGGCCATTGTGCGCCAGTGCGTTCGTCCAGACCTGATGGATGCGATCCAGATACCAGTTCTTGGTGTCCACGCGCGTGGCCTTGTCCAGTTCCTCGCGGAGGAGTGTCTCTGCTTGGATGAAGCGGCCGAGCTTCTCGTACCATATGACCAGTTGGCCCTGTGCCGAACGGTCGCTGGGGTCGAGTCGTCCATTGTGTTTCTGGCGGAAGGCCGTGACTGCGGATTCGAGATGGAAGATGGCATCCTGCAGACGGCCGTACTTCTCCAGCGTCGTGCCCACGAGCACTGCGATGCGGAGTTGCACGAGACTGCCCGGCGCGACGCGCTTCTCGAGCGTGGCCAGCTCTTCCAGCTGCAGACGCGCGAGCTCGGAGCGGGGGAGCTTGCCGAGCGCCGCCAGGTAGCCGGCGAGCCGCTGTTCCTCGCCGCTATCGAACTGTCCGTCGAAGGCCGTCTTCATGGCTGCCACCGCCCGCTCGATGTGTGGGCCGGGCTGGTTCTGGACCAGGGCGGCCCGGGCTTCGAACTGGGCTTCGAGCAGGAGCAGTGCGCGCCTCGTGCCCGCCTGAAGATCACCCTTCAGCATTTCACGCACCGTGGCGAGCACCTCGTCACAGGTGGCCTCTTCGTGTACCTGTTGCACCTGTGTGGCCGTGCGTGACAAGAACTCGTAGACGCGGTCACGGGAGAGGCCCGGGATGCCGCGCGCCAGGGTGGCCAAGATGCGGTGGTCCTTGCTCTGATTGTAGAAGTTGAAGATCCGATGGACTTCGTTCTGCGGGTAGCTGGCCTTGGCGAGGAGGGCCTGCATGACCAGTAGACTTTCGCTCTGGAAACCCTCGGGCACCTGGCCACCGCTGCGTGAGTTCATCCTCCGGAGCTGGTTGTTCAGCTTGCTGCGCAGCTGCCACTCGCTCTGCGTTGCATAGTATTTGACCTTGGCACTCGCGTAGGCGTCCTTGTGGCCGAGCGTCAACTGCCAATTGGCCAGGCTCTGCCATTCGCTGGCGGTGAGCTGGTCCAAGGCGGCGGTCTCGGTGAGTTGACGCACGGCATCGTCGAGATGCCCGAGCTCGGCATCCAGATACGCGGCCATGATGCGCCAGCGGGCTTCGATGCGCCCAGGAACGATCCACGAGGCTAGCGTGGTCCGCAACTCGTCGACACGGTCGAGCGCGAGCAGCAAGCGGGCGATCTGGTAACGCCAATCGAGCAGCTTGGGCTGCCTCTCTGCCTGGTTGCGGTAGAAGGTCAGGACTTCGTCGGCCAGCTCCTTGGGCGCCTTGCCTTTGAGGGAGCAGTACGCAGCGATCAGTCCGGTGCGCTCACGCATCGTGCGGAGGTCGAGATCGTCCTTCTTGATGGGGATCTGTGCATACAGTGTCAGAGCAGCCTTGGCTACGCCTGGCAAGTCCTCGCCTGCCTGCGCGCGCAGGGTCAGGGCTTCGATCGCGGTCCAGATCTGTGCGGATTCGGGGAGCGAGCCACGGACCTCTCCGAGTGCGGCTGCCAGTGCCATGCGCGCCTCGAGACCTGCCGTCTTCTGTTTTTCACGAAGGACCTTGCGCGCAAGGCGCTTGTACTCCTCGGGTTTGCCGAGCAGCTTGCGGAAACGCATTGCGTAGAGCTGATCCGTGAGTGCGCGGAGCCGCTGTCCCATCAGCCCCCGCTGCTGGTCCACAGGCAGGCTCTTGTCCTCGAGGTCTGTCAGCAGGGCGAAGAGCTCCTTCTCGATCGCAGCGCTCCACGTCTGCGCTTGCAGCCGTGTGTAGAGCTGTTCGGTGAGCGTCTGGCGGTAGAGTTCGTCCGCCTTTCCACGACGCAGGCGCACGAAGGCGAGTGCCTCCACCTTGCGCTGGCGCTGATCCAGCATGTGCACGATCAGATTGCCGAGTTCGAACCGCCTCGCCGCGTTCTTGTGGGCATCCCATCGGGAACGGAGGCTCGCAAGGATGCGATCGTAGTCCTCCTCGGGGCTCGCCGTGCCATTCCAGGGGAGCAACCGCAGGTAGAGGGACAGATGCTCGACGGTGAGAGTCTCGATCTTCTCGGGTGCATTCAGATCAGCACGCAGTGCTTTACGGATCTTGGTGACCAGGGGCAGGCGACGGATGCGCCAGTCGCTCATGACCCAACTCACCTGGCTCCAGGCATTCGCACTGGCTCGCATGTAGCGCAGCAACATGGCATGGATCGGCTCGCGGAACTTCTCGGGGATGAAGTTGGAGCTGAGGTTCCAGCTACGTCCCAGGAGATACTGCAAGGCAGCCATGGTCATGACTCGTTCGTGCAGATCCTCGCTCGGCGCCAGCGTCGTGCGCTGCACGGCCCAGAGATCGGCCTCGTCGATGCGGCCCTGGTAGACCATCGCCGCGAACCAACGCGAGCGTGCCCACTGATTACGCGTGCCCGTATCGGCCCAGAGCGAGCTGGTGACTTCCAGACCCGAGAGGTCGCGTTCGTCCCAGAGCAGGTCGCAGAGCTTGTTCCAGATCTGGTCGGCTTCGGCCAGCGTCCAGGTCTTCTCCATGGCGATACTCTCTCGACAGAGCTTCTGGGCAGACTTGACCTCTCCCTCTGCGACGAGGTCGGTCAAGTGGTTCATGAGATTCTGGTTGTGACCGGGATCCATCTGGTAGAGGCGCCCCCGCAAGGCGTAGGCCTTGGCGAACTCCCTCAAGCTCTGATGGATGTAGGCGCGGTTCTGCATCCAGATCAGGACACGGTTGAACCTGCCAGGCCCGTCTGCTTCGAAGAGCCCCTTGCGAGCCTCCCATGCCCTTGCCCGTTCGTTGGCACCAAGGATCTGGTTGGCGATGACCAGCAGGTTCTGCGCCTTCCAGGCCAGGCTCTCTGCGCTACCTGGACCCTTCAGACGACGCCCACCGATCTTGTAGCTGGACAGGGCACTCTTGAAGGCTTCTCCCTTGCGGCTACGTGCCAGAAGTTGGATGCGGATCCATGCCAGAGCCTCGGTGCCGCGCTTGCTGGTCTCTACGGCCTTGGCGAAGCGGTCGTAGCGCTTCCACGCCTTGTCCCACAGAGAGAGGACGACTTGACTCGAGAAGTCGCGATACAGGTCTTCGATGCTGGCCTTCCCTGCGAAAATCTTCTCGCGGGCCTCCGCCAGCTTGGGCAGCTTGCCATCCAGGACGAGGGCCTGGTCGACGAGTGCGGTCAGCAGTCCTCGTTGTGTCTTCCAGGCATCGACCCCGAGGGCTGTCGCTTGGAGCGTCGAGCGCCAGGTCGAACGACCCTCGCCATCCATCAGCTCGGCTTTGGTTGGCCACCAGAATCCTGCGACTTGCACGGGTTTGCCGAAACGAAGGGACCCGGTTTTCTTTCCGCGCGTGTAGGACTCGCGGCTCACGACGATGCGTTTCTCGGTATCCACGACGATGCGGAAAGAGCTCGTCCCGGTGGCCTGTGTGAAGAGCAGAGTCCAGACCGCGCCGTCCCGCTTCTCTACCTTCGCCTCGTAGAGTCGGTAGGTCTCCTCGAATCGCTCGAGTCCCAACATGTCCACCGGTACTCTGAACAACTCCAGATCCGCCGTCTCACTCTTTCGTGTGCGGGCCAGACCAAGCGTGTCGTTGAGGACACCCACCTGTTCTGGCGTACGCCAACTCCATGTCTCTGCTTGGAGCCATCCCGAGCTCTTGGTGTACCAGCTCTTCCCCAGGAGGTTGATGTCGTTGTTGCTGGATCCCAGCACCTTGCCGCGCACGGGATGCAGGGTCTCCGCGTGGTAGGAGAGGCGGAGTCCCTTGTCCGCGGGCAGAGCCAGCAGGGCTTCACGCCGCTTGAAGGAGTTCATCAGGTCGCGGATCTCGGCGGGCCAGTCCTTGGCTGGCTTGCCCTTGTGTGGTGACGGGACCTCGGGCAGACCGGGGAAACCGAAGTTGGCACTGCCGTACTGTGCCTGTCGTTTTTGGAGAAGACTGTCGTCAGCGAAAAGACGGCGACTGGCTCGTCCCTCCGAGCCCCTTCTTCTCTTGCTCTTCTTGCCCGCGAAGTAGCCGTCCTTGGCAGAGTCCTCGTCGGCCATTTCGTCCAGATCCATCCTCTCCATCTCCACGAACCCTTCCTTGATCGAAGCTTCTGGCGCGTTGGCGCGCCTGGCTGCAGGTGAAGCTGCTTGGGTGAGTGCTGACTTGCTCTCGATACTCGGTTCGGACTCTCCCCAGGCATCGCCGCCTGATTCCAGGCCCAGGTTGAGTCCCTTGCTGCGATCCTCGTACTTGCCCCCGCCACCTCCGGTCGGTGGCCCTCCACGAAAGCCGCGTTTGAAGACGGCACCCTGTGCCGAGTCGACATCGAAGTCCTGGATGTAGCCCACGGCGCCATGCCAGTGGGTGAGGTCGCGGCCCATGCGGGAGATCTCACGCAGCATCTGTGTTCGGATACGCAGGCGATAGCTGCGCGCCAGACGCATCTGCTGCTGGCTCATTTCCAGGTCGACGCCATCCTTGGCCTGCGCAAAGAACTTCTCGCCGTCGCGCATCTTCACGCGTCGTTCCAGACCGTACTGGGCACGCTGCTCGTCGGTATCCAAGACGAGAAAGCTCGTGTAGGGAGTCATGATCCCATACTCCGAGCTGAAGGCGACGATGTCCTCCTGGATCTCGGCACTCCGACCCTGCGTCAGGAGCAGGTCCAGGTGACGCCGAGCCCAGATGCGTGGGAGAAAGCTGTTGCCCTCCTCGCCGCCCTGGATGTCGATGGCGGTCGTGTAGCGCACAGGCTTGCCCTCGAGCGTGCCAGTCAGAACGGCTTCACCCTTCTCTCCCTTGTCACTGGGCAAGAAACGTCCGAGCACGGCCTGCTGACGGCCGATCGGCAGGTTGGGCATCTTGGCCGGGTAGACGGCCGCTGTTCGCAATCCCTGAACCTTGATGGCCAGGTTTCTGAGTGAGGGGCGCGTGGCTTCGCTCAGGATGTCGTAGGCCGCAGCGGTTGGGTCGCCGCCGATGGAGCGCACCGATCCGCCGCCGACCGAGGCCATGGCCTCCAGCACGGACTTCTCGTAGGTGGATCCGGTGGACACCGCATGGCAGACAAGGTTCGCGGTCTGGGCCTTGCCAGCCGCCAGGCGTTGCAGGCGCGCGGCCAGGGCCTGCGGGTCGCCGTCACCGCTCGTGCCGATACCGTCGCCGACGTAGACGACGGTCATGCCCGGTTCCACGGCGTGGACGATCTTCTCGAAGCAACGGTCCAGGTCGGTCCATCCCAGGGAGCGCTGTCCGCCGAGCCAGGCCAGTGCCTGCGAGATGTTCTTGTTGTCGGGCACCAGGCTCTTGTCCTGGAACATGCGGACGTCCACGTCGCAGGCCATGAGCGCAAAGCGATCCTTTTCGCCCAGCATCTGCAGCAGGCTCGCGATGAAGTCCTGCTGCGCGCGACGATCGGCCGAGCCCATGGAGGCCGAGGTGTCGGCGACGACGAGCAGCTTCTGCGGTTTTCCCTCGGGGAGAGTATCGCGCTTCCATCCGCTGCTGGCCTGATCGGGCGGGGTCAGCAGCAACATGAAGTAGCCGTCCTCGCCGCGCTGATGACTGATGAGGCTGAGTGGCTGGGAGCGCTCCAGCTCGACGTCGAGCACGAAGTCCTTCTCTGGGCGGTATTCCTCCGCGCTGAACTCGGCCATGGCCGAGTGCCCGGTCTTGCGGATGCGCATCTCGTGCGAACTCGATGCGATGTTCTTGATCGGCAGGCTACTGGCCACGCGCACGGTCAGCGCGAGCTGGCGCAGCGGCGTGGTGCGCAACATGTCGGAGCGGAGGGCGTACTCGTAGCGGTAGGATGAGCCCTGCAGCGGGAGCACCTGTGTGTAGCGGATGCGCACGCGTTTCTCGCTGTGTGCCGTGATCGGCCAGACGCGCGCCTTGAAGAGGTTGCCGCCCGACCATCCCAGCAGGCCGGGGTCCTTCTTCTTTCGCAGGAGATCCTCGTAGATCTGACGGGCGCGCCCCTTCTCGACGATGTCCGCCTCGACCAGCTCATTGCCGATCCACATGCCAAAGCCCGAGATCGATGCATCGGCCGGAAGGGGAAAGTAGAAGACGCCCTCGAGTGTGGCGTCGGTCTCGTTCTTGAAGCTCTGCTCGATGGTCGTCCGTGCAATCTGGTCCCGGATCTCGACATCCACCTTGTGGTAGCCCACCGACAGCGGCACCTCGCGCCCGTCGATCTTGGCCAGCAGCGAGCCCATCCATTCCGACGTCGTCGAGTTGCGGTAGCCCGTCAGCCATCGCGGGGCCTTGGTGAGTTTCTGGACCTTGCCATTCGCCACGCGGAGGTAGCTCTCCGCCGTGGGCTTCTCGGCAAAACTGCCCGGTCCCGTGGCCGTCAGGCTATTCCCCTCGGCCGGACTCAGTGCCATCTCCCCGCTCAGGATCCGGATCTGCCCCTTCCCCTTCATCTCGATCAGGCTCCCAGGTCCGAGCACCAGGCTCCCGAGGTCCCCCAGGCCCATCTCCACCGCGTTGGCCCCCCAGGCGCTCGTCCGCACCAGATCTCCGACGAAGAGCAGGCTCTTCTGACCGATCGGCGTCCAGCGCGAGGCGGCCACCGGCCTCACCAGTGCGGTGCCCTGCAGATCCTGGACCTTGGCCAGGGCGTCGCTCTGCTTCAGGCTCTGGGCCTGGGGCGGAATGGGGGAGAGGAGAACGAACAGCGCGTAGAAGAGCGGAGCCAGGAAACGCATGCGAGCACCAGGGTTGGTGGGCCTTCATCGGTAGGACAAGTGAGCAGCGGGCCTCAGACGACAGGGCCTCCGCTCGGTTCCAGGGCTAGCGAGCATACGGAGGATTCCCTCAAGGCCGCGCCTCGCGATCCCAGAATCCTGCCGGGACCAGCCTGCCTTGCCATCGGGGCTTGGCGGATGGCCCGGGGGCAGGCAGGATGAGGGCCACGCGCCTGAGCCCTGGTTCCCCGTCTGCACATCCAGCGCAGCCCCATCTGGATGCACGAGCCCCGGCCGC
>JAJRTL010000189.1 GCA_024278315.1 Planctomycetota bacterium | reverse complement strand
GACAGAATCCGTGAAGCAGCACAGGTTGCGGGAGTGACTCCCTACGCATTTCTCGTGGGAACCTTCCACATCCTCTGTTCCAGATGGTCCGGCGTAGACGATTTCTGCATCGGCGCTCCCTTCTCCCAGCGCGATGAGGAGGGCCAAGAGGCCTTTGGTCCAGAGCTCAACACGATCACTCTCCGCTTCCCACCTGTCGATCCCGTAGCGCCGCTGACAGAGCATCTGGCGTCCGTCAAAGACACTTGTCTCGATGCCTACCAGCATCGGGATGTGGCCTTCGAGCAGGTGATTCAGGAGCTCAGCGTCGATCGTAGGCCGGACGCCGCTCCCGTCTTTCAAGTCGTCTTTGCGCTCGACGACACGCGTACGCTGGCTCCGTTCGGGATGGGCGATCTGGAATGTGAGCACTTACAGATTCCGATCCACTCCTCGCGCACCGATCTAAGCGTTTGGATGACACCGACGGCGACGGGGATCGAGGCGCGTTGGGAGTACAGCACGGATTTGTTCGATCGTGGCATGATGGAACGTTTGGTGGGTTCCTACCAGCAACTCCTGGCCTCTGCGCTGACTGATCCTGGAAAGCCGGTTGGGCAGTTGCCGCTGATGGAGGAGGCGCAAGTCGGCGAACTCACGGTCGCGCGCAACCAGACATGGTGCGAGTTCCCTGCAGACCTGTCGATTCACGCCGCCTTCGAGGCACAGGTCGATCGTGCACCAGATGCTGTAGCTGTTGACTGCGAAGGCCAGTCGCTGACCTATATAGAACTGGACCGTCGAGCCAATCTCCTAGCGCACCGATTGCGAGTTCTCGGCGCAGATCGTGGCGAGATCGTGGGCCTCAGTCTGCCGCGACAGGCCGACATGCTCACGGGGTTGCTGGCCATCCTCAAGACAGGCGCAGCCTATCTACCATTGGATCCTGAGTATCCTGCAGAGCGTCTCTCGTTGATGCTGGACGACTCCAGGGTTTCCCTTGTGATTGCTACTTCGGCATCAGGACCCATGGCGGACCATGTGTCCATCGTGGAATTGGATACCTTCGATTTCGATTCGGGTGATGCGACTCGATTGACGACACCGAGCGACCCCGAGGACCTGGCCTACGTGATCTACACTTCTGGTTCGACCGGAAGACCCAAAGGCGTCATGGTGGAGCATCGCAACGTGAGCAACTTCTTCACGGCGATGGACCAGGTCCTGGAGTTCGAGCCAGGCAAGGTCGGGACCTGGGTGTCCGTTACAAGCATCTCCTTCGATATCTCCGTGCTGGAGCTCTTCTGGAGTCTGAGTCGCGGCTACAAGGTGGTCTTGCAGGCCGGCGATCTTCGAACCGAGACTTCCACTTCGGACTTGTTGCTGAAGCATCGTGCCGACCACTTCCAATGTACTCCGTCACAAGCGAGGATGCTGCTGGCAGAGACTTCGGCTGATCAGGCCCTTGCAGGTCTCGGAAAGATGCTGGTTGGTGGTGAAGCTCTACCGGCTGACCTTGCAGCCGAACTGCGCGAGAAGGTGAGTGGCGACGTCATCAATATGTATGGCCCCACGGAGACGACCATCTGGTCGGCTTGCCACCGGCTTCGCGATGAGGATTCCGTCACGGTTACGATCGGGAAGCCGGTAGCCAACACCGCCCTCTACGTGCTCGCCGATCAACTCTGTCCAGTTCCCGAAGGGGTTGTCGGAGAGCTCTACATCGGAGGTGCAGGAGTCGTTCGCGGCTATCTGGGCCAGGACGAACTCACGCGCCAGCGTTTCTTCGTGGGCGTGTTTCGAGGTGAGGGCGAGAGGATGTATCGCACCGGTGACCGCGTGAGGTACCGTGAGGATGGAACCCTCCAGTTCTGCGGGCGCACGGACCACCAGGTGAAGCTGCGCGGACATCGTATCGAGATGGGAGAGATCGAATCGCAGCTACGCAGCATCGGAGGTGTTTCTGAGGCCGTTGCGATCGTGCGCGAGGATGACCCCGGCGATCAGCGACTCGTGGCCTACGTCGTCGGGGCGAGTGGCACCGACGAGGAGCAGATCCGACGACATCTCACGCGTGTGCTTCCGGACTACATGGTTCCCAATAGCATCGTGGGGCTGGAGGCTCTCCCGCTGACCCCCAACGGTAAGATCGACCGGGGGTCTCTGCCTGATCCACGAGAGATTTCGCAGAGGCCAGGTCGAATAGGCTTCATCGCACCCCGGAACGACGTCGAGGTAAGGTTGTCGGTCCTGTGGCAGGATTTGTTGGGCATCTCAGCTGTGGGGGTTCGGGATGGCTTCTTCGACCTCGGAGGCCACTCGCTCCTGACACTCCGGTTGGCGAGTCGCATCGAGGCCGAGTTCCAGGCACCCTTCGAACCAGCGCAGATCTTTGTTGGGCCGACCATAGAGCAGATTGCCAGGGTTCTGACGGGTTCCAGCACGCTCACCAATCGGGCGTTGATTCCCTTGCAGGGAGAAGGCGATGGCGCCCCGATCTACTGCATGTGTGGTATCCATCTCTACCAGGACCTGGCGATGGCCCTCGGCAACGATCAGCCATTCATTGCCATGTACGTGCCAGAAGAAGAGGCCGTGTTCGGATCTTCTTCCGATGCATCCGGGTCGGACATCCAGAAGCTCGCTCGTGCCTATTATGAGATGATCCTCACCAGACACGATGGGGCCCCGTTGCGTCTGCTCGGGTTCTGTTTTGGTGGCGCCATCGCATTCGAGGTGGCGCGCTTGGCCGAGGCCGATGGGATCGACGTCGAGCATGTCATTTTGTTCGAGGCGGTGCTTTGGAGTCGCTTGAAGCGGCGCAACTTGAATCGTGTTCGTGGCCTTCTGAGGCGGACCGTGACGGAAGGGCTCGGCACCGTGGTCGAAAGCATCGCGGCTCGACGGAGACACTCATGCCCCAGCGAGAACGATGCGCTCGGCATCGAAGAGAGGGTGGCTACACTCGCCTATCGAATGATCGACTATGTGCCCGGTGGAGCGCTCGAGTCCAATGCAATCCTGATTCGTACCAACGATCCTGAAATGTACGGAACCTGGAAAGTCAGTCCTCTCCTTGGGTGGGAGCCGTACTTGAACCAGGAGACCCGTACCATCGTAGTGGAGAGCTCGCACACAGCAATCCTACGCAGTCCGGTCGTAGATCAGATTGCAGATCAGCTGAAGCAATTATTCGCTGCATTGTCCTCCCGCATGGTGAATCGCTGATTGCGGAGCAGGAGTTCTTGCGAGTTCCTGCTGCACGACGTCGTCTGCCGAATCTGTCCTTTTGTTCCGGCTGGCCAACGCTGCAGGAGGCTGATCTATTGTCGATGGACGTGTAAGTGGCCTCGTAACAATAACTTCATCCTCTGGACGGCCTGGATTCGTTGTACTCCCTCCACGAATCGCCGGTATCGATCAACGAGACACGATGTCAGAGGAACATCGACCTGAGCCAATGAGCTGGCTCAGGCTGCTCGACTCTAGCCCGAACGATTCATGACCTCGATGCGTCAGACGGCGTCTTTCGGTCCAGGACCGCGAACCTATCGGTTCGCTCGGCATTGCTTCGATTTAACG
>JAJRTL010000188.1 GCA_024278315.1 Planctomycetota bacterium | reverse complement strand
CCGGCCGCGAATCCGGCCGCGAGTCCGGAGACTGGCACACCGAGAGGGAGAGGCCCGTCCGGAAAAGGAATGGGGGCCACTGCAGGAAAAGGAAAGGGAAAGGGCAAGGGCAAGTCCGTCCCTTCCGAGAAGACCGAACTGATTCCAATGTTCATGAATCTGGGCGAGGTCACGCCAGACCGTGTCCAGGAAATCCAGGCACTGGCGAGATCGCGAGCCGCTGCAGGACTCACGCGTATGCGCCTTTCGCTGGACCAGATGATGGCGGCCTTCGAGCGCGACAACCTCACCGAGGTCGAGGCTGGTGCCGCTGGAGTAAGAGACGGGCTTTCTCAGTTCGTGAGTGGCATTGCTGCGGCGAGGGCCCTGGCAGAGCGCCGGTCTCCGCAGAACACAGCTCTGCAATGGCTGAGGAGGGAACTCCATCTGGTTCCTCCTCCCACGCCTGACACGGGACTGTTCTGGGGATTCTCGGGCATGCACGTCTTCTTCATGTCCTTGGCAACCTCGATCGTACTCGTCGGGGCCATCCTGTATCGGCGCCGGACGCAAAGAGCTTCGCAATTGCTGGAGCAGATGGTCAGCACGAAAGCCAAGGCTCCACGAACACCCGCCAGCCCAAGGGAAGCGACACCACCGACACCGGCCGGCTCAAGGGATGCGGCTCCTCTCGATGACGATGTGTTCTCCTCTGGACTCATTCCGGCCAAACGGCGCAAACACTGCAAGATGCGAGTCGTCCAGATCCAGCAGGAGACTCCTGACGTCAAGACCTTTCGCCTCGTGGCATGCGACGGTGGCCGAATCGGCTTCAGCTATTTGCCAGGCCAGTTCTTGACCGTCACACTTCCTGCTAGCGGGGGAAAGCCAATCCGCCGGTGCTACACGATCTCTTCATCACCAACGCAAGCATTCTACTGTGAGATCACGGTCAAGCGCGAGGACAAGGGCACGGGCTCCCGCTACCTCCATGATGAGATTCAAGTAGGAGATACGATTCCTGTGCAGGCCCCCAGTGGCAAGTTCACGTTTTCGGGCAAGGAGGCCAACAGCATCGTCCTCATCGCTGGTGGTGTCGGCATCACACCGATGATGAGCATCTCCCGCGCTTTGACGGACATGGGATGGACCGGTGAGATCTTCTTCATCGCGGCGGTCAAGGATCCCGATCACTTCATCTTCAGTGAAGAGCTGAGAAGGTTGGATCGATCCCACCCGAACCTGCATCTGCATATAGCGGCGAGCCGGATCCAAGAGGATGTCGAGGGGTTCCAGAGGGGTCGGTTCGACAAGGATCTCCTTGCGAAATGGGTGCCCGATATCGGTTCACGCTGGATTCAGATCTGTGGGTCGCCCCCCATGATGGCCTCGACCCAAAAGATGCTGGCAGAGTTGGGAGTACCGAGCGCCAACATCCACGTCGAGAGCTTTGGCTCCGAGTTCAAGCCTGGCGCCAAGGCTGAGGAGACCAAAGAGGCAGCTCCCGCGGGTGAGGATGCGGTCGGCGCAGAGGTTCGCTTCCAAAAATCCCTGAAGGCCACACGGCTCCTGGCGAACGAGACGGTTCTCGAGGCCTCCGAACGGGCGGGAGCCGACATCGACAGCTCGTGTCGATCAGGGATGTGTGGCGTGTGTGCAGTCAAACTCGTTGCGGGCAAAGTGGAGATGGAGACAGAGGATGGCCTCGAACCAAGTGACAAGGAGGATGGCATGATCCTCTCCTGCGTCTCCAGATGCTCCGCAGACATCGTCGTTGACGCATAGGGCTCGGACAAAAGGTAGCTCCGATGCAGGAAAGAGAAGAGATCGTCGTCGGCAGTCTGGTGGCCTTGATGTTGGTCATCTGGCTGGGCTATGACTTCCACTATGCACCGCGATTTGCCGGTGGCTCATGGGGTGGCATCCTGGCAGTCACAGGCTCCGCTCTGATGCTCGTACCAGCGGTTTATATCCCGATCAAACGCTTGAAATGGGTAAGGTCGAGGACAACTCGATGGATGTCCATGCGCACGCTCCTGGCCCTGCACATCTACGCTGGCGTGCTTGGCCCTATCCTCGTCATCCTTCATACCGGCCACAAATTCGAGAGCACCCTCGGAATCGCTCTCACCGCACTGACGCTGATCGTGGTCATCAGTGGCTTCACAGGACGCTACCTCCTTTCACGGATCAATCGGGCGATGCGTCAATCGGATACGATTATCAAGCAGCTTCAAGCCCTTCAAGAGGACGCGGGGCAGGAGATCCGGACTGCGAGCCCTGAGCAAGCAGCCGAACTCGAGGCCTTCTCTGGCTTCGGCGGTGCGATCCGTCGTGCCCTGTTTCGTTCAGGAGATACCCGCAACGCCATGGCTTCCCCCGTTTCACGCGCAGTCGCCCTATCGGATACGCTCGCAGATATAGAGTACTCACAGCGTGTGCAGACGGCCGTGAAACGCACCTTCAAGACCTGGCTGAAGCTCCACATCGTCATCTCATGTTCGCTGTATCTGTTGATGATTCTGCACGTGTGGACTGCGATCCACTTCGGCATCAGGTGGTTCGAATGAAACGTAGATTGGAATCGCCATGGCTTTGGGCTCTGGCAGGGATCGTCGTTGTCGGAATATCGGCCCCCTGGCTGTCGAGCCATGGGAGATCTGGTCCGTGGGACGTCAACGCCTGGCAGGCGATGACGAGCCCTGGCCCTCTGACCCAAGCCCATGCGAAACTGGAGCAAGACTGCTCGGCCTGCCACACACCGATTGCAGGTGCCACTGACGACAAGTGTGTTCAGTGCCACGCCAACAGCAGCACGATCTTGATCATGCAGCCCACAACGTTCCACCAGGAGATCGGAAACTGTCGCGTCTGCCATCGAGAACATCAAGGAAGGCAAGCAGCCATCAGCGAAATGGACCACAAGTTCCTGGCAGCGATCGTAGAACGTCGCCTGCGAAGCGAAGCCCGGGCCGGCGACCAGGAAGCCGCGATGCGCCAGCGACACCTGGCCGCATGGGCTGGCGAATCGACCTTGGGCGACACCCAAGAGAGCGCGGAGACGATCGAGATGGCATTGGATTGCAATCAGTGCCACAGCTTGGAAGACCCACATGTGGGCTACTTCGGTACCACATGCGCTGCATGTCATGTCACGGAGCATTGGAAGATCGCTTCCTATGTTCATCCGTCGGATCTCTCCACAGATTGCGAGCAGTGCCACCGTCCACCGCTTTCCCACTCGTCTCCGATGTTCGCGAGCATGTGCGCCACGATGCTAGGCAAGGCAGGATCTCCTGTGTCCGATTGTCATGCCTGCCACCGGATCACCAGCTGGTTCGACATTCGCGGGGCCCCATGGCACAAGCAAAGCATGGGCCATGGTTACGGGAGGTAGAAGGAAGGGCGCAGACCAGAGATCGAACCAGGACTCCTGAGATCATCGCGCGCAGATCATGAATCCTTCGGGCTGCCTGGAGAGGTGACGATGTGTTCGGACGGCCGGAGCCGCTTGTCCGACGGACCGATTGCCCCCATGATGCGTCGAGCCACCCCTCGCGGGGCTCCCTTGCTTGTGGGTCCCTCTGAGAAACAGTCCCTCCTGATTCGCAAAGGCAGGACCACCGCAATGAAGCTGTCAGCCTCAACGCTCCTCGGCGTGACGATTGCCCTCCTGTTCGGCGTCTTGCTTGGCGCCTTCGGCCATGCGACCTGGGCCGCATCTGTCGTCGAGATCATCGACAGCAACGACAGGGCGGATGCCGAGGATGAGGTCCAGGAAGCATCGATGGAGCGTGTCAGCAGAGACGATGCCCTCTCGCCCAAGACGCAGGTGAGACCGACTGCTATCGTCGACCGGCAACGGAAAACCCTGTCTCCCGGCATGGATTCCGATCTCGGAGTCGTCGTCTACGGCACGGTGCGTGACGATGAGGACAAACCGATCCATAGCGCCTGGATAGGCATCCAATCCAAGACGCCAGGAGAGCCCGGTATCAACCTGCTAGCCAAGAACGGTGGCTACACGACGCACGGCATCAAGCCCGGATCCTGGATAGCTACCATCCGAGGGGAGGGACTGAAGAGGACACAAGAGACGATCGACATTCCCTCCGAGCCCGTATTCCGGTGGGACTTCGTCGTCCCTCGAGCCTACATCGTCATCGTGCGTGTCAAGACACCCGAGGGAATCCCCATCATGAAGGCTCTCGACGCAGCGAGAATCCACAGTGTGGCACTCAACGCCGTAGCCACGCTTGGGAAGATCCAGTCTGTCCCCATGACCCAGCTACGCTATCACAGGCTGTTCGGCATCGGGAAATGGGCCGACCTGCGATACACGATGCGTCGCGAGGGTCTCGACGACGACCCGGAGATCCTGGGCTTGCTCGAACTGAGTTCTCCGCCGCCTGCCTACGTGAGCCTGATGCTCAAGCACAACATCCTGGCCCAGAAACAGATCCTTCCTGGGCAGAAGGAGGTGAGCTTCGAGATCAGCATGGACGCGGTTCTGGCCAAGACGGCCACGGTCCGCCTGCGTGTCGTCGACAGGGTGACGCGCCAGCCCATTGCCGATGCCCGCGTCGGCATCTCCGATCGTCAGAGAATTGGCGGCGGCCATCCGACGGCCGAAGACGGCACCATCGTACTCACCCACCAGCCTACCGGGATCCTGGATATGCGGATCTCGGCCAAGGGGCGGGAGAGCTATCACAGGATGCTGCGGCTCGAAGCGGGCGATGTGGATCTCGGGACCATCGAGTTGGGGCCTCCCATCAAGATCCGGGGGATCGTCCTGAGCCCTGCCGGCAAGCCGCAGGCCGCCTCCGTCACCTGGACCAATCTAGCCCATCAGACATTTCCTCAGCCCCTGTTCGAGAATCGCTCGATGAACGTCGACGTCAAGGGTTTGTTTACCCTGGGAGGCCTGGGGCTCGGCCGGTACCTGATCCAGGCACGGACACGCGACCATTCCCTGGCCACGGTCATCGTCGACACCGACAAGCTCTCAGACCGACCTGTCCGCCTCGTACTCAAGCCGACACTCCCGGTGGCCGTGGATAACATGAAGATGCCGAGCCTCCGCAATCGCACGATGCTGATTCGGGATTCCCAACGTCGCATCGTATACGGACAGCGCCTCACTCGCCCCTACCGCGGCACGATCCACCTCCCCGCCGGCAGCTACAGCTTCGAAGTCTTCGAAGGCCGAAAGCAACTGCAGACAGGGAGCATCGGAGTCAAGTCAGGCTCGGTGCCAACGATCCTCATCCAGGGCTGACAGCACCATCCTCGCTCGAACTGCCCACCCCCCAGGCGCTACTGAATGAATGGTTGCCGAGGGCCCTCGCATGTACCAGCGGTGACAAATCGACCTTATCCCGAACGATTCATGACCTCGATGCGTCTGACGGCGTCTTTCGGTCCAGGACCGCGAACCTATAGGTTCGCTCGGCATTGCTTCGATTCGACGACCCTCTTGGGTCGCCTTCACCTCGCGCAGCCGTCCTGAACTCGAAAT
>JAJRTL010000187.1 GCA_024278315.1 Planctomycetota bacterium | reverse complement strand
GGGATCCGAAAGAAGGGGACATTCTCGAAGCGACACGTAGAATCGGGTTCATGTTCGCGAAACACTGCCAATCCTGCCTGGATGCGTGGGCCCGATGAATCGCCGGATCGCCTTCCGGGCGCTGGGCTGCCGCGTCAACTATGAGGAGATCGAGTGTCTGCGTGGCAACTTCGCGGACCGGGGCTTCGACATCGTCCCCTACGAGGACGAGGCCGACGTGTACGTCGTCAACACATGCACGGTCACGGGACTCGCCGATGCGGAGTCGCGCAAGATCATCCGACGGGCACTGCGGCGCAAGCCCGCGGACGGTCTCGTGGTCGTCACCGGTTGCTACGCGCAACGCGACCCATAAGCCCTGCGCGCGATCACCGGCGTCGACCTGGTCCTCGGCAACAGCGAGAAGAACCAGCTGCTCGACCATGTGCAGCGCCACCTCTCTGATCGCCGCCTCGCGGGCGAACTCTGGGTCGCAGAAACACCCCGGACCAGTGCCTTCCTCGGGCATGGTCACAAGGAAAGGTCCGGGACCGAGGGCGCGCGCACACGAGCCACCCTCAAGATCCAGGACGGCTGCAACGAGAAATGCACCTACTGCATCATCCCATCGGTGCGGGGCATGAGCGTGAGCCGCGAGCCCGCCGAGATCCTGGCGGAGGCCCGGCACCTGGCGAGCCTGGGCTACCGCGAGATCGCGCTCACCGGTGTCAACACCGGCTGCTTCGGGCATGACCTGGACCATGACGAGGGTCTGGCCGCCCTCATCGACGAGCTGCACGCACTGGATCTGCCACTGCGCTACCGCCTCAACTCCCTGGAACCCAGGACCGTGACGGAGACCTTGCTGGACGTCATCGAGGCCAGCCCCTCCTTCTGTCGGCACTTCCACGTGCCCATGCAGCACGGGGACAGTCGCATCCTCAAGCGCATGGGGCGTACCTACGAGACCGACTTCTACTGCGAAGTCGTCGAACGTATCCATGCCCGGTTTCCGACGGCAGGCATCGGCGCCGACCTCATGGTGGGCTTTCCGGGCGAGGAGGAGGAACACTTCGAGAGCAGCCACGCCTTCGTGGCAAGCCTTCCGCTGTCTTATCTCCACGTGTTCACCTACTCGGAGCGCGAGGGGACACCGGCCACGAGGATGCAGGGTCACCTGGACGCCAGGACCAAGCAGGAGCGTTCGAGGAGGCTGCACCAACTCGAGGAGAGACTGCGCAGGGATTTCCAGTCCCGCTTGGACTCGCAGGAGGAGGTGATGCTTGTGGAATCCAAGCCCGGACCCGCGGGCAGACTCACGGGACTCTGCTCCAACTACCTCCGCGCCGAACTCACGGAGTGCATCGACCTCTCGCCACGCGCCAACGAGTGCTGGCGTGTCCAACTCGCGCCAGGCTCAGATGGCCGCCTCGCGATCGCCCAAGCCCTCAGCCAGATCCCGGGCTAGGAGCTGCCACTCGGTTCCTGGATTCCGGGGGCGCGGCCGCTCAGGCTGTCCAGGAAGCGGCTCAGATAGGCAAGCACCTCCTTCTGCGCGCGGCTCGACGAACCCGAGGCTCGATCTGCGGAGAAGGCATGCCCGGCCTTTTCGATCATGGCAAAGTGGGCCTTTCCCATGTTGGCGTGCCCCAGGAGCTCCTCCGTCTCCGCGATCGGGAACACGCTGTCCTCCTCACCCACGAGGAAGAAGAGAGGCCAGGAGGCGCAGGCCACCAACTCCGGCAAGGAGGCCGTGGCTTCGAGAGCACGCGCGTCCTCGACGAAACCCGGCTCGAGTTCCATCGTTCCACCACCTTCGATCGGCACCGTGACATGGGCGTCACCGGTCTCTGGCCATCCCTCACGAAGGAGCGTCGAGGGGGGACAGAGCAGAGCAAGGCCGCCGTCGAACTGGAGTCCCTGGACGCGTATCTGGCGCTCGAGATGCAGCGCAAGAGCGGCCCCCTTGCCGTGCCCGACGATGCAGAGGCGTTGCCCATCCCAGAGCTGGGACTGAGGCAGCTGACGGTTGTGCAGGGCACCCAAAACGTGGACCAGGTCGGCCAACTCGGATCCCATACGATAGTGCCTGGCGCGGTCCACATGGATATCGGCACTCGCAGGCGCATAGCCGCTCGAAGGCGCATCGATCCCGAGCACGTAGGCCCGGCTCGCGAGTTGCTCGCAGAGATCGGGATAGAAGCCTGATCGTTGAGACAAGAGGAGATCGGGCACGAAGAGGACCGCCGGCCAACCTTCCCCATCTCCGGGTGCCCGACAAATCCCGTGCAAGACCTCCGAGCCTCGATCAACTTTGAAGGTGTGGATCTGCATGCTCAGGGAAGGCTGGGACCCGGTCATGCTGCGCAGGGAATACGGTCTGGCAAGTCCGATGCCATAGGAATCCGGGAACTTGCCCCGAACGATTCATGAACTCGATGCCTCCGGCGGGGACAATCGTGGAACGAATCGGCCCGTCTCCCTCTCTATCGGTAGTCTCCCCCTGGCGGTCCAAGAGCAGATCGTCTAGAAAGGGTTGGAGGAGAATCCCCCCATGGCTATCCTCTCCGATTCCGGAATTCGGAGACTTCTTGCTGACATTGAGCGCTGATTCCGACAGGAAATTGCCCATGCCCAAGCCACGAAAAACCAGTCAAAAACTTGCCCTGAGCCCCCAGCGGATTCGTTCCGCCCAGAAGAAGCTCGGCTACGAGTTCAAGGAGAAGGCTCTCGTCGCACAGGCCTTCTGTCATGCCTCGACCCATAATGACGGCTTCCAGACCAACGAACGCCTGGAGTTCCTGGGCGATGCCGTCCTCAACATGCTGGTCTCGTGGTTTCTGCACGAAGGTCTTCGGACTGCGGATGAAGGGACCCTCTCCAAGCGTCGGGCACAGATGACCGCAGGCACCAATCTCTCCTTGATTGCGCGCAAGCTCAAGCTCGGAGAGCTCCTTCGCACCGGCAAGGGGCAGGACATGGAGCCCACGGACAAGATGGAAGGCGACCTGCTCGAAGCCTGCATCGGTGCCATCTTCCTTGATGGAGGACTCGAAGCCGCCCAGGAGTTCGTCCTTCGAGAAGTGGCCAGCGCCCCCATGCCCGATGGCGAGAGCAAGGGTTTCCACGATCCCAAGTCCCGATTGCAGCATCTGGCATTGTCGAAGCACCTGGGCCTGCCCGAGTACCGACTCCTGGATGTCGTTGGCCCCGGACACGCACTCGAGTTCACGATGGAGGTCTACGTGGATGGCAAGCGCGTCGGTCAGGGCAAGGGAACGAGCAAGAAGATTGCCGCCCAATTCGCGGCAACGAAGGCGCTCGAGGACCTGGGCCCGTCCGAAGACGACGACGGAACCAGCAAGGAAGCCGAGTCCAACGCCAAGAAAGAAACCAACGGCTCCCCCGCCTGACGCGAAGCTGCGATCCGGGCGATTACTGCCCTCGGCCTGCAGCATACAGTAGAGTCTCCGGCTCATCCCTCGAGGAGCCCCTTCATTGACTCGCCCTAGAACAGCTTCGACCTCGGCCGTAGGTCTCCGCCTGGCCTGGCAGGAGAGCGAAGCCTTCCGCGCGCTTCCCACAGCAAAGCCTCACGAAGTGCAGGCACTCGGTGGCCTCCCGGGATCCTCCAAGGCCTTCTTGCTAGCGGCCCTGCGTGACCGTGAAACCGCGAGCATCCTGCTCTGCTGCACCGACGAGATCGAAGCCGAATCCTGGCTCGAGGACCTCCTCCTCTTCTCGCCGATCCGCGCCGGCCGACCCGCACCCCAGACCCTGCCCGATCTCGAACGGGACGCTGATGCGCAGCCACTGACCAGCTCGCTGCTCGCGCGGCAGGCCGTGCTGCGCCATCTCGCTCCGGGCGGAATCCTCATCTGCGACCTCGCCTCACTCATGGCGCCGGTCGCACCCAAGAGCGAGAAGGAGGGTCAGACCCTCGATCTCGCCGTCGGCCAGCAGCACGACCCGAGAGCACTCCTGGCACTCTGCCGCGAAGCCGGCCTGCGTCGCGTGCCGCAGGTCCTGGTCCCCGGCGAGGTCAGCCTGCGTGGGGACGTGTTCGACATCTTCGCGCCCGGAGCCGACACCCCGATTCGACTCGAGTTCTTCGATGAAGATCTCGAGTCCATCCGTCGATTCGACCCCGACCAGCAGACCTCCCAAGGCAGCCTCGACGAAATGCAGATCCACCTGCCGAGAGCCGGAGCGCTGGAGAGCCAACCGGACGGCAAGCAGAGCTTTCCGCTCGATCTCCTGGATCCGAAAGAGACCGTGATCGTCGTCGTCGAGCCGATCCGATTCGAGGAGCACTTCTCGCGCTTCACGCTGCTGCAAGGGACGGAGTCGGCACCGGTCGCTGCGTTCAGAAAGAGACTCAAGACCTTCGCGGCGCGTTCCTTCTCGACGTTACCGGTGACCGGTGGCTTCAACATGGGCTTCGAAGCGCCGCACCTGGGGCCGGTCGATCGTGGGGATCTCAAGGGGCGCCTGCTGAGCTTCGGCCATCTCGACGATGAGGTCCTGGTGCTGCTACGCTCCGAGCCCGAGGTCGGCCGTCTGCACAAGCTCGCGCGCGAATACAAGGTCGGCAAGAGCGTGTTCGCGATGGTTGGCAGCCTCGCGCGCGGATTCCGTATCCCTGGACAGAAGGCGCTCGTCGTCAACCACGGCGAGTTCTTCGGCACCGGGGTCGCGCAGCGGCGCATCCCGAGCAAGGGGCGGCGGACCAAGGTGGCGTCCAAGGCCCTGGAGAGCTTCTTCGAGCTCAGCGAGGGCGACCTGGTGGTGCATGCCGTGCATGGCATTGCACGTTTCATCGGGATGGAGCAGGCCCGGCGCAGCGCGGGCATGGAGGAGCATCTGCGGCTGCGCTTCGCCGAGGACGTCGAGGTCCTCGTTCCAGCCAGCAAGATCGATCTCATACAGAAGTACGTGGGTTCGGGCAACCAGTCGCCGAGACTCGACAAGCTCGGGAGCAAGTCCTTCGCCAAGCGCAAGACGCAGGTGGCGCAGGCGCTCAGGGACATGGCAGCCGATCTCTTGGACGTCCAGATCCAACGAGCGAAGGCCAAGGGCTTCGCCTGCCCCAAGGAGGACGAACTCACCGACGAGTTCGTGGCGAGCTTCGCCTACGACGACACTCCGGATCAGGTCACGAGCAGCAGCGAGGTGCAGACGGATCTCTGCTCGGGCCGGCCGATGGATCGGCTGCTCTGCGGCGATGTGGGTTTCGGAAAGACTGAAATCGCGATGCGGGCGGCCTTTCGCATGGTGGCGGCCGGCAAGCAGGCTGCCATCCTCGTCCCCACGACGCTGTTGGCCGAACAGCATGGTCGGACCTTCCGCGATCGAATGGCCGCCTTCCCCATCCGCAGCGAGGTCTACTCGAGACTGCAGAGCACCAAGGGCAAGAAGGAAATCCGCGAAGGACTCCAGAGCGGCGCGGTCGACATCCTCATCGGCACGCATGCCATCCTCGGCAAGAAGGTCCTCTTCCAGGATCTGGGGCTCCTCGTCGTCGATGAGGAGCAGCGCTTCGGTGTCGCGGACAAGGAGAAGATCCGCCAGCTTCGCGCCGACGTGCATGTGCTGACGCTCACAGCCACCCCGATTCCACGCACGCTCCACATGTCTCTCCTCGGCATCAAGGACATTAGCTCGCTGTCCACCCCCCCACCGGGGCGACTCGACATCAGCACCAAGGTCGTCACGCGATCCTCCAAGCTCATCCGGGACGCCGTCATGACGGAGCTGCAGCGCGGGGGGCAGATCTTCTTCCTGCACAACCGCGTGCAGACCCTCGACATCGTCGAGCAGGAGCTGGCGCGGATCGTCCCCGAGGCCAAGGTCGTCAAGGGGCACGGTCAGATGGGCGAGAAAGAGCTGCTGACCAACATGCGCAAGTTCCTCTCGGGCAAGGCCGACCTCCTGCTCTCCACGACGATCGTGCAGTCGGGCATCGACATCCCGCGTGCCAACACGATCCTGGTGGACGCGGCGGATCGCTTCGGACTCTCCGAGCTCCACCAACTGCGCGGGCGAGTGGGCCGAGACATCACGCATGCGCACTGCTTCCTGATGCATGACCCCACCAAGCCAATGACCCAGGAGGGGCGCAGCAGGCTGCAGGCCATGGAGCGTTTCTCGGGTCTGGGCTCTGGTTTTTCACTGGCGATGAAGGACCTGGAGATCCGCGGAGCAGGCAACCTGCTCGGCCCGGAGCAGAGCGGGCACATCGCGGCCATCGGCTATGACATGTACTGCAAACTCCTGCAGGCGGCCGTGGACCGGACACGCGACGTCACGACGAGCATCCAGGATCTGCCCGAACTGCTGGTCTCACGTCAGGTCGATGTGGACATGGGCGTCGACGCCTACCTGCCCGCCGCCCTCGTGGAGGACTCCAAGCTGCGCCTCCAGTTGCTGAGGGAGATGGACGAGGCCCAGTACGAGGCCAGCCACAAGCGCATCCGCGCCGAGCTCGAGGACCGCTTCGGCAGGCTGCCGCAGCCCCTGTCCCAGCTCCTGGAGCTCTTCCTCCTCAAACACCTCGTGGGGAGGCAGGGGATGTCGGCGGCGCGCTTCCTGC
>JAJRTL010000186.1 GCA_024278315.1 Planctomycetota bacterium | reverse complement strand
GCGCATGATCGAGGTCCTGAGCGAGCTCTCCCCCCCACCCGAGTCGGTGCCCATCAACCGTCTGGTCCCCATCCCCGGCACCCCGCTCGAGCACCAACCCAAGGTCGACGACCTCGAGGTCACGCGCATCATCGCACTCGCTCGCCTCGCCATGCCGCGCTCGCGCGTGCGCCTCGCCGCCGGCCGCGAAGGCATGAGCGAAGAGGCCCAGGCCCTCTGCTTCTTCGCCGGTGCCAACTCCATCTTCTACGGCAGCCACCTCCTCACCACCGACAACCCCGAGGAAGACAGCGACCTCGCCATGCTGAAGCGCCTGGGTCTCGAGCCCTCCCGCGAGCTCTCCCACACCGCGCCCTGATCCTGCTAGGGCAGACTGAGCCTCAGTTCCGCAGCGCGCGCATGCGCTTCGAGGCCTTCGAGACGAGCGAGGCGCGCGGAATCTTCGGCGATGGGACGCGCCGATGCATCCGCTAGCGGTGCGTCCATGCGGAGCCAGGTGCGCAGCCGCAGGAAGGTGAAGACCGAGAGGCCACCCGTGTGCCGGGCCGTGCCACCCGTGGGGAGCACATGGTTGGGACCGACACCGTAGTCGGCGAAGACCTCGGCGCTCTCCGCACCGAGGAAGAGAGCTCCGTAGTGGCGAAAGGCAGGACGCATGGACTCCGCCTCACGCACCAGGACCTGGAGGTGCTCGGGCGCTATCGTATCGCAGACCTCGATCGCAGTCGGAAGATCGGGAGCGTGGACGACGTAGCCACCAGCCAAGGCCTGGCGCACCAGGTCGGCCCCAGGGAGGGTGGCAAGTTGACGGTCGAGCTCGGCTTCGACAGCTGTGATCAGGGGCGCATGGGTCGTGACCAGGATCGGAAGGGCGTCTGGGTCGTGCTCGGCCTGAGCGAGGAGATCGGCAGCGATGCAGCGGGGATCGGCAGAGTCATCGGCAAGCACGCATAGCTCCGAGGGTCCCGCGAGCATGTCGATGGCCACCCTGCCCGCGACGAGTTGTTTGGCAGCAGTGACATAGCGGTTGCCCGGACCAACCACGAGATCGCAGCGCGACACGGGGCCCACGCCATAGGCGAGCGCGGCGATGGCCTGCGCGCCACCACAGGCCAAGAGCCCCTCCGCACCAGCGATGCAAGCCGCGGCGAGCATGATCGGCACCGGTCGCGGCGAGGCCACCCACACCTCTGCCACGCCGGCCGCGCGAGCGGTGACCGCGGTCATCAGGACCGAAGATGGCAGTGGAAAACGCCCGCCCGGCGCATAGCAACCGGCAACCTGCACCGGCGCAAGCTCCTGACCAGCCAGGCCCCCTTCCAACTCACAGCTGCCGCTCGCCATCTGCGCACGCTGCCACTCTGCGAAACACCGGATCCGCGCTGCCGTTCGCTCCAAGAGCCTGCGATCGGAACTGTCGATCTCTGCGCAGGCAGCCTTCAGCTCATCGGCCGAATAGAGGATCCGGGCATCACCATCCAGATCTCCCAGCTCCCGGGCCGTTTCAAGCAGGGCTTGCATACCGCCCTCCCGGATCCGACGGAGAATGTCCTCGGCGACGGACAAGGCTTCGGCATCCGCCCCCTGCCGGCGCGAAGAGAGAATCTGTCCAGGTTCGACTCGTCGCAAGCGGATCATGACTGCCTCTCCTGGGCTCCGTTCGCGGCCCCTGTATCAGGTTTCGCGTCCCCCGGTCGGCGGGTGATGCGCCGCGAGCGAGCATCCAGTTCGGCCTCGACCTCGGCCAGCGTGACGCCACCCCGCGCCATGGCCACCATCGTGAAGTAGAAGACATCGGCGACCTCATGCCTCACCTCGTCAGGCGATCGTGCCTGCGCCAGCTCAGCCGCCTCCTCGCACAGCTTGGAGTCGAGAAGAGACCTGTCCTCGAAGAGCCGACGCGTGTAGGACCCCAGAGGCGCGGACTCCTTGCGCGCGGCCATCCGCCGGCTCAGCCCGGACAGGCCCGCATCCTCTCCAAAACAGCTCCAGGTACCGCGGTGACAAAAACCCGAGCCCGCCTGTCGCACCTGGAAGCGCAAGGTATCGCGATCGCAGTCCAGATCCACACGCAACAGCTCCTGCACCGCACCAGAGCTCTCGCCCTTGCGCCAGAGACCGCGCTGGCGCGAGTGGTATACGCCCGTGCCCAGACGCAGAGCCTCGGTCAGACTCTCGGCATCCGACCAGGCGAGCCCCAATGCTATCCCACCTTGATCGACCACGATCGTCGGCCACAGACCGTCGGGACGATCGCTCCCAAGGGGGGCGGCGAAGGCCTCCGCGAGGCCAATCGCCCCAGTGTAGAGCGCCATCCCAACCTGCGTGTCGGCACCAAGACGATCGATGGCAGCAATCTCATCGACTGTCGTGATCCCCCCGGCAAAGGTCACAGGAACATCGCCCGCAGCCCGGAGGATCGTCTCGACACGCCCCATGTCCGTCCCCTTCATGCGCCCCTCGCGTTCGATAAAGGTGATCAGGAAGCTACCAACATGTGCGCGCAGCTCGGCGATACGGTCTTCGATCGTCGCGCCGGTCTTCTTCGTCCAGCCGTCCACGACGACTTCCCCGTGGACGGCATCGAGTGCAGCCATCACACGCTCTCGAGGCAGTTTACGGAGCAGGTCCGGCCTCGCTGCCGTGCCGAGGATCACGCACCCGGCACCGAGATCCAGCCATCGGATGGCCTGTTCGACCGAGCGGATGCCGCCACCAACACGGCAGCGAGCCCGAGACAGGAGATCTTCGATCAGCGCCCTGTTGTCACCTTGTCCCAGAGCGGCATCGAGGTCAATGACCGCGACTTCGCCGATGCGTCCGAAGGAGGTCGCCAAGGGTCGGGGATCACCGGCATCGAGTGCGTGCTCCTTGCCGCCAATGAGTTGCACGGCCTGGCCACCCATCAGATCGATTGAGGGGATCAACATGGCCGCACCGCCACGCCACCTCGGGCGAGAGAGGCCTTGATGTCCCCCACACTGTACTGTCCGTCGTGGAAGATGGACGCGGCCAACACGGCATCGGCTCCGTTCTCCAGGACCTCCAGCAGGTGTTCGGGAGAGTTGGCCCCGCCCGACGCGATGATCGGAACGTTGACGACCGCAGCACAGCGACGCAGCAACTCGCACTGGTAGCCGCGGCCCGTGCCATCCCGATCCAGGCTCGTGAGCAGGATTTCGCCGGCGCCAAGCTTCGTGGCCCGCCGCGCCCATTCGATGGCTGAGAGCGCGGTCCGCTCGCTGCCGGAGCGCAGCACGACCTGATAGCTGCCAGAGCCATCGCTGACCGCGTCGATGGCAATCACCGTGCATTGGCGACCGAATCGACCGGCCAGCTCGGTGATCAGCTCGGGACGCTCGACGGCCGCCGTGTTGACGCTGATCCTGTCGGCGCCTGCGTCCAAGAGGGCCTCTGCATCCGCCACCGAGGCAATTCCTCCGCCCACGGTCAAGGGGATGGACAGGACCCGGCGCACGGCCTGGACCGTCGCCAGAGCGGTGCCGCGCCGCTCCGCTGTCGCCGTGATGTCGAGCAGGATCAGCTCATCGGCGCCCTGCCGCTCGTACTCGGACGCCAACTCGGGGGGCGAGCCCGAATCCCTGAGATTTCGGAAGCGGACTCCCTTGACGACCCGACCGGCGCGCACGTCCAGACAGGGTATGACTCTGACTCTCAGCATCCCACTTCTCCCAACCAGGCCTTCAACAAATCCAGACCGTAGGCGCCGGACAGTTCGGGATGGAACTGGCAGGCGAGCAGTGCACCGCGCTCGAAGGCCGCGACGAAGGCTCCGCCGTTCTCCGCCATCGCTACCGACGCTCCTGGAGGCGGCTCGGTCAGCCGGTAGGAGTTCGCGAAATAGGCGAAACCGCTCCGCAGATGACGACACCCCCCATCGGCTTCGATGTGGTTCCAACCGAACTGCGGTGAACGCACCGAGTCGGGAAAGCGCTCCGTCCAGCCCGGCACGAGGCCGAGTCCGCCCGGCGCGGTATCGCTGGCGTCTGCCTCGCTCTCCTCGCTCCCCTCGCAGAGCAGCTGCAAGCCAAGACAGATGGCCAGGGTCGGTCGCCCCGCATCGATCCGGGTCTGTAGGGCCTCGGCATATCCATGGCGACGCAGTGCATGCATCCCAGCGGCAAAGGCTCCCACACCCGGCAGGACCACGGCCGGGGCCCGAGCCACGTCCTCCGCATCGTGTGCCAGGCGCGGCTCGGCGCCTGCGCGGCCGAGCCCCATCTTGACCGAAGCGAGGTTGGCCACGCCGGTGGGTACGATCACGACTTCCTTGTTCGACATCACAGAACTCCCTTGGTGCTGGGTACCGCGCCGTTCGCACGCAGGCCCACCGCCTCTCGCAAGGCCAGGGCCGTCGCCTTGAAGGCTGCCTCGGCGCGGTGATGATCATTGTCTCCACGCAGGACGTCGACGTGCAGGGTCGCGCGTGCCGCCATGGCCAGCGAACGGAGGACATGGGTGAGGTTCTCGGTAGCCAGATCCCCGAGCTTCTCGCGGCGGAGACCCAGGCGCACCTCGTGCTGCGGCCGACCCGACAGATCCACAACGCACCGCGCCAAGGCCTCGTCGAGCGGCGCATAGGCATAGCCGAATCGGCGGATCCCCGCCCGATCCCCCAGTGCCTGATCGATGGCAGCCCCCAGGGCCAAAGCACAGTCTTCGGCACTGTGGTGGTCGTCGACCACGAGATCACCGCGGCAGCGCAGACGCAGATCGAAACCCGCGTGCCAGGCCAAGGCATGGAACATGTGATCCAGGAAGCCGATGCCCGTGTCTATCTCGACGGTTCCTCGGCCATCCAGACAGAGGTCCAGCTGGATGTCGGTCTCCTCCGTTCTTCTCGCTACTGCGGCTTGTCGTCTGGTCATTGCAGGATCTCCTCGAGTTCACACAGGTCCGTCAGGACACGCGCGGCGCCGGCATGCAGAAGGCTCGTGGTGGTGGTCGAACGCTCTTCGCCAGGCGCAACGATTCCGATGCCCACGACTCCTGCAGCACGCGCAGCCACGAGGTCGTCGGGTGTATCGCCGATCATCCAGGCACGCTGGACGCCGAGCCGTTCGAGCGCCAGCTGCAGAGGAGCGGGGTCGGGCTTCTGCGGGGCGTCCTCGCGGCAGACCTTCACGCAGAAGATGTCGGCGAGGCCCTGATCTTCGACGAAACGATCCATGTCGGCGCGCGGACGACCCGTGACAATGGCCAGGGGCAGTCGGCCTGCCAGGCGCTCCAGGAGCAGACGCGGTGGCAACAGACCTTCACTCCTCCAGAAACCGGGCTGCTGGTCTGTGCCTTGGTAGAGCTCTTCGAAGCAGTCCTTCACCTGTGTCAGGTCCACGTCCACTCCGCGCAAGCGGATGAGGCCCTGCGTCAGCAGCCAGTCGTCGTTGGCGTGGCCACGCGCTTTGGCCGCAGCGATGTCGACCGTGGCGATCTGCACACCAAACCTGGCGGCTGTCTCGAGGATCGCACGATCGTAGGAAGCGGAGACGTCGGCAAGCACACCATCCATGTCGAAGAGGAGCGCCTCCGGTCGAAGAACGGTAGCCAGCCCGGCTTCCAGCCGTAGCATCGAAGCCTCGTCTCCCGGACAGGTGATGCGCAGCGCGTTTTGGAGGCCGGCCTGCTCGGGGAAGATGCGTATCCCGATCCCGAGACTGGCCAGGCCGTCCCTGATCCAGGTCGACGACGCTGCCTCGATCAGCACGAAGTTGCCCTGGCTGGGTCGTGCGCGCAGCCCTAGCTCTTCGACACAGCTTCGGATGCGTCTTCGTTCCACGCGCACCCGGGCGACGTAGTCCCGCAGGACTCCCTCGCCATCCGCGAGAGCTTCCGTGGCCAGTGCCAGCGAAGGGCCCGCGACCGGATAGGGTCCGCCCGCCGAGCGCAGGATCCCGATCAGGCCCGGGTCCGCGAGGGCATAGCCGATGCGCAGGCTTGCGAGGCCATGGGCCTTGGACAGACTGCGACAGACCACCGTGTTGGGGAGCGCCAGGGCTGCCGTAGTGAGGTCGATCTCGGCGAACTCTGTGTAGACCAGGTCCACGAGCAGGATGGCATGCGGGGCGGCACGGGACAGGCGCTCCAGGTCCTTGGCGGTGGCCACCGCTCCCGTCGGATTGTTGGGACTGACCACGACGATCACCGCCGTCAGCGCCGAAATCTGTCGGCACATGGCCTCCACCGGAAGCGCGCCCTCGGACCAGGGCACGGTCCGGACCGTGGCACCGGCCAGCGCGGCATAGCGTGGGATCATCTCGAAGCTCGGAACGGGCAGGAGCATCTCACGATCGGGCCCGAGCCAGGCACGACAGACCCTGTCGATGGCCTCATCGGCCCCGGCCGTCACCAGGACGCATTCGGGGGCACAACCGAGACGGTCGGCCAGCTTCTGCTCGAGCTTGGACGCATCGGGATACCGGCGCAGCATCGACTCCCTGCCCGCAGGCGATCCGGATGCCGCTCCGCAGAGATCCAGGTCGAGGGGTGCCGGGTGCCGCGGTGGTCGATAGCCATGTAGGCCCGCCATACGTTCGATGGCCTGTGGCAAGACCCGAGACGGGGAAGGTGTAGGCTGGCTCATGGGACGATCTGGCTCAGGCTGCTGGTGAGGAGATCCGTGCCGCCTTCCGCCTTGAGCAGCGGAATCAAGTTCGGCAGGTCAGAACGGGGAACGGCCGCCTTGACGGCGAATCCCACGTCTCCGTGCAGACGTGCGATCGTCGGTTGCCGCATGCAGGGCAGGATGCGCATGATCGCTTCGAGCTGATCTTCGCCGACATTGAGTTCGATCATTACCCTACGCCTGCCCTCCAGAACCGATTCGATGAGCAGGGTCAGGGTGTCGATCGCGGCCCGCCTGGCCGGATCCTCCATGGCCTGCGGACTCGCGTAGAGACGGGTCGAGGAGCAGAGGATCTCGTCGACGATGCAGAGATCGTTGGCACGAAGCGTGGAGCCGGTAGCCGTGTTGTCGATGATGCAATCAGCATCCTCGGGCGGAAAGACCTCCGTCGCACCGAAGCTCGGCACATAGGTGAAGGGCTGCGCCCGGGCCTCCAACCAACGGTGCGTCAGGTTTCGGTACTCCGAGGCGACCACGAGGTGGCCCCTCGGAAGTCTTCCTTCGATCAGCAGATCCCGCGGTGCAGCGGCCACGAGGCGTACAGGATCGAAGCCGGTGTCCACAAGCTCGATCAGATCGACGCCCAGCTCCTCGACCCAGTCCGCACCTGCGAAGCCCACATCCCGGGACCCGGCAGCCAGCATCTCGATGATGTTCTGCGGTTTGAGGATCTTGACCTCGAAACCGTCCAGGGCGATGCGCGGCCTGTAGGAACGCACGCCCGTCTGCAGGCGCGCACCTGCATCCGCAAGCAGGGCGAAGACCGCCTCCTGCATGCGCCCCTTGGGCAGGGCCAGGCGTACGGAGGGTGCGCATCGCGATTTTGCTGACATCGGGAACTCGGTGGCTGTGGCCCGACCGATGTCACGCAGGGATTTCTCGCGAGCGTAGACGCCGGCAGAGGGCCGGCGTTGGGCTCGTGCGCAGCTACGACACGACCATCACCGAGCCCACGGGGGCATGGTGATGCAGATGTCGGGCGCTAAGCGAGAAGTTGACCATGGCGGGATGATGCTCTCCCACACTCGATCATGCAAGTGTCTATTGTCAGGATTCGGTCAGGGGAGGTCGTCTCGGAGGCAGTTGGGATGCCAGGTGCGGATGGCGGCGCCGTCGCGGAAGACGTCGAGGATGCCGAGGCCGGCGGCGGGGAGGTTGAGGGCCAGGGCACGGCGTAGCGAAAGGCCGAGAAGGCGGGCGGTGAAGCCTGAGAGCAGCGGAGCGGAGAGAACGAGGAGCAGGGTCTTTTCCTGGCAATCAGGTGCCTTGTCGGCCCACCACTCGAGCGCCCGGTCCACCGCCGTCGTGAGGGTCTCGCCCTCGGGGGGCGCCACGAGACCGTAGTCCGAAAAGAACTCCCGCAGCAGGGCCTCGTCGCTCTGGCGGATCTCGTCCCAGCGCCTACCGGACCAGGCCCCCAGGTCCTGGTCGTGGAGGGCTTCCACGATGCCTGGCTCCAAGCCCCGGTCCTTGGCCAGGGCCTCGGCGCTGCGGCGACAGTGCAGGGCGGGCGAGCAGAGGACCTCATCGATCTGGACGGAGGCCAGAGTGCGCATGAGCTCCAGGCACTGTTGCTGACCACGACGGGACAGTTCCGCGTCCAAACGCCCGAGGGCCAGCTCACGACTGGGGTCCTCGAGCTGGGGATGACGAAGGAGAATGAGACGGGCAGATTCGGTCGGTTCGAGCAGCATGTGGGAAGCCTGCCCAAAGCCTGGCGAGAAGGCAAGAGAGGATGTCTTTCTCCCAGGGAAGGAGGCCGTATCCTGGGCCCCTGACCATCGAGCACCCTCTTGGAGTGACCCCATTGTTCTCGACATTTACGACCGGCATCGACGGACTCGATGCCATCCTGGGCGGAGGCGTCCGGTTTCCAACCGACTCCGCTGCCTTCATGTTCATCACAGGTGAAACCGGCGCCGGCAAGACCCTGCTCGGTCTCGAGCTCCTGACCCGCGCCTGGTGGAACGACGATGAAGGCGGCCGGACCTTCCTCTTCTATTCCATCGAGCAGAGCCCCAAAGACCTGCACAAGAAGCTGGCCCAAGACTTCGGCAACTTCTTCGGCGCCCCCAACCCGATCGAGATGGTGGAAGGCGAGTCACCACACAAGATGGCTTTCGACACCGAAGCCAAGAACGGTGGAAGCAATCGCCTCATCCTCACACAGGCAGCTCCGGCTGGCTCGGGCATGAGCGAACAACGCGGTTTCAAGGTCGATCTGGACTGGATCAAGACGGAGATCTCCAACTATCTCCGGGCCCAGGACATCGGCATGGTCTGCATGGACAATGTAGGCCTGCTGCTCAACGACCTGGACTACTACGACAAGCGCGCCGCCCTGGTCAACACGCGGCACGAGCTGCTTCGCAACAAGATCCACTCGATCTTCATCCTCGAAGAGCCCATCGGCAAGTCCCCGCACTTCCCGACTCCCGAGGAGCTCTCCACCGACATCATGCTCAACCTCTCCTTCGAGGATATCGGCAACTTCAAGTCCCGGATCTTCGAGATCCAGAAGGCGAGGCATCAGTACTACTACCGCGGAAAGCACCAGTTCTCGATCGCTGGTCGTGACCTCAACCGCGAGCTCTACCTCGGCGCGCGCGGTGAACGAGGACCGGGTGTGCACATCTACCCCTCGGTTGCCGCCCAGCTCTCCATCGTCCGAGACTCCAGCAAGCTCCAGGTCCCCCCTCGAGGCAAGGACCCCATCCCCTTCACGACCAAGGAGCTTGCAGAAGCCTTCGACGAAGGCGAGGGTCCCGTGCGACTCTCCTCCACGGTCATCCTCGCCGAGCCGGGCACGCGCTACACGATCTTCGCCCTGCGCTTCCTGGCCGAGGGAGTGAAATTGGGCGAGCAAGGTCTCTTGGTCTCCACGAAAGAGGACGAGGATGCCGTCCACCGCATCTGTCTGCAGAGCGACATGCTGGAGAACCTCACGGAGGGTGAGGAGTTCACCGAGCTGTTCCGGCTTCTCTACCTCCATCCCGAGTTCCTCTCGGCCGGCAAGTTCCTCTCGGACATCCAGCGCATGATCGCCCCGGGACCTGACGGTGACTCCCCCATCGAGCGACTCGCCTTCGACAACGTCTTCCAGCTGCATCGACGATTCCCGCTACTGACCGGCCAGAGCTTCCTGATCCCCGCACTCCTCGACCTGCTTCGCTATCGGGAAGTCACTCCGCTCTTCGTCGACCTCGTTCCCCAGAGCGAGGGACAACTCCAGGTGGATCCATCTCTCTACCTATCTACCTTCGACAACGTCATCCACCTCTTCTTGCGCGATGAAGAAGAGCGCATTCGCCCCTATGCACGCATCCTGAAATCCGTGGGCAACGAGTACATCCGTAGGCCATTCCCCATCGCTTGAAGCCCCATGTCATGGGATGGAGATCCCATGGTCCAGGCACGAAGCTTCCGCTACCGATAAGAGCCGTTGGGTCACATCCAAGACCTGATCGTATTCGATAGCAGGGAAGTGCTGAATGCTGCGAATCCTCGTCGCCGACGACAACGAACTCATGCGAGGTCTCATGGCCCGGATCTTCCGGGACATCGTACCCGAGGCCGAGATCCTCATTGCCGAATCGGGTGAGGAGGCCTTGAGGCTCGCTGACGACTGCGAAGGCGCGGTGGACCTCGCGATGGTCGACTATCAGATGTCAGGCATCAACGGCATCGACTGCGCCCTCAAACTCCGCGAACAACATCCGGCCATCGACGTGCGGATCATCACGGGTGAGTTCCTCGATCCGGTTCTCGAAGACGGCGCGGCTCTCGGTATCCAGGTGATGCAGAAGCCCCCGACGAGACAGACCTTCGAGTCCTTGGTCGATGGGTTGAGAGAACGCTGAAAAACCTGTCCGACTTGGATAGGGCCTGCATAGGATGTGGGCATGGAAGAAAAGACCATCCCCACTGTCGGCATCTTCGTGGGCGGAGGCCCCGCCCCGGGCATCAATGGCGTCATTTCCGCCATCACGATCGAAGCCAGAAACAACGGTTGGCGAGTGCTGGGCATCATGGACGGCCTCAAGTGGCTCGGTCAGGGTGATCTCACCCACGTGCGCGAACTCGAGATCGTGGATGTCTCCCGGATCCACAATCAAGGCGGCTCCATCCTGCGCACTTCGAGGGAAGGCAATGTGGAGGACCCAGAAGTCAGGGATCGGGTCCACGAGGGTCTGCGCGAGCTGGGTATCCATGCGCTGATCAGCATCGGAGGAGATGGTACCGCCGCCTCGGCCTCCATGCTCCACGACCATGATCGCTACGGATTGTCCTACCTGCACGTGCCCAAGACCATCGACAACGACATCGACCTGCCCGGCGGCTTTTCGACCTTCGGATTCCAGACCGCGCGCCATGTGGGCGTCAAGCTCATCGAGAGCCTGGCAGAAGATGCACGCACGACCCAACGCTGGTATCTGGCCGTGACCATGGGGCGACACTCCGGTCATCTGGCGCAGGCCATCGGCATGGCGTCGGGTGCGACGCTGACCCTGATCCCTGAACAGTTCGAACAGGAGCGCATCACTCTCGATGACCTCGTCCAACCCATCGAGGGCAGCATGCTGCGCAGGCTGTGCTACGGACGGCAGGATGGCGTCGTCGTGCTGGCCGAGGGCCTGGCGGAGCGGATCTCCTCCGACGAGTATCACGCCACCAAGGAGGCCGAGCTCGACCCCAAAGGCAAGATCCGGCTGACCGACCTTCCACTGGGCTACTCGCTGCGCAAGCGACTCTGTGAGTCCTTCTCCAATCACGGGATCGACATGAAGATCATGGAGAAACACATCGGATACGAACTCCGCTGCGTAGCCCCCATCCCCTTCGATGCCGAGTACACGCGAGAACTGGGTTTTGGTGCCATGCGCGCCATCCTGCGCGGTGGCCTCCAAGGAGTCATCACCAGAGTCGGCAGTGACCTCGAGGTCTACCCCTTCGCCTACTTCAAGGATGAGAAAACAGGTCGCACACGGGTGCGCTACGTCAACACCTCGACCGAGATCTACAAGGCGTCCCTGCGCTACCAGATCCGCATGCGACAGAAGGATCTCGACAATCCTGAAAGGATGAAGCAACTCATCGAAGCGAGCCACTACACCGAAGAGGAGCTTCGCGCTCGATTCGGCGAGAAGGGCGCCTGAGCCACGTTCTTCCCTCAGCGCTGCCCTTCTCGAAATCGGCTACCAGCGCCCCTGTAGTAGAAAGCCGTTCTCGACGCGCAGGGATTGGAACAGGAATCGGCGGTCCTTGGCGATGAGCGCCTCGAGAAAACCGCGAATCGGATCGGACGGGCTCTTCGTCCCTGGCAGGAAGGTCCGCAGAAACTCCAGGGACCAGGATCCATAGCCGAGCATCCTGGCCTTCTCGGGCAAGCGAGGCAGGCCCTCGGGCATGGGGAGCACCGGCAAGCTGGCTTCCGCCTCACGAGCAAGCAAATCCAGCAGCGTCTGTTTGGAGGACCGGCTGGCCAAGGCACCGAAGTTCTCCCCAAGGACGATGGCAAGATCCATCCCCATGAGACTCGCCTCGAAGTACAGACCTCCGGGGATGCGCTTTCCCATGACATCGGCACCAAAGAAGCTCCCCGCTTGCGCGAGCGGAAGCATCTGGTCTCCCAGCTTTTTGCTGTAGTCGAGCGTGGCCAGCAGGTAGGCCCCCGCCTCCTTGAAACTGCCACCCATCCCAAGCTTGCCTTGCGGGTCCACCAGGGCCCACTGGTTGCCGAAGGCCCGAGGCAGGTCCCCTCTCAAGAGCACCTTCGCGGTCTTGCTCATGCTGGTCGCCAGTCCCACGGCATTCGTGCCTTCCCCCGCCAGGAGCCTTGCCTTGAGGGCGTCGGTCAAAGTCGCCAACCGGAAGTTCATGATCATGTAGCCCGCCTCCTCGGGGAGATCATGGATCAGGCGCGCCAGCAGCTGGCCCGAGGAATCCACATCGAGAGCAGCCGCAATCCCGTCCGGCGTCAGCGAGAGGCGAAAGTAGAGATCGATCTTGCCCTCTCCCTTTGCTGCTGCGGGAAGGACCCGCATCCCCAGGGAGAGGAAGCTCTCGATCCCCACCAGCAACGAAAGTGTGCGCCGTTCGTCCTTGTCTGCCTTCTGGCGCGCCATGTCCAGGAGCCGGCTCAAGTCCATGTGCAGATCGAGCGAGGCGTTCGAGCTTTGCCCCTGCCCCACGCCCAAGCCTTCGACGCTCTTGGCGAACCAGCCCTGCTGAGCCAGCTTCGGGGCCCGGCTTCCGGGAAAACCCTCCAGGGCCTTGGGCAACATCCAGAGCCTGCGCCCCTCGAGTACGAGAACGAAGCCCTCCGTCAAGCCGGCCTGCATCGCATCGAGGTCGGGCTCCGTCTGCTTCTCGAGATCCACGAAGGCCAGACGCGAACTCCAACCCTTCTGGGGATCCGAATAGATCGCCAGAACACCGGGGTTCTGGAAGAAGATCTCCGGCATCGCCACGTCGTCCCCGCCCTTTTGACGGAGCGAGCGCAGCAAACCCAGGGCCGCCTCATCCGGCCGTTGCGACCAGTGGATGATCGAGTGACAGGCCTCGGGCAGAGCCGCTGCGGGATGCGTCGTGAGAGCTTCTGCTGCTGGATCACAGCCAGCCAGGCCGAGCAGCAGGAGTGCCGAAGAGGCCCGGACCAGGGTCTGGCGTGCCGCCTTCCAGCATCCCACCGCTCTGCCTGCCCAGCGCATCTACTTGCGGCCCTCGATCCAGTCGCAGAGCGCGCGCACGCCCACTCCTGTGGAGCCGCTCGTATAGTAGTCCTTGGCCTTGGCGTTCCAGGCCGAGCCCGCAATGTCCAGATGAACCCAAGGGGTACCGTCCACGAAGTTCTCCAGGAAGGCGCCGCCCGAGATCGAACCGCCCCCATCCATCTTGCCCGAGTTGATGTTGCGCAGGTCCGAATAACGTCCCTTCATCTGGCGTCGATGCACGTCCCAGAGCGGCAGTTGCCAGAGGCGATCGCCCGCGACCTCGCCGGCGGCGACCACCGCGTCGATGAGCTTCTGGTTGTTGCCGATTGCGGCCGAGGCCTCGTGCCCCAGTGCGACGATGACTGCACCGGTCAGCGTCGCGAGATCGACGATCGCGGAAGGCTTGTAGGTCTTGACCGCGTAGCAGAGCGCATCGGCCAGGATCAGACGACCCTCGGCATCGGTGTTGAGCACGTCGATCGTCATGCCATTCATGGCCGTGACGATGTCGCCAGGCTTCTGCGCCTTGCCATCGGGGAGGTTCTCGCTGGCCGGGATGATGCCCACGATGCGATGCTTGCTCTTGGTCGCACCGGTGCTGAGCGCGTGGAAGAGTCCCATCACCGCACCGCCACCACACATGTCGTAGCGCATCTCATCCATGCCACCGCCGGGCTTGAGCGAGATGCCACCTGCGTCGAAGGTCAGGCCCTTGCCGACGACGCACAGAGTCTTCTTGGAGCCCTTTGGGTTGTAGTCCATGCAGATGAGCTTGGCGGGTTCGGCCGAGCCGCGACTCACGCCGAGCAAGGCCCCCATCTTGAGCCGCGCCATATCCTTCTCCTCGAGGATCTTCACCTTGACCTTCGCGTTGCCGAGCTTGCGCGCCTCACGAGCCATGATGGCCGGCGTCAGCAGGTTGCCACCCTTGTTGCAGAGATCCCGCGTGAAGGACACGGAGACCGCGCGCTTGGCACCCGATCTCACCCCGTCCGTGCATGCCTTCGCAAGCTTGCCGCTGACAGACATGAGCACACCGCTCTTGCACTTGGCAGGTTCAGCCTTCTTGTGGCTGGGGATCTGGTACTTGTAGGAGCCCAGCACCGCGCCTTCGGCCAGAGCGACGCCCGTGAGACGCTCATCGCAGGCAGCCAGGACCGCGTCACCGGTGCAGAGGATGTAGTCCGCCGCGCCGAGCGCCTCGGCTCGCTTGCAAGCCATGGCCGAGAGGCGGCGCAAGCGCTCGGGATCGAGGCGTTTCTTGTCGCCTGCGCAAAGCAGGAGGAGGCGCCTTTGTGTGGCCTTGCCCGCAGGGTAGAGCAGGCAGCTCTTGCGATACTCAGCTGGCAGATCGCCTGCAGCCTTGGCTGCTTTGTGTGCGGCATCGAAGGCTTTGGGGAGTGCCAGCTTCTCGCCCTTGGCGAAGAGAACGACGAGGAGATCAGTTTTGGCGGAGTTGGGCGCGCCGGCCTTGCTGGAGAAACGCATGCTCGAGGATGCTCCTTGGAATGCTACGGTGAGATACTTGTGCGAGAACTGGCCCCAGGGGCCGAAAACGGGACACGTTTCTACCACAGCGGAGAGTCGATTACACGCGCTGCTAGCCTCCCCTGGTGGCCGTATCCCGCATGAGCTATCCTGCAGCAACCAAGCCTCATCGCGATGCCGAAACCTGACCCCAGCCAAACCACGAAGCTACTCCAACAGCTCTCACGGGGCGACAAGGAGGCGGGTTCGGATCTCCTTCGGATCATCTATGAGGAGTTGCACAGGATCGCTCAACGTCTCATGCGCCAACAGGGTGCCGCACACACCCTCCAGGCAACCGCGTTGATCCACGAGGCCTGGATCAAGCTCGTGCATGTAGAGAATCCGGAGTGGGAAGGTCGGGAGCACTTTCTTCGACTCGCGGCCAAGGCCATGCGATGCGTCCTGGTGGATCATGCCCGGGCCACGAGCACCCTCCGACGCGGTGAGGGTCGCAAGGCACTACCACTCGAAGAGGAGGATGCCATCTCGAACGATGAGGCCATGCGTGTCCTCTCCGTCAACGAGGGAATCGAGTCGCTTGCAGAGGTGGATCCGGACCTGGCACAGATCGTGGAGCTACGCTTCTTCGGTGGGCTTCAGAACAACGAGATCGCCGAAGTGATGCAGATCTCCCTGCGGAGTGTGGAGCGTGGCTGGCAGTTCGCTCGACTCTGGCTAAAGGCTCGATTCAGCACCTTCGAAGGCGGAGACGAGAAACCATGAACGAGGAACAGCATCCAGGGTCTTCGCCAGAGCTAGGGCCGGATCGGTGGAAGCTGGCTCGACGACTCCTCGAGGAAGCTCTGGATCTGCCACAGGCCGACCGCGAAGCATGGTTGGACAAGTCCTGCTCCGAGGACGAAGAGCTGCGGACCTTCGTCGAGAACCTCTTGGCCATCGATGGAGCCGAAGCCGATCGTGATGCCGATACGTGGATAGATGAAGGCGCGCCCGGTGACATGGTGGCGCGCGCCCTCTCCCAGCAGGACTTTGCGCAAGGCTGGATCGACGACTACCGGATCCAAGGCGCACTGGGCAGCGGCGGCACGGCCACCGTCCTGCGCGCCGAGCAACAACACCCCAAGCGAATCGTCGCCGTCAAGATCATGCGTTTTGGGATTCTCTCCGAGAATGCGCAGCGCCGCTTCGAATACGAGAGCGAGATCCTGGGTAGCCTGCGTCATCCGGGGATTGCCCAGGTCTACTCGTCGGGAACCTACAAGGATGCATTGAGCGGGCAGCAACTGCCCTACTTCGCCATGGAGTATATCGAGGACGCCAGGCCTCTCGACCTGCATGTGCGCGATGCCAAGACCACCCTGAACGAAACGCTCTCCCTCTTCCTGCAGATCTGCGATGCAGTCCACCACGGCCATCAACGGGGGATCCTGCACAGGGACCTGAAGCCCAACAACATCCTCGTGGACAAGGAGGGTCACCCCAAGATCATCGACTTCGGGATCGCGAGGGCCATCGGGTCCGACAGTGAGCATAGAGAGCGCACGCTGCAGGGCGAAATCGTTGGCACACTCCACTACATGTCACCGGAGCAGCTCGACTTCGATTCGCAGGATCCGGACCTTCGATGCGATGTCTATGCACTCGGCGTGATCCTGTACGAACTCCTCACTGGTGTGCGTCCCTTCGACCTCGAAGAGAGGTCCATGACCGAGATCATCCAGACCATCGATCGCGGTCTACTGGTTCGCCCATCAGCCAGAGGCATGGTGCTCACTGGCAGTCGCGTGGCGAGCGAGTTGGACTGGATCGTCCAGAAGGCGATGGAGCGCGAACGGGAGAGACGCTATTCGTCTGTCAGCGACCTCTCTGCTGATGTCCGACGATTCCTCGCAGATGAACCACTGGAGGCTCGCCCACCCCGCAAGACCTACCTGATACGCAAGTTCGTGAAGCGGCATCGACTCGCTGTGGTCGCTGCGACAACTCTGTTCCTGGCACTCCTCACAGGGATCACGATCACGAGCCTCGCACTCCGGAGAGCCAGGCTCGAGGCAGAGACAACGCAAAGCCTCAACAGCTTCCTCCTCGATATGATTGCCTCGGTGGATCCCTACGAGGATGGTCGCGAAGTCAAGGTCCTGGCCCTCATCGACCGCGCAGCGGCCAAGGCCCAGGCACTCGATGGCGTTCGTCCGGCATTCGCGGCCACTCTCCACGCGACCTTGGGGGCCACGCTCCTGCGACTCGGACAGAATGACGAGGCACTCCTCCAGTTGGAGGATGCCTGGCGACTGGCATCGACCTCGCTTGGAGCGGATCATCCGGTCGCGCTTTCGAGCCTCCACGATCTCGCGGCCACTCTCTACCAGCTCGGCAAGATCGAACGCGCAAACGACTTGGCGGAAAAGGCCTACGAGGGCAGGCGCCGGGCACTGGGCCTCCGCCATGTCGACACGGCCAAGACACTGGCACTCACCGCGCTCCTGGCCAACAGCCGACAGGACCTGGAGCAAGCAGAGACTCGCTATGTCCGCGCACGGGATATTTTCGTGGATCTGCAGGGCTCGGAGTCCCAGGACGCGATCCAAGCCGATGTCGCACTCGGCACGATCGCACTTGCACGGGGAAGCCGCTCCGAGGCAATCGATCTCCTACGGTCTGCGATCGAACGAGGCAAGGTCAGCCTGGGTCCCGAGCACCCCACCATGCTCACCGCCAAGAAGACCATGGCCTCAATCTCCTTGGCCGAGGGGAGGATCGACGAAGCCGTCGCGCTACTGAGTGAAGTAGAAGCCTCGGAGATGAAGGTGTTGGGCCCGCATCACGGGAGCACCCTTCAAACCCTGAACAACCTGGCCGGCGCCTTGCAGAAGGCCGACAGGACCGAAGATGCCCTCCAAAGGTATCGCGACCTCCTGGACCGGCGCCAGAAGGCTGGCGTCTACAAGCATTACATGACTGGTATCGCACTCGGCAATCTCGCGGTATGCCTCGAGAAGTTGGACCGCCTGGAAGAGGCCGACGAGGGATTTACGAGTTGTTTTGCCATGTTCCGGGCGAGTCGATTCCCCGAGAACCACTGGGTGCTAGCGGCCTATCGCAAGGGTCTGGCAGTCCTACGGAGCAAGCAGGGACGGTTCGAGGAAGCGGAGAAGCTGCTCGTCGATTGCCTGACGACTTTCGAAAAGGCGAGCGGAGATCACAGTTCAAGGATCCGTGCCACGCAGATGGCGCTGCTCGAGGTCTACGAGAAGACGCAGCAATCCGAGCTCGCACACAAGCTGCGCGAGAAACTCGGAAAGCAGTGATACGTCTGCGAGAAACCCGCTACTTGCCGATCGACAGGCTCATGGCCTGACTGAGCGCAAACGCGAGCTTCATGTCGACCACGACCGCTTGCCCCTCGAGTTGCAAGCCCAGGAAACGAGGCTGGGTCGGGACAGGAATCGTCAGCAGGGACTTCCCCTGGTTGATCCCGCTGATGAGGATCTGCAGGTTGCTGAGATTGAGATAGAAGCGCGAGTCGCCGAGCTTGAGCGGAAAGAGCGCCGGGGTCGACAGCATGTAGAGCACGGCGGCCGCGTTCGCGTCCACATCGGTGCCCAGGAGGAGCTTGCGTCCCATGACCGGATCACTGGCGTAGAAACGGGCGGTGCGCAGGCCTGACAAGCCGTAAGACTGGGCCAGGGCGCCCGTCGGCCAAGAGAAGAGCTCTGTCCCCACACCCAGGCGCTGAGTACCACTGAAGATCAGGGAGTCCTCCATGGCCCAGAGTCCCGAGGCCTGCCAGGCACCCGACGAGAATCCAGGCGCGATCGGATCGGACACCATGGAGACCTTGGTGTCGTCGATGACGAGCACCTCGTTTCCCTTGTTCGCAGTCTTTGCGACGCAAGCAACCCTCTTGCCTCCGAGCGAAGTCGCAGAGGTGACAGAGGAGAAGGTCTGGGTTCCGATGCGAGAAGTGCCCTTCGGGCCTACCTTCCAGGCTTCCAGACCGCGAATCGTCCAGGGGAAGATGAGCTCGAAACCATCGATGCCGATCGGAACGTTGACGACGTCCGACTGCCGACTGGTGTCGCGGAATTTCTGGAGCCCCGACAAGGGCATCGTGGACAGCTGCTTGCCACTGGCTGAGTTTCCATCCCACATGTACAGGTAGTCCGCGCTGCCTTTCGTGGCCACATAGTAGACCTTGTCTCTGGAGATGAAGGGGTTCGTGAAGACCTTGGCAATCGTACCTGTCGTCGTCTGGAACTTTTGAACCTTGCTCGTCTTGGGATCCAAGGCGTATGCGGATGCGACACCCTTGGAGTCTCCACCGACGAAGAGGATCTTGCCTTTGACGGAGATGTTCTCACCAATGTGGGTGATTCCCTTGTGGGAGATTCGCCTCGCCTTCCCGGCAGTTCCCACCGAGTCGAAGAGATAGCCCCGGCTGCGCCAGGCCAGGGATCCGTCCGTCCCCAGGGCGATCGGCGTCTTGAACTGGCCGTCCCCAGCTCCGGGATTCGTATCTGCCACGAGGACGAAGGTATTGGTGGTCGGATCATAGACATGAGGCTCCGCACCCACCGAGGCCTTGCTGTCCCTGGCCAGGGCATAGATCCTGCCGGTCAGCGGATGCACCCAAGCCGTGGACAGATCCGGTACAGCAGAGCCAGAGAGGCGGGTCGCCTTCCAGGTCAGCGGATCGAAAACGTAGATCCCTCGTCCCGATCCATTGCTGGCGTCCATCAGGATCTTGCCAAGAGCTTCTGAGGCTTTCAGCAACTTGGGGTCCGAACTACCGGTTCCTGGATTGAGATCCACGACCATCGACGTCCCCTTCGGCCCGTCCTGTGCGGACTTTCCGTCAGTGGACAAGAGCTCGATCCCGTGCACGCCATCGTTGGCCGTGAAGTAGAGTCGCCTCCCGAGCCTCACGAAGTTCTTGGGATAGGAGCTGCTGGTCAGTGTCTCGATGGCGAGGTTGGTGTGGATCTTCGTTCCCGCCCCGGTGCCATCGCTCATCCATATCTCTGCACCGAAGCGTCCATCGTTGGCGCGAAAGATGAGCTTGCCATCCAGCTCGGTCAGAAGGTTGGTGCCACTGTTGCGGTAGAGGCTGTAGTGGATTTGCCGCAGCCGTTGGAAGCTCGTGCCATCGAATCTGTAGAGGCTGTCACCGGAGGTCCCACTCCTGAAGCCAAAGAGAAGATAGGGCTTGGTGGCGGGGATCAATACGGGTGCGATCCATTGGCTGGCACCACCCCGGTAGGCACGCGTTCCGGAGATGCTCTGTGACGTCAGTCCATCGGTCTGGAACAGGTAGTATCCAGCATAGCTCTGCTTGGACGAATAGCCGTAGTAGTAGAGCTTGGAACCTAACACCACCGGCGTGGCCATGCCGCCCTCGTTGGTCCCCGATGGCAGACTCAGGACCTTGGGCGAAGCCGCAGCTGGATCCACCGAAAAGGGTTCTCCCGTGCCACCGTTGAAGATCAGCCTCTTGCCCAGTACTACCGGGTGTCGCCATCCGTACTTGAGAGCGAGATCCATGACCTTCTTGGTGCCCAGCTTGGGCCCCCACTTCCAGATCCCCCACCTGCCATCGAAGGAACTGAAGTAGACCAGGCCTCCCAACACGATCGGATCCACGCAGCGGCCGTTCGCCGATCCGGAGTAGTTGCGGATGTAACCGAGCTTGTCCCCGTCCAGCCACCAGGCCTCTTGTCCTTGTGAGTCCTGGCCTTCGAAGACGATCCTGGACCCCAGCGGTACAGGACTGGCCCAATGCCACTTGAGAGCTTGGGAGTAGCGGAAGCTCTTGCGGGTCGTGACGTTCACGCGGTGGACGTGGTAGTTGCCCGTCACCGAATCGCGGGCCGTAAAGTAGAGGTGGTTTCCGATACCGATCAGCGTCCCGATCGCTCCTGATGAGCTGGTGTTGGCCAATGTCGTGAGCTTGCGGCTCGCAATGCCACTCGTGCCGACACTGACTTCGTAGATCTGGTAGCCGCTGCTGCCATCGGTGGCCTTGAAGTAGAGCTTCCCCCCGAGCTCCATGAAATCCGTGGGATACGAGCTGCCTGTTCCCTTGAAGATGTCCACGGCCAGCCTCGCGCTGCCGGTCTGGCTCGTGCAGTAGTAGAGCTCGGCTCCCGTGGTGACCGTCTTGGCCTGGAAGAAGACATGTTTCCCGACCTTCTGGAATCGATGGGTGGTCCAGCTAGCGTCGGGGCGCGCCAAGACACCCAGGGGATAGGACGAGGTCGGCGCACGAGAGGTCCGATTGATATCGACCAGCACCCTCGGCTTGGTCGTCTGGAGGGCAGGCAAGACCTGGCAGAGCGCCAGTGCAGAGAGGATAGCCAGGGGAATGCGGATCGTCATCGTGAGCCTCGTTGGTTCCGGGGGGATCTGGGAGGCATGACGGGATCCGGCAGTCCAAACCGCCAAGAATTATTGTCATGCCGCGTCAGAACGGCTCGCTCTTCCTCTGGCCCTAGAGTCTATCACGGAGACTGGCAGCCCGATGCACCGCTGCCATGGCTGGATCAGGGTGTCGCGGGCAGATCACCCACCCAGTGCTCACCTCCACCGGTCAGGAATTCTTTCTTGAAGATGGGGACCTCCTGTTTGAGGCGATCCATGATCTCGGCCACGGCCTCGAAGCAAGGGCCGCGATGGGGAGCGGAGATCGTCAAGACGACGCTGGCCTCACCGATGGGTACCTCGCCCAGGCGGTGTCGCATGGCGATCTTCCCGAGTTCTTTCGCCTCCATGACTTCGTGCAGGATGGCCAACATCTGCTTGCGCGCCATGCCCTCGAAGCACTCGTAGCTGAGCGTCTCGACGCCCTTGCCCTCATGGTGATTGCGTGTCACGCCCAAAAAACTCAACACGGCTCCATCCTCGTCGCTCAGCACCTCTTCCTCGAGAGGCCTGGGATCGATCGGTCCCTGCGTGAAGTCGAAGCTGATGCGCTCAGCAGTGCCTCCACCCCCCTCGCCGCTGCCCCCGCTGATCGCCGGCACAAGAGCCACCTCATCTGCGTCCGCCAGCAACTCCTCGTTGCCTGCATACTCCTGATTGCGTGCAAACACGAAGGGGACCGTGGCCATGGCTGGCCACTTCTGGGTAAGACGCGCGCGCAGGTCGCCCAGGCTCATGCCCTGCTCCAGTTCTACCTCTTCCTTCTCCATCCCCGCGATCTCCCGCAAGGAAGCAAAGTAGAGCAATGTCACACGCATGTTCACCTCATCCAGATCCAACCGACCACCAAGATTCGGGGATCAGCCTACCCAGGCAACCATGGGTACGCAAAGACGCCCACGCTGGCCTTGGCTAGCGTGGGCGTCTCGAACCTCTGGGGAGGTCGAGGACTACTCGCCGATCGCGGCGGCGACCAGACAGCCCTTGGCAACGCTGTTGAGCGCCTCTTCTGCCCGACGGACCTCGCGGATCGGAATCGGGAAGTTGATCTTGGCGAACTCGTCGCGGAAGACCTCGATGAAGCCTCCGACCATGCTGGTTCCACCGGCGCAGACGATGTCCACGGGCTCGGGGAAGGTAGGCATGTCGTTGCCGGTCTCGAAGCGCAGCTTCAAGTTCTCCATGATGTAGTGGATGAGGTTGCGATAGTAGATCGCGACAGCCTCTTCCTCACGGCTCTTGGGGTCGCGGATATCAATACCGGACTCCTTGATGTGCGTGGCCTTGCTCGACTTGATGCCCAGGACCTTGGCGACGTTGTTGTCGATCCAGTCACCACCGCGCGCCACCGAGAAGCTCAGGCAGGGGATGGTCTTGTAAGCACCGCAGGCGTTGACCATACCGCCACCGAAGGACAGACCGATACCGGTGAAGTCCTGCTCGGCGAGTTCGGAGAAGATGACCGCGTGGGCCTCGTTGATGGCCTTGGCGTTGTAACCCATCTTCCGCAGCATGCCCTCGAAGAGGCCCTGGTGGTAGACGACGTTGTTGTCGGCGTC
>JAJRTL010000185.1 GCA_024278315.1 Planctomycetota bacterium | reverse complement strand
GATCAACCCGGGACCGATCAACCCGGGACCGGGCGGGGGCCGGTGCTGCTGGATGCTCGGGCGGAAGCGGAGTTTGCCGTGAGCCACCTGAAGGGAGCGCGTCGATTCGAGGAGAGTCTGCTGGCCGGGCTGAAGAAGGACCGGCCCATCGTCGTCTATTGTTCGGTTGGCTATCGCTCGGCGGAGTTGGCCGAGCGGTTGCAGAAGCTCGGGTTCACCAATGTCCGCAACCTGGCCGGCTCCTTGTTCGAGTGGGCCAACGAAGGACGCCCGTTGGAATCATCGAAGGGTCCCGTGCACAAGGTCCACCCTTTCGATCCCGAGTGGGGTCGGCTGTTGGCCCCCAGCTATCACTGACCCCTCACGCAGGGACTCAGCTCCCCCTTGGGGCGAGAGGGATGAACAAGCCCCGATGATTCATGGGCTCGCATCGAGATCAGGGATCGGTCGGGCTAGATGCGCTCAGCGAGTTCGCGCAGCTTCGAGTCGAGCAAGGCCGCGCCGAAGTCGAGGGCCTCACTCCGGGAGAGATTGGGTGGGAAGAGATCCGCTGCAGGAATCGGCTCGCCGATGCGGATCGTGATGAGCGCAGGCTTGGGGAATCGCGCGGTCCGAGGAAAGGCATTGAAGGCGCCCTTCACGTACATCGGCACGACCGGCACCTGCTTTCGCGCTGCCAGGGAGAGTGTCCCCGGCATGATGGGCTGCAGCTTGCCGTCATTGCTGATTCCACCCTCCGGAAAGATGCAAAGCGGATCGCCTACTTCGAGGGAATCCAGCGCTTCCCGGAACATCTGCCGGTTGCTGCCCTCTTCCTTGACGTAGATGACCCGGTTCCACTCGAAGAACCAGACCATGCTGCGCATGTTTGCGAAGAGATCAGTCATCAAGAAGCGAACTCGACGGCGGATCGCACCACCTACGAGGAAGGCGTCGAGATAGCTCGTATGATTGGCGGCCAGGATGAAGGGCCCCCGAGTCGGCACCGCCCCGTAGACACGGTAGCCGAAGTAGAGGCGAAAGAGCATGGTCGTGCTCTTCACGAAGGTCCAATACGCAAGCGTATCCATCCACGCGAAGAAGCGCCTCCGCGGCCGGCTCGCTCGCGATGCGCTCACGGACAGCTGACGCCCCACCGGTCCAGGTCTCGCAGAATCGACTTCTCGATGCAAAGCAGAATGGCTCAGCCTCTGAGGCGTCTCAGACGACCGCGGATACGTGCTCGGTTGACCTTGGCATTGTCACCGTTCCACTTTCCGTAGGCCTTGTCCGCCTGTTCGAGAGCCTCGATCTGTATCGAAGGCGCAGACTTGGGAAAGAGGATCGGCACGCGCATGAAGTCGGAGAGCCCCTTCTTGGCTTCTTCGACGGAACAGGTGCCCTGACGGAACCACGTGTGCCCACGACCGAGATAGGCGCGAGCCAGGGTTCCATCGTCAGCGCTCTTGCTCTTGATGATGGCATCGAAGAGCTGCCGGGCCTCTTCGACCTTGCCGCCCAGGAGCGAGGAATAGGCCACCTCGAGATTGAGACGGTTGGTGAGATCGGGGTAGCTCCCCTTCACCTTGACCAGCATCTTCTCGAAAGTGTTGCGCGCCTCTGCAGGCTTGATTTCCTTCAAGCGCAGCTTGGCCAAGGTGACGTAGAGATCGGCGAGGTAGCTGTAGCGATCTCCCAGGTCGGCCTTGGCGATCCGGGACTTGAAGGCCAAGGCTGCGGCCTTGGCGGCCTCCAGCTCCTTGCGTTCGTTGCCGGCCTTGAAAGCGTCGGTGACCCACAACTCGAGGTAGTCGGGCAGGTAGAAGTACTTGGGAGTATTCTTCTTGAGCGCGTCGATGATCCCCTTGGACTCACCACCGAACCCATGGTTGACGGAAAGGTTGTAGGCACGCCAAAGCAGATACTGAGGAGCAAAGCCCTTCAGCGACTTGGATCTCTCAGCCTTCTTGGCCGCCTTGAGATACTGCCCCAGTGCCGTTTCCCAATCCTCTTCGACCTCTGCCTTCCGGGCCCTCTCGACCTCACGAATCCTGAAGACACCCTTCTGCCTCACGTCGAGCTTGACGACCTTCTCCCGGTCGAGGATCTTTTCGCCGCTGCTGCCGGGCAGCTTGTATCGAACTTCGTCCGCATTGATCGAAGTGAGCTTGACCTTGAGGACCTGACCATCGATGAGGGTCAGGACATCCTGGGCAGGCAGGAGAACAGGCAGGCAGAACAGAACTGCGGGGAGAAGGATCTGGATTCTCATGGATCTCCGAAGGTCGGACCATCGGTGGTCGTGTCCGGGGCAGGACGGCGAAAGGGCGGGGCATTCTAGGGAGCCCGGGGCCAAGTCGCAACGCTCGGAAGTCCATCTGGGTTCACACGAGGGCCGCTTCCTGGATTCAGGCCTCGTCCGTCTCCGAGAGCCCCTTGGGTACCCGATCCTGATCCCTGGGCTTGATGTGGGCAGCACGCCTCACCCCGATCATCTCCGCCACGATGGAGATGGAGATCTCCTCATGGGACCTGGCCCCGATCGCCAGCCCCACAGGCGTCCGGATCTTTCCGAGCCAGTCCTCGCTGACCCCCTCTTCAGCCCTCATCTTGTCGAAGAGCACCTTTTTCTTGGTCCGGCTGCCGATCATGCCCAGATATCGCGGCTGCGCCTTCTGCTCCCAGAGACCGGCCAAGGCCTCCCCGTCACCCTTGTGGCCACGAGTGACGATGACTACATAGGCATTGGCCCCGATCTCCAAACCACGGCCCAGCTCCCGCATCTCCCCCACCCGGAAGGCCTCGGCCTCGGGGAATCGCTCCTTCGTGCAGAAGTCCTCACGATCCTCGAGAATCTCGACCCGAAAGCCAGCCAGGGTCGCGACCTGACAGAGCACCCTGGAGATGTGCCCCCCTCCAAAAACGATGAGATTGGGGGTCACGAGGGGTTCGACGAAGATCGTCACGATGCCTCCACAGAGCAGTCCATTGTCCGGTGAATCGAACTCGGTCAGTTTGAAGCTCAAGGTCTCAGGCTTCTCCTCTCGGATGACCCGCTGGGCCGCCTCATAGACCTCGGCTTCGAGGCAGCCGCCCCCAACCGTCCCGAGAAAAGTGCCGTCTTCGCGCACCAGGAGCCGCATCGTCGCTCGACCGGGCGTGGAACCCTTGGTCTCCACGATCGTGGCCATGGCGGCAGGAATCCCCTGGCTCTGCAGTCTCACGATTTCTTGGAAGATGTCACTCATGGCTGGTCTCTGGCTGGGATCACGTCCGCCGGCGCTCATCGATCGCAACCGACCCCCACCATCCAAGCACGTCAGCGCGCCTGGATCGAGAGAAGAGCCCGTTGGAAGAGCGCTGCCGTAACTCCCTGCCCCGATTGCAGGCTACCATCGATCCAGACCCGATGGCTCCCGCAGGAGGGCGACCGCTCCTTGAGGACTGCCCCGCGACCGCCTCGTGCCAGGCAATGGGCCAGCGCCAGGACCGCTCCGCGCTGGAAGGCCCGCGTGCAGTCACGGCCCTGCTCGTCCACCACACGCGCCGACCCAAGCCAAACGGCATGCCCATCACCGCCGACCAGTTGGGCCTTCTGGCGCGGCGTGCCCAGTCCACCGGCCTCCTCCGGGCACCAGGCCAGGGCCCGCTCGCCGAGCTCAGCGGCCAGACCAGCGTCGAGCTTGGACTCCCCGTCGTAGCGGCAAGCCTGTCCCAGCAGACAGGCGCTGACCAGGAGTCCAGCCTCGTTCATGCCCAGAGCCTCCTGCGCCTCGGGCTCCGACGACGCGTCCGAAAGGCGCTCACATCCATGTAGTGCACAGCTTCGGGCTCGAACCCCACCTGCCGCATCAGGCTGCGCCACTCCTTGCCGTGGGCACGCGCCTTCTTCTCGTGCCGTGCATAGACCACGATGTGGGCCAGCTCATGCGCGAAGCACTCGTGGACCATCTCTGGATTCTGGGCCAGCAGGCGAGGATTCAGCTCGATGCGTCGCGACACCAGATAGGCGACTCCCGCCCGGGTCCGCATCCGTCGATTCCCACGCATCTCGATGCTGTCCAGGAGATCATGTTCCTGCCATCGCAGGAGCAGATCTTCGCCATAGGTCAGCAGTTCTTCGGGGCTGGGGAGATCTTCTTCGCTCATCGTGATCAGAGAGCTTGCAGGCATCCCCCCGCGCGATCAAGACTGCTGCGTCCTCTGGTACTCGTTGAGCAGGAAGGGAACTGAGAGCATGGCAAAGGAGATCACCGCTGCGAGGGCAGACGGGATCAGCAGGTCGCCCCACCCCCGTTGCGCCTGGGACACCGCGACATAGAACATGCTGACCAGGAAGCTGACCCAGGACACCACCAGGACCCACTTGGCGAGGACATTCTGGCTCCCGAAGGCCATCTCGATGTCCTCACGGCCAATCTTGCCCTGCCGAGCCAGACTCTCGAGGGTCCTGAGCTGCATCACCTTGAGCTTGCGGCGGTGGTTGAGGAACTGGAACCCCAATATGGCCACCAGGAGGATCGCCACACATCCCATCAAGAGGCTCCAAGCGACGGGGGTCACCTGAGGATTCTCCAAGTAGCCCTGTGGGAGTGAATACGAGGAACCAGCGAGCAGAAGTACCAGAATCTGGGTCAGGGGCATGATGAGATCTCCGAAGTTTCGAGAGCGTGCTCCCTACCTACGGGGTCAGCACCGGATGTTTCGGAATACCGCTCGGAATCGATCAAGGATCACTCGAAGGCCTCGCATGGCGACCTCTGGTCGGTGATCAGACGCGGCCGGAGAGCATTGCTGAGTTCGACCTGGATGCGCTTGGAATCGACTGCGCCATGGGCCGGAAAGGCCAGGTAGGCAGGGAGCCAGCTCTCGCGGAAGCTCTGGGCCGCCTCCTCCCCATCCCGCTTGCGCAGCCGTTCCTCACAAAGCGCGCCCGGCGCCACCAGATGCACCACGACATCCAGCTGGGATCGCAACCTGGGATCTTCGAGGAAGATGCCCTCGAGGACGAACTCGTCCCGCTCCCCGATGTCCTGGAGGAGCGCTTCCAGGTCGACAGCTCGGACCAGATGATCGCCTTCGAGACCGGGAGGATCTGTAAGCCCTGACTCCGAAGGGAGATAGTCATCGAGGGAGAGCAGCAGGTTACAACCCAGGGCACGCGCCAGCGCAGCGGCGAAGAGGGACTTGCCGACACCGGGAGGCCCCGTCACGCCCACCCGCCCCACACCAACCCGGGACTGGAGCAGGCGCAGGAAGGTGCCTCGGCTCGACAGCCACAGGCCGATCTCCTCCTGGCTGCGTGCGACGGCCTCGGCGGGGAGGTCACCCTCCCCATGCCAGCCTGTCCGCAGGATGAAGGGCAGGGCATGCGCCTGCGCGGCTCGGCAATCCCCCTCACGATCTCCGACCAGGACGGCATCCCGGGTCTCGAACTCGGTCAGGGCCGCGGCCACCATGTCGGCCTTGCAGCCGATCCCGGGACTCTCGGCGCACCAGGCGCGATCCACGAGCTCACCGATCCGCTGGCCCTCCAGAACGCCTTCGAGGTATTCGGTGCCACAGTTACTGGCCAACGCAATCGCGACGCCGTTCTGGCGCAGGTAGCTGAGAAGCTCACGCGTCCCGGGAAAGGTGTGGTCCGTTCCCTCGCGAAGGACCTCTCCTTCCATGGGAAGGGTGAGAGCGCGCAGCCGCTTCCAGTGATCTCGGGCCGATTCGGGCAGGAGACCCGCCCAGAGATCGTCACGCGCGAGCCCGAGCAGGGAGTTGGCTTGGTCATCCTCGGGGGCAGGCAAAGCCTCGCCGAGTTCTGCGGCGAGCGCCGCCACTCCGCGCCGCGCGAGCGGTGGCCACCACACCCCGGTGTCGGTCAGCGTGCCATCGATATCGAAGATCACCAACCTGGGAAGGCCCGCGGCCAGAGTCTGCTCGAGCGAGGACTCCATCAATCCTTGATCTCTATCGAGCGCACACCCGCGCGCTGTAGATCATTCAGCAAGCGGTCCAGGAAACCTGGCGCTTCGATCGGTCTCAGGTTGATGACGACATAGGGCGCCTGCGCCTCTCCCCTCTGGGCCTTCTCCGCCTGCAAACGCATGGCCTCGACGAACTCCTCGATCGGGATCGTCTTGCCCTCGACCTCGAGGGACCTGACGTCGTGCATCCTGACGTCGAATCGACGCCCGGAAGGCTCGGGGAGACCCGGCGTCGAACTGCAAGACGTGGACAACAGGAGGGCCGACAACAGTCCCAGCAGGAGACTGTGCCCAGGCGCCGGCCAGGAGAGCGAAAGCTGTCGAGAAATCCGGCTCATGCGTCCGCGGGATCCCTGCCCATGAGGTTCACCGCCAGGGGATCCTCCTCGCTCCCTCCCTTGACATCGTACTCGTGGAGTCGCCCGCGACCTGCGAACCAGGAGATAGAGAAGAAAGAGGAGAGGAAGGCGAAGGCCAGGACATAGAGGAGATAGGCGGCCTTGGCCAGATCGCGCTGGGCCAGACTGTCGTAGGACTCAGCCGTACTCGTGATCTTGTACTGGTCCCGGAACCAGAGGTCCGCGGCGGCCCTGTCCTTCTTCCATTTGGATTTGCGCACGACGAGATCGGCTTGCTCCTTGTCGGAGACCTCCATCCCCTTCGGGAACTGGGGTTCGGGAGCTTTCACCTCGTTCCACTTGCCTTCGATCAAGCCATCCTGCAGGTGGGCAGGCGCGTAGCTGGCCATGTAGGACGCAGACGCAATCCAGAGCAGCGTCCAGCCGATGACCCAGCGTGTGTGGTTACGAGTCATCAACGAAATCGATGCCAGGATCTGGAGCACGGCGCCGACACCGAACCAAAGGAGGAAGTCATAGGAAACGAGGCTTCCCTCGGCGGGCTTCATGATCCAGAGGATCAGCCCGGTCACGATCGGAAAGAGGAGGTTGATCAGGATCGCGGGGCTCATGCGTCACCTCCTTCTCGCCGCTTGGCTTCTTCGAGTTGCTTGGTGGGGATCTGAGGTCTCGAGAAGTAGTCCCTGTAGAGGGCGATGACCACGGGTGTCAGCGCCAGCAGCGCGACGATATGCCAGAAGGCCATGGCGGCGTTGGCGACATCGGAGAAGTTCCAGACCGTCTTCGCGTTGAGGTTGGCACCCAGGAAGATCACGCCCACGTAGATCGCGCGATAGGGCTTGACGGCCCAGGCGCCGAAGAGGAAGGACGCACAGCGATCCCCGTAGTAGGACCAGGAGATGGCCGTGGAGATGGCAAAGAGAACGAGGCCAATCGAGACGACCACAGCCCCGAGCCAAGGCGCAGACTCCAGGCCCAGGCGAAACGCTTCGCGGGTCAGGACAGCCCCTTCCTTGTCATGGAAGTAGACATGTGCATCGGTGAGGAGGATGACGAGCGCCGTCATCATGCAGATCACGATGGTGTCGATGAAGGGCTCGAGCATCGCAACGAGACCTTCGCGGATGGGCTCCTTCGTGCGCGCTGCGGCGTGTGCGATCGGCGCAGATCCGAGGCCAGCCTCGTTGGAGAAGACCGCGCGGCGCGCGCCCCAGGTCAATGCGCCAACAACCGTGTAACCCACGGCACCGCCAGCCACCTGTTCTTGGCCCCCGAGGAATGCCAGCCGGAACATCTCACTCAGCATCGCTGGCACTTCGCTGGCATGCAGGGCAATGATCGTCCCCGCTCCCCCCACGTAGAAGAGAGCCATGACAGGCACGAGAATGCCAGCCACATGGCCGATACGCTTGATTCCGCCGATGATCACGAGGCCGACGATGGCTGCCACCACGATCCCCAGCGTGACGCGCAGCCAGTTGGTATCGAGTCCAAGGAAGGAGATGTCCTCGCTCATCCCTGAAGGGAAGGAATCCGCGAACTCATGCGTGAAGGCGTTGGCCATCTGGTTGGCCTGGACCATGTTGCCACCGCCGAAAGAGGCGATGAGCGCGCAGATGGCGAAGGCTCCGGCCAGCCAGTGGAATCGGGGGCCGAGACCTCGACGAATCGACTCCATAGGCCCTCCCAGGATGGCCCCACCCTCGTCATACACGCGATAGCGAATGGCCAGGGTGCAGGAGGCGAATTTGGTCATCATCCCGAAAAAGCCAAAGATGGCCATCCAGATGGCCGCCCCTGGCCCGCCCATGGCGATCGCCGTCGCCACTCCAGCGATGTTGCCGACACCGACCGTGGCTGAGAGAGCCGCACTCAGGGCCTGGAAGTGGGTCACCTCCCCCGGATCGCCATCCTCGTCATAGCGTCCGGCGCCGATGCCAATCGCATGCTTGAAGTTGCGAAACTGAGGGAGCCCCAGCCTGACCGTGTAGAAGAGCCCTACGCTCCCCAGCATGAGGATGAAGGGCAATCCCCAGGACCACCCGGCGGCGTCCGAGAGAAAGGTCCCGAGTTGTTCCAGGAATGAGGAGGTTGCCGTGTCGGCTCCGGGATCCGCTTGGAGGACCCCCAGAATCGGGAGGACGAAGGTCACAAAGACTCCCTTCGAGAGAGGAGGAAGGATTGGGGCTTGAAGGAATCGCTGCAGATCCTAGCCTGCTCCTCCCTCAATCGCCACGAGGGGGGCTTGTTCTCCGCTCACAAGAGATCGTAGAATCTCCCCCCTGTCCATTCCTGACGTCCCGGCAGCGCACGCAGCGCTCCCCATATCCTCTTTCCGAGCCCATGGCCTTTCGCATCTTCGTCGGAAACCTCTCACTCGAGGTCCGCGACACCGAACTCAGAGAACTCTTTGCTGCCCACGGCGATATCGCCGACTGCCGCGTCATCTTCAGTCGAGAGACGGGTGAATCCCGAGGATTCGCCTTTCTCGAATTCAAGAAGGAGGACGAGGGGCAGACGGCACTCAGGGAATTGAACGACAAGGATTTCCACGGTCGCCCTCTTCGGCTCAAGGAAGCAACACCAGCTGGCGGAGATGGCGGCAGCCGTCCACGGCCTGGCGGAGCAGGTGGCCCGGGACGTGGTGGCGATTCGCGGGGACCATCACGCGGACCTTCGCGCGGAGCTGGTCCAGGAGGAGGCGGCGGCGGGTTCGGCCAGAAGGAAGACAGCCGAAAGGGAAGCCAACGCAAACCCAAGGACGGTGGCCCGGGAGACAAAAACCGTCAATCGGCTGGACCTGGCCAGGGAAGACCTGCAGAGAAGGATCGCGGGGGCTCACGCAATCGATTCAACTTTGCCTACGACGATGATGACGATGAGGACTTCCAGCTCTTCGAGCGCGACGATGAGGATCTCGACTACGATCCAGAACTCTTGGCGCGCCTGAATGCGGATCCCGAAGAGGACGAAGAAGAAGAGGACCTCGAGCGCGAGTAGGCAGGGCCTGGAGCAGGCACAAGCGCATGGCAAGCACAGCCCTTCGGATTCTGTTTCTTCCTTCGTGCGCTTCGCGGTGAACCTTGCTCCACGTCTTTCGAACTCCTCTTGGACGGCTCTGGCAATGTCCCTTTTCTTCCCTTCCATCGAGGTCCTGAATCGTTCGGGCGAGCCCGGATGATTCAGGAGATCGTTGTGAGCAAATGCGAGATCGGCGCAGCCGAGCTCGTTCTTGCGGTCTGACGAGCGCATTTCGAGTTCAGGACGGCTGCGCGAGATGAAGGCGACCCAAGAGGGTCGTCGAATCGAAGCAATGCCGAGCGAACCG
>JAJRTL010000184.1 GCA_024278315.1 Planctomycetota bacterium | reverse complement strand
TCGAGACGGAATTCGCAGCCGAGTTTGTGGATGACAGCGAAGAAGACGAGCTGGCCGCTGACCCGTTCGCAGAGGTGCAGGAAGCTGCACCCGCGCCCGTGAAGGAGGACTTTCCGCCCTTCTTCGAAAAGTGGCGCCACGACAAGGTCGGCCTCAAGAAGGCCCTCACCGTCATGGTGAAGAACGGTCTTATGGCTCCTGAAGAAGCGCGGAGCATCTTCTCGAAAGCCTGATCAGCTCCAGCGGACCCGTCCCAGGATCGGCGGAACCCACCAGGCCAGGGCCAGACATAGGGCCGCCAGGATCCACTGGCCGGTGCCGAGGCAGACGGCTGCCGTGAATCGGCTGATGCCGCGCAAGAGCAGTCCTGTGCCAGCAGCGGTCACGGGAGCTTGCTCTCGAGAGAATCTGTACAGAAGAAGCACTTGCGGAGTCGCCGCCAAGAGCGTCAACCAGAAGTACGGAACGAAAGCGGCAGCCAGCAGGGGGAGCGGGAGCGCCCAGGATCGAATCCGTCGACCGTAGCGTATGGATCGGCTCTGCGTGGCCTCTTCCAGGCTTCCATGCCAGACGATGAGGGCAATGGAGAGGCCGTACAGTGCGGGAAGGATCAGGTCCTGCAGGCCCAGGTCGTCTCCCATCCCCAGGCTTCCGAGCAGAAGGTTGGCAGCCCGGACCGTTCCGAGCAGAGGGGCTCCGAACCACAGAAGACGGCTTCCGACGAAATCGTAGAGGAGGATCCCAAGGGCCATGGCGAGCGCCAGGATCCAAGTGGAGTCCTGGGCGAGGATCCAGAGGCCAGAGCCCATCAGCACGGTGGCGACGAGTGCGGCCATCGATCGTGACAGCTCCCCCTCGGCAATCGGACGCGATCGCCCGAGTTCTCGGTCGCGCCTGGCATCGGCGACATCGTTCCAAGCCATCCCCGACAGGTAGAGGAGGGCAGATCCGCAGAGGAGGCTCAGCAGTTGCCTCCATTGGCCCGCCGCGACTCCTCCAGCCAGAGCTGCACCGCAGAGGATGTCGCAAAAGGCCGAGGGGAGGAGGCGAAGCCTCAGGAGACGGATCCAGGCCACGTTCTAGCCGCCGAGGATATGGCGCACGATATCGTTGAAGGTCACGTAGATGACCAAGGACAGGATCAAGGCCACGCCGATGTATTGGGCATAGGTCATGACGGATTCCGAGACCGGGCTTCCCTTGATCTTCTCGATCAACAGGAAGAGGAGATGGCCTCCATCCAGGACGGGGATCGGGAGGACATTGATGAAGGCCAGGTTGAGCGAGAGGATGGCGAGGAAGTAGAGAAACTTCTGCCAACTGCCCTTGGCCTTTTCATAGGTGTAGACGCTGATCGAAATCACGCCGCCGATGTTCTTGCTCGATACGGACCCACCCAGGATGCGCTTCAAGGTCACGTAGAGCTGACGGATCTGGAACACGGAGTTGCTGGCACCCGCCGAGAGGCTCTCCAGGAAGCTCGAACTCTGGTAGAGGAGCATCTTGGGTTTGATCGTGGGGCTGAAACCGAAGACGGGGATGACCAGCGGCTGTGGCCGGATCCTCTTGGTGATCGGGGCTTCGAAGCCTCCATCGGGCCTGGCTGGGGCCCATTGGACATCGACGGCTTTCCCCTTCGCCTTGCTGATGATGCGCATCACCCTGTCCCAGCTGCGGACACGGCTTCCATCGAGACTCAGGAGGCGGTCGCCGTTGCGGATGCCTGCGGTCCATGCTGCCCCGTAGGGGGTCACAGTGAGCCGCCCCGAGCGGAAGTCACCCTTGAATGCCAGCGAATCCTCGAATGCGTCGCGGCCAGCGCCGTCGAGCAGCGCAGCGGGAATCTCGACTTTGGCATGTGCGGAGGAGTCGAAATCCTTCTGGCCCTTCCCCAGGCGGCGGAAGTGGAGGAACACCGATCTGCGACTCTCTTCTGCGCCGATGTCCTCGAGAGCCTTGCCGAAGGTCTCTTTTCCATGGAAGGGGAACCAGCGGCTATGGGTTCCGGTCTGGAGTTCGAACCGCGACAGGACCATTCCCTCCCGGAGGCCGAGTCCCTGGAGGATGGCGGCGAACTCAGGATTGCGATAGCGAAGGGCGGCGACGGTCGTGCTGGAAGGAGCAATACCCAGGAAGAGGCGATCCCCCAATTCCTTGGTTTCGGGATTGAGCGTGACCGAGAGTCGTTCGGATCCCCGTTGGACATCCAGTTGGATCGACCTGACAGGTTTCCCTTCGGCGTCGATCCAGTGTTCTGGGTGGAATCGAAGGTCGTTCAGGAAACCCTGGAACTTCTCTCCGATGTCTTCGCCGTCCATGTCCATGGAAACAAGGACGTCGCCATCCTGCAATTCTGCCTGGCGAGCTGGATTCTCACCTTCTTCGACCTTGAGGGTCCAGTCGATTTCGTACGAAGGCCCGACTCCCAGGTCCATGAGTCCCCGATCACTGTCGTACTCAGGGTGGACCCGGATCTCGCGACTTGGCTCACCTTGCTTCTGGACCTGCAGGAGCAGACCATCTTCCCCAGCCAATGCGGCCTCCGTGGCCAACACTTCGAAGGACTGGATCTTCTTTCCGTTGATGTTGGAGATCTGATCTCCTTCCTGGAGACCCACCTTCCATGCGGCCGATCCCGGCCTCACACTGCCGACCTCGGGGGCCGTGAAGGGCATCCCCACGTAGAAGATCAGCGGGAAGGCAATGAAGGCAAAGAGCGTATTCATGAACACACCTCCCGAGAAGATCAGGAAGCGCCAGCCGACACTCTTGCTTCCCAGCGCGCCTGGGTCGCCGCTGTCGGCCTCTCCGGGTGCCTCGCCCCACATCTTGACGTAGCCGCCCAAGGGGATGGCCGCCACCTGGTAGACGGTGCCCCCGCGCTCCCAACGGAAGAGTTGGGGGCCAAAGCCTATGGAGAAAGTCTCCACGCGTACCCCAGCCTTCTTGGCCAGGAGGAAATGTCCCAGCTCGTGGATGAAGATGAGGAAGCCGACTCCGAAGACCACCAGCAATGTGGCGACGATGGAGAACGCAATCATGAATCCAAGCAAGTATGAGCCTCTCTCCGCGCCCAGGCATCGATCTCGAGAACTTGGGCCACCGATTCCAAGGGACGGGGCTCATGTGCGTCGAGGACCTGGATCACGGTCTCGGTGATCTTCTGGAAGGGAATGCGTCCCTCGAGGAAGGACGCTACTGCTACTTCATCGGCTGCATTCAGGACAGCACCTGAATCTCCGCCGCGCCGTACGACCTCGTAGGCGAGGCCCAGTGCGGGGAAACGATCCAAATCGGCCTTCTCGAAGCCTAGGTTCGCAAATTTCGTGAAATCGAAGCCCTGGAAGTCGAAATCCAGGCGTTCGGGCCATCCCAGGCAATATAGGATGGGCATCCGCATGTCGGGCAAGCCGAGCTGTGCCAGGATGGACCCATCACGGAACTCCACCATGGAGTGCACGATGGACTGTGGATGCACCAGGACCTGGATGGAATCAGGCCGAAGGCCGAACAGATGGTGGGCTTCGAGGACTTCGAAGCATTTGTTCATCAGCGTGGCCGAGCCGATCGTGATGCGAGGGCCCATCTTCCAGGTGGGGTGGGACAGGGCGTCCTCGATGGTGGCCGCTGCGATTTGCTCCTGGCTCCAGGTCCGAAAAGGACCACCGGAGGCTGTGAGATAGACGCGTCGTAGGTCAGTGGCTCGCTCCCCGCGAAGGCACTGGTGGATCGCTGCGTGTTCGCTGTCTACCGGCAGGATGGTGCCGCCGTGTTGACGGGCCAGTTCGATCAGCAGGGGGCCGGCGCAGACCAGGGACTCCTTGTTGGCGAGCAGCAGGGCTTTTCCCTGCTGAAGCGTCCAGGCTGAGGCCTCGAGCCCTGCCGCACCCATTACCGCATTCAGCACGAGATCCGGGTCACTCTCCTCGAGGGCTTGGATCATGCCTTCGGGGCCCCGGAAGAGGCGCATACCGGAGTGGTCCCTGCCCGTGGCCTGGATGGGGGAGTCTTCCCCACTCGAGAGGCCCGTCAGGCAGAGGGTGCCTACGTCGAACTCACGGGCCTGCGCAGTGAGCTTCTCTGCGGAGCGGTGGGCAGCCAGCAAGACCGGTTCGAAGAGATCCCGCCGATCCTGAAGAAGGCTCAGCGTGCTCTGCCCAATCGACCCGGTAGAACCTAGGATAGCGATGCGTTTCATGAAGCAGCGGAGATGGTAGCTTCCTTCCTGAGAGGGCTCTCCGCTTTTCCTGAAATCGCGCTGGAGGTAGTTTTGGCCTGGCACGAAGAAGCAAGATTCTGTCCCCTCTGCGGCAAGCCCTTGGGCGAACGAGAGATCGAAGGGGTCTGCCGAAAGGCCTGCTCCAACTGTAGATACGTGCTGTACCCCAATCCCGGCACGGGGGTGGGAGCCCTGGTCGTCCGGGGGCGGGAGATCCTCTTCGTGCAGCGCAGGATCGAGCCCTACAAGGGGCGCTGGGGATTCCCGGCGGGGTTTCAGGAATACGACGAGACTCCTCAGGAATGTGCGGTGCGTGAGACCTTGGAGGAGACGGGCATCCACATCCGTCTCTTGGACCTCCTGGAGGTCTCCTACACCAGGGATGATCCACGCAAGCGTGCCAACCTCCTGATCTACCGTGCGGTACCTACGGGGGGAGAGCTCGCGGCAGGGCCGGATGTCCTGGATGTGGCCTGGTTCAGTCTGGATTCACTTCCCGACAAGATCGCCTTTGAGAACAACGCCCGGATCCTGGAAGATCTCCGGCTGCGTTTCCCTACTGGTCCCCTCGAACCCTGAGAACAAGAAGCTCGTGCAGTCCAATCGATACAAGGAAGCCGGCGTCGACATCGACAAGAAATACGATGCCGTGACCCGCGCCAAAGAAGCGATCCGAACCACCTTCACGCCTGGGGTCTTGAGTGACATAGGCAGCTTTGGTGGGCTCTTCGATCCCCAGAAGGTCGGTGCCGGTGGCGAAGTCCTCGTCGCATCAGCTGATGGTGTCGGCACCAAGATCAAGATCGCCATCGACTCGGAGATCTATGACACCGTCGGTCAATGCCTGATCAACCACTGCGTCAATGACATCCTCGTCCAGGGCGCTCGCCCGCTCTTCTTCCTCGACTACATCGGGGTAGGCAAGATGGAGCCCGAGGTGGTGTCCAAGGTCCTGGAGGGGCTGGCCATTGCCTGCCGAGAGAATGGCATGGCACTCTTGGGTGGCGAGACGGCAGAGATGCCTGGATTCTACAAGGTGGGCGATTTCGACCTGGTGGGAACCATCGTGGGAACCGTGCCCGCGGATCGCATCCTGGATGGCAGTCGTGTTCGCGAAGGAGACATCGTCCTGGCCCTGCCCTCCAGCGGACTGCACACCAATGGATACAGCCTGGCTCGAAAGGTCCTCTTCGAGGAGTGCGGCTATGCCCTGGACGACACTCCCGAGGGTTGGTCGCAGACGCTGGGAGAGGCCCTGTTGGCGGTGCATCGGAGCTATCTGGATCAGGTCCTGCCGCTCTTGACCGCAGGGAACGCCGTCCATGCCTGTGCTCACATCACGGGTGGTGGGCTCTATGACAATGTCCCTCGCGTGCTGCCCAAGGGAATGCGAGCGGAAATCCAACGGGACAGCATTGCGCGACCTCCGATCTTCGATTTGCTGGTAGAAAAGGGCGGCATCGACCAAGGTGAGGCCCATCGTGTCTTCAACATGGGGTATGGCTTCCTCTTGATCGTGGATCCGGACTCGGCCGATGCGATGCTCACCGACCTCAAAGAAAGAGGGGAAACAGGAGCGGCTCGCGTAGGTCGTATCGTGAGCGGGGATCAGGATGTGGTCTTGCACTAGCCCAATGGTCTCCTTCCTGGCAGATTGGATTCTTCTGGGCTCAGCTCTGTGGTTGCCGCAGGGGGAGGATTGGACCTCGCGGCTCGTGAACGGGGAATTCGAGAGATCTGGGCAGGCCTTGGCGAGTCTGCCTGCGGGGACAAGCTTCGAAGATCTTGGTGGCGACGGAGTGGGACTCCTGCGTCTGGATCTGCCCTCGACTCGCCTGGTGCTTCGGGGGATGGCGAGCAAGGGGCGCGAGCGGGGTCCGATCGTGTCCTTTCTGAACGACTTGATCCTGGCGCATCGAGGGAACCCTCTTCCACTGATCCCCAGGATCGATGGACTGCTCGAGAACACGACCTATCGGACAGCTGTCCTGCCGTTCCTCGGGCGGGGTGCTTTGCAGCTTTGTCGTTCAGGAAAGCAAGAGGGGATCGACCTCCTGCGGAAGATCCTCTCATTCTATGAGGGTGCGGATTGGGCCTTGTCCAATCTGGCCAACGGATACCGATTCGTCGGCCAGTACGGCAAGGCCGAGCAGGTCTTCGAGCGTCTCATGAAGAAGTACGGACGTCAGGCCTGGTTCCTGAATGGGTTGGCGCTCGTCCATCAGGCGAGGTTCGAGTATGGATTGGCATTGTCCCTGTATCAGGAAGGGGGCGCTGAGCGCTCCCTGGGGGCGCAGGCCGACCGGTTCACCTGCCGCACCAATGCCGCCATCCTCCTGATTCGGCGTCGAATGAAGGGGGATCTGGATCGGGCGGAGCAATTGCTCGAGTTGGTCGTATCCAAGGATCCTGCCGCCATCCGGGCTCCCTACTATCTGAGGCGCATCTGGCGCCTCAGAAGAACTTCGCTCGAGCGATGAGCCGCACCTGTGCTTTGTTGCCTTCCCAGCCTCGGGTAGGATAGAAGCAGCCCCATATTCCTAGCCTGACCGGCCTACGTGAGAGATCGATGCAGCATCCTTCGCGCCTTCTGCCCGTAATCCTGAGTCTTCTTCTCCTGCCCGCTATACCGCGGGCCCAGGATGTGGAAGAAGCGAATCAACCCAAGCTCAAGAGTACGGAGATCAAAGGCCTCTCCAAGAAGCTCAGGGTTTGGTATGCCATCCTGATCAAGCAGTTCGACTTCGAGAATGAACTCTCGGGGAAGAGCAAGTCCAAATCGGAGCGCAAGAAGCTGCGCAAATACCGCAAGGACGCGCGCAAGAAGAAGGATGCGTTCGAGAAGGAGTTTGAGAAACGGTCCAAGAAGGTCAATCTCCTCGGCAGCATGCCGGACATGATCCAGATCATGGACGGCTGTTTCCCCTACAAGCGCATGAGCAATGGTGGATCAGCCAAACGGGTCTACGTGCACACGACTGGCGCCGAGAGATACCCCTATGCCGTGCGGTGGCCCAAGGAATACAGGCCTGATACCAAGAGTTGGCCCCTGATCATTTCCTTGCCTCCCAGAAAGGATGGCAAGTGGGGCAATCCAAAGAGCTACCTGGAGAAGACCTGGCCTTCATCACTCTCGGACGTCTTGTCTCAGTACATCGTTGCCGTCGTCGAGTTCCCAGAGAAGAGCAATCTCTCCAAGACCTATGGCAATGGTGAGGAGATGGACGGGGAAGCGTTGAAGGACAAGGATCGCCTGCTCGTGATTTTCGGCGATCTCATTGCCAAATACCGGATCGATACCAACCGCATCTACCTCGAAGCGAGTGCCGAGTCCGTTCCTTTCGCCTTGAGAATGGTTTCGCTGTTTCCACATCGATTTGCAGGTCTGATCCTCAAGAATCCACAGGGTATCCAGAACTGCAAAAGTGCGAATCTCGGTCTCGTTCCTACATTGATCATCTCTGACAAGGTCAACGTGGCGACAGGCAAGGCCCTGGCCAAGACCTTGTCGCAGTCCAAGGTCATCGATGCCAAGGGCGATCTGCCCTTTGTCGAGAATGGCGCCGATATCGCCGAGTGGATGTCCGACGTCAAGCGCCCGCTCTTCAGTCAGCATCTCGTCTATGAGCCAGTTCTAGATGCCTATCGCAAGGCGTATTGGGCACAGATCCTGAACGCGGAGCTGGTTGCGGACAAGCAACCCCGGCTTGAGATTTCTGCAGACAGCAAGACCAACAAGATTTCCATCAAGGCCAAGAACATCAGCAAGATCCGGCTTCTCTTGAATGATCAGATCGTGGACCTGGACAAGGAGTTCATCGTTGAGATCAACGGCAAGGTGGTCCAGCAACTCAAGCGGAAGCGCAACAAGCGACTCGTCTGGGATCCGGAGGAGAGTCTGATTCTAGCCACTGGGGATCAGGGCTATATCTTCACGACGGTCGCAGACTTCGAGGTTCCCAAGGTCCAGGACGAGGCGAGCAAGACCGAATCCGACGGGGATTCCGGCGAGGGCTCGGATAAGGATTCCGACAAGTAGGGGGGATGCGGCTCTCTCCGATCTTGGTCGCTTCACTCGCCTTCGTGGGTGGTTTCTCCACCATGGTGGTGGAGTGGGCGGCCGTTCGTGTATTGGCACCAGCGTTCGGAGATTCGATACCGGTTTGGACCAATGTGATCGGGGTGATCCTCTTTGCGCTGGCTGTCGGGGCCATCTTGGGTGGTCTGGTCGCGGACCGCGGATGGGCCGACCGGGCGCTGCCTGTTCTGTTCGCCCTGGCCGGGGCTCTCGTCCTGGCCGTTCCGGGAGTGGCTCCTTGGATCGCTGCCTGGATCCTACCTGAGGGAGATCTTCCCTTGGACCGAGCACTCCCCCTCCTTGTGGAGGGCTCCCTCTCGGTCACGCTACTGTCCTTTGCCCCGGCGGTCCTATTGTTGGGAGCCCTGGCACCTCTGCTCATTCGAAGCGGCAGTGAGGGAGATTTCAGCCACGTTGGGAGGATCAGCGGCCTGGTCTATGCCTCAGGAACCCTGGGATCCCTGCTGGGTACCTTCCTGACGACCTACTGGCTGGTGCCCTATCTGGGCGTGTCGAACACCTACCTGCTTGCTGGACTGTTCTTGTTGTCTGCGTCGGTCCTGACCCTCGCGAGAGGGCTCAGGCATCGTGCTCGAGGATGGATGAAGACGGTTCCTTTGATCGCCTTGGGTTTCGGTGTGCATTGGCTTCCCGAGCCTGCACCATCCTGGCTCCGTTCCGGACAACGGGTTCTCGCCCAGGTCGATAGTCCCTACCAGCGACTGTACGTGGTGGAGGGCGTGGAGGTGCAGGAAGGAAAAGAACGGCGTGTCCGCATGCTCAAGATCAACGAGGGGCTGGACTCCTTCCACTCTGTGCGCATCGAAGGCCTGTCCTACACCGGTGGCCGGTACTACGATGCTTTTGCCTTGCTTCCCATGTTGCTGGATGCGGCCGAAGGCCCCGTACGAGTACTCTCCCTGGGTTGTGCAGCAGGGAGTATCCTGCGGGTGCTGGAAGCAGTCCTAGGGGCAAAGATGGAAGCTGTTGGCGTGGAACTGGATCCAGGTGTCCTGGCGCTTGCCGAAGAGTGGTTTCGGGGATTCGATGAGCGCAAGCCCGATCGTGCCCGCATTCAGTGGGTTGGCAATCTCGGTGCTCGGGCCTATATCAACTTCGTCCACAAGGATCGGGAGCCATTTGACATCATCTGTATCGATGCCTATCGCTCCCAGTTCTACATACCTGCACAGCTCTCGACCTTGGAGTTCTTCCAGAGCCTTCAATCACGTCTCTCTGCAGGTGGTGTCCTGGCCTTGAATGTAGGGGACCTGTCGGGCGATGGACCCGTGTTGTCTGCTGTTGCCGGGACGCTGGCCGCGGTCTTTCCCACGGTGGAGAGTTTTCGGGTGGGGGGACAGCGCAACTTCCTCGTGTTGGCGCACGGACAAGCGCCCGGAATTCTCGCGAGGGCGGTTCAGTCCCACACGAAGCCCGCAGGGCTCTCAAGTCGGATCTGGTCTGCTGCTGGACGGACAGGAGCCAGCAGAAGCTGGGAGGCTCTGCCTGAGGGGCGTCTTCTGAGGGATGGTCGCTCCGAACTGGGTCGTCTCCATGAACGAATCTACGGGAGCCTCGATGCCTTCCATGAGGACTGACAGAACCAGAGGGTGGGCCTCGAAGATGGGCCGGCAGCGGGTCGGCGAAGCCCCTGCGGATCCCTTGTCCCAGGCGCAAGCCCTCGATCGGTTGGGCAGAAGTCGAGAAGCTTGCAAGGTGCTCGAGCGAGCCTTGAACAGGAGTCCTCTGCAGCTGGAGTGGATGCGCATGCTCACCTACTGGCTCTATCGTGATGGCCGGGAGAAGAAGCTCCTGAACCTGCTCGAAGAGGGGCCTGAGGCCTACAGCAGTGATCCGTATCTCGTCCTGCAGAAGGCCTCTTGCCTGGCCCGGCTCCAGGATTTTGGTCCAGCGCGTGAAGCCTATCAGCAAGTCCTCGACCTCACCCAGGATCAGGCCCTGCGCAAGCAGGCCACCGATGATCTTCAGTGGCTCGAACGAGAAGAGGCCACACAAGGCCAAGTGCGAGCGGGACTCATGCGCGCCCGACTTGGCATCCTGGGTGGTTTGGTGACTCTCGGTGGAGGTGCCCTGTTCCTCTGGTTGGCACGTAGGCGTGAGTCTGTCCAGAAGCCCTGAAATACCAGGGCCATCGAGGATACGAATGGTCCGGGTTAGAGGATGTCGAGAACCCCGAGGCTTCCACCTGTCAGTGTCTCGAAGTTCGCAAGGTAGTTGGATCCCATGGCGATCTTGCTGTTCCACGGGAGGTTCTCCTTTTCCGCGATAAGGCCGAGAGAGACGGCTGCGAAGGCCCTGGAAAGTCCCGGGAGGTCCTTCCTGTCAATCAGCGCCATCAGGGGTTCGATGCTCCGTCGGTTGTTCAAGAACCCGAGAGCCGTTGCCACGGACCCATAGACGGCAACCGTCGTGTGCCTCCCTTCGAGAAGCGTGATCAGCTTCTTCGTGATCTCTCGATCCCCCAGGAGGCCAAGGCCAATGGAGACCTGCATCAGAAGCTGATCGCGACGCTTGGATCTGTCGATGAGATGCTGCAGCGTCGGACGGGCCTCATTCTCGCCCATCATGCCCAAGGAGAGGGCCATGTAGCCTGCCGGTTGATCGTCTTGTTGGATTTTGATCAACCGGTCCAGGATGTCGAGCGAAGCTGGCTTGTAATTGAGCATCCCGAGTGCGATACCGATACCGGATGCGACAGTCCGGTTCTTCTCCTTCTTGAAGAGCTGGTGGAGCGTCGCTGCATCGCTACGTCGAGTCATGTCATTCCCGCCATCCTTTTCCCCGTGGTGCAAGAGAGCGATGGACAGGGCATACCAGGCCTTGTCCGCGCGCTTGCTGGTCTTCGCCAGGCGTTTCAGCAGATAGGCTCGGTTCTCTTCGCCTCCGATCCTTCCGAGAGCGATCATCCCGAAATGCCTGGCATCCTGGTCCCGGCTCCTTTCTTGCCGCTTGCGCACCCAAGCTGTCACTTCCGTATCCTTGCTACTGCACATCCAGCCGAATGCCTGCAGGAGTGACTGATCCATGAAGTTGCGGATTCTCTTGCGCTTGGAGAAGGTCTGGTAGAGATCCCTGGTATAGGAGGTGCCGAGGTCTCGCTGTCCTACGATCCGCGCCAGGGCACTCAGGCCGTGACTGCGAATGCGAGCATCGTGGTCCTTGTCCATTCGACTCACGAAATCGATGAGGTAGTCCGCGATCTCCTTTCGGAAAGCCCGACCCTGCTCATGGTCTTCGGGATTCAGCAGACGCAGGGCATGGAGTGCTGCGACCTGGATGTCGCTACGAACGCTCCTGCCCTCCTCGATCAAGGCTTGCATTTCTTGGAAGACCTTACGGCCCAACCTGGCACTGCGTGCATGGTGCGCCACGAGACCCAGGCCATAGCAAGAGAAGGCGCGCGTCCGGAACGAGACAGAACGGCCGCCCACGAGCTTGCGCCCGTCTTCCGTGTCCTTGGCCAAGGCGAAGAGGACGGGTGCGGCTTCCAAGCGGGCGCTGATACCGAGAGAGAGAGCAGCCGTTTCCTGGATCTCCTGAGAATTGGAACTCAGGTAGCTTCTGAGCAAGGGAAGGTAGTCACGGTCCCCACCGATCTTGGCGACGGCGATGAGGGCGGAAGAAATCAGGTCCCGATTGTCGGGCTTGTTCTCGAGAATCGACATCAGGGCGGCGAGAACGCGATCCTGATCCGCCCGCGTGGGGCTGATGCCACCTGTGCTCTCGCGTCGGGGACCTCGTCCAAGGCTGGGTCCACTACCGTCGGTAATGGCACGTTGTCCTTGCATGCGCTCACGAAGCTTGAGGTAGGGATCCTTGTTGAATTCCCACCAGAAGGTCCATGCGGTCATGTCGATTGCGAACGCCGAAGTGCCGCCAGTCGTGGCTCCACCTTGTCTCCCCGGAATCCCGGGTGGAGTCGAGCCGCCGGAGATGGGGCCAGGTCCGTTGGGCGTCACAGGTGTCGGGCCGCTCGGTGTGCCGGGCTTCGGCGAGCTGGGAGTGCCAGGGGTACCGGGCTGACCGCTCTTGCCGCTACCCGTGCCGTTGTGAGGAGGGACGAAGTCCCCGGGGCCACGATAGGTGCCACCGTGGGCATAGAGGTCAGGACTGGAGATCAGGCCACTGCCGACCATCAAGGCAGACATAAGGAGTTTGGTTTTCATTGTACTTGCTGTTCTCTGGACCAAGGGGCTTGCGACTGTTTCCACGTCGAAACGGTCGCACCCTGCGGAGCGCCAGAAGCCTTCCGTTGGAATCCTGGAAGGCCGAGAACGGCTTCGTGACGGAATCGCCGTCAGGGTCATTGGGATGTAAGCAAAGCCCGGGCCATGTCGTCGGAATTGAAGAGAGCCGACATCCGGAAGAATGTCGGCTCTCCTATCTCGTCGAAACCTTGTTCCGGCGATGTCGTGAATCGGAATCCTAGAGAATGTCGAGGATGCCCGTTCCGCCGCCACCGGTCAGCGACTCGACATTGGCGCGGTAGTTGGCGCCGATGGCGATCTTGCTGTTCCAGGGCAAGGGTTCCTTGTCGGCGATGAGGCCCAGGGCCACAGCCGAGAACGCTCTTGGAAGGTTCTGCAAGTCTTTGTTCTCTGCCATCTCGATGAGAGGTGTGATGGAACGGCGGTCTCCAATCCAGCCCAAGGCAGAAGCCACGGCCGAATACACAGCCACTGGCGTGTTCTTGCGCTCCAGCATCTTGATGAGCTTGTTGGAGATCTCCTTGTCGCCGAGCAGTCCCAGGGCGATGGATCCCTGCGTCAGGATCTTCTGACGACGGACCGACTTCTCGACGATGGAGTTGATCAGGTCCTTGGAATCGCGGTTGTTCATGAGACCCAGGGCCACGCAAAGGTAGCCTGCCGGCTCTTCGTCATTCTGGATGTTTTCCAGCATGGCCTCGATATCATCGGCGGCGTCCTTGTAGCGCATGATGCCGAGAGCCAGGGCGATGCCCGCAGCAACGGATCGTGTCTTCATCTTGAGGAAGGTCTTGTGGAGTGCTTCTGCCACGGTCCGATCTGCGTCGTAGTTGGTGTCCGCGTTGCGGGCATTGTCCTCGATGATGGCGAGTCCAAACGCAAGCCACGGCATCTGGATCTTCTGTGTCCGACTGGCCTTGAAGGTCTTGTAGAGATACTCCTTGTTGTCGCTGCCGCCGATCTTGCCGAGCGCTACGCAGGCATAGTAGCGAGCTTGCTGGTCCTTGCCCTTGCTGGAGTAACGCTGCAGCGACTTGCTGGTTCCTTGCTCATCGCCTGGGATGCCCATCAGGCCGAGGCCAAGGACGGCCGACTGTTGGACGTAGAGATCCGTCTTGCGGGTGTCGATCAGCTTGAGGAACATCTTGCGAATGTCGCCCTTTTCGTCACCGGTCCGACCGACGATCGCCGCCAGTGCCGTCACGGCATGGGAGCGGACGAGCCCAGTTTCTTCCTTGCGGCTCTTGTTCATGAATGCCGTCAGGAATTCGATGGCATCGGCGCGCAACTCCTGTCCGCGCTGGCTGCTGTCCAGCTTGAGCAGACGGATGGCGTTGAGTGCTGCCACCTTGGTGTCGCGACGTTCGCTGCGGCCCAGGCTGGCGACTTCCTTCATTGCTTCAAGAATCTTGCCCTGGAGCTCGGTATCGCTGCTTTGGTTGGCGACCAGGCCCAGCGCATAGCAGGCGAAGGAGCGTGTCCGAAAATCAACACGGCTCTTTCCGACGAGTGCCTGGCCTTCTTGATTGTCAGCGGCCAGTGCCAGCAGGTCAGGCACGGCTTCCTTGAGAGCCGTGACGCCCATGGCGATACCAGCGGTCTCCCGTTTTTCTTGATCCGCATCGGGGAGGAACTTCTTGAACAGCGGCAGCACAGAAGTGTCACCACCGATCTTGGCCAGTGCCATCATGCAAGAGGAGACGATATCGCGGTTGCTGTCGGGATCGATCAAGAGCTTCTTCAGGACATCGATGATGCGCTTCCGATCGCTCTTGTTCGGGGCCAGCGTATTGGTCGCATTGTTCTTCTTGCCTCGACCGATCTGGAAATCATCTGACCCGGAGGTCACACCGCCGGCCTGGATCTTGGCCCTGAGGTTGAGGAAGGGATCCTTGTTGAACTCCCACCAGAACTCCCACTTGGTCAGGTCGGAGCTGAGAGTGAAGCCCCGTGCTCCGGACGTGGGCGTGTTGCGTGCGCCTCCACCGGTCGGTGGAGCTGTGCTCGGCGTAGCCGGGCCGCCGCTCGTAGGAGTCGAGGGCGTTCCCGGAGTCGGGGTCGACGGAGTTCCCGGTGTCGGAGTCGAGGGCGTTCCGGGGTTACCGGTCTTTCCGCTTCCGCTTCCGGAGTTGGGGGGGACGGTGTCGCCCGGCCCACGGTAGGTGCCACCGTGGGCGAAAAGGTCGCCGCTCAAGCAGAGGGCGGCCGAGGCCACAGTGACAAAGGCCAGGCTCTTCATCATCTTCATTGGAATCACTCCTGTTTTTCTCCGGATTCGACACTCGGGATCGAGTGGCTCTGGAAAGGTATGTATCTCAGTGTCTTTCACTCACGCTGGAATGGAAGCCCTGTCCCGCAGTGCAAGAAACGGGCCACGCGTTTGATGACGGGGCATCCTACCCTGCATCCGTTCTGGGAGAAAGGGGCTGAAACCTCAGGGGCTCCTAAGCCGTGGAATGTCAAGCGCTTGCAGGATCCCTCGCGGGCTCCAGAGTCGATGCCCCACGAGGAAGAGGAGTCTGTTGGCCCTGATCCTGGGCCAGGAATTCGATGGCGTTACCCAGTGGGAACGGGAAGCGAGCCCCAATGGGGGAGGAGGGAACACTGGTCCAGCAAGAGGAACACGGGCCAGGATGGCACGAGGGGGCTCACAGCCCCCTCGTTAGCTGCGAAGGCTGGGCTTCAGGAGGTCGTCGCCGAGCTCTTGAAGTAGTCCAGATTCATCATGCGCATGAAGTCGGCCGAGATCTCCTTGGGGCAGGCCGCTTCGCATTCGTACTGGTTCGTACAGTTGCCGAAGCCCTCCTTGTCCATCTGTTCGACCATGGACAGGACGCGCTCCTTTCGCTCGGTCTGCCCCTGTGGGAGAACCGCGAACTGGCCCACCTTGGCCGAGACGAAGAGCATGGCTGAGGCGTTCTTGCAGGCAGCCACACAGGCTCCACAGCCAATGCAGTGCGCGGCGTCGAAAGCCTGGTCGGCAGCTGGTTTGCCGATTGGCAGGCAGTTGGCGTCCACGGCATTGCCCGTGTTGACCGAGACGTAACCGCCGGCCTGCTGGATGCGGTCGAAGGAGCTGCGGTCGACGATGAGATCCTTCAGGACGGGGAAGGACTTGGCTCTCCATGGCTCGATGTAGATCGTGTCTCCGTCCCTGTAGGCGCGCATGTGGAGCTGGCAGACCGTCGTGGCCGTCCATGGACCATGCGGTCGTCCGTTGATGACGAGGGAACACATCCCACAGATCCCCTCTCGGCAATCCGAATCGAAGGCCACGGGATCTTGACCTTTCTCGATCAGGCCATCGTTGAGGACATCCAGCATTTCGAGGAATGACGAGTGTTCACTGACACCGTCGACCTCGTAGCGAACCATGCCACCCTTGTCTTGCGCGTCCTTCTGACGCCAGATGTGGAGGGTCAGCTTCATTTGTAGCTCCTTGTCGTAAGTTCGACGTTTTCGAACACGAGCTCTTCCTTGTGCAGGGCAGGCTCTTTGCCGTCCCCTTGGTATTCCCAGGCTGCCACGTAGCAGTAGTTGTCGTCATCGCGCTTGGCTTCGCCATCTTCCGATACGTATTCCTCGCGTAGGTGAGCTCCACAGGATTCGCCACGGCCCAGAGCATCGTGTGCCATGACCTCTCCGAACTCCAGGAAGTCCGCAACCCGACCGGCACGCTCGAGGCATTGGTTGAGTTCCATGCCTGCACCGGTCACAGAGACGTTCTCCCAGAATTCCTGGCGAAGCTCCGGGATGCGCTGGAGCACCTGCTCGAGGCCCTTCGCATTGCGTGACATACCACAGTGGTCCCACATGAGTTTCCCCAACTCCTTGTGGAAGGATGCAGGCGTCCGCTTGCCCTTGACGGCCAGGAGACGATCGATCTGTCCCTTGACCTCGGCCTCGACTTCACCGAAGGCCGGGTGGTCGGTGGTGACCTGCTCTTGGTGCTCGGTCGCGAAGTAGTTCCCGATCGTATAGGGGAGGACGAAGTAACCGTCAGCGAGTCCCTGCATCAATGCGGATGCTCCCAGGCGGTTGGCGCCGTGATCGGAGAAGTTGGCCTCGCCGATCACGTGAAGCCCCGGAATGTTGGACATGAGGTTGTAGTCGACCCACAGGCCTCCCATCGTGTAGTGGGAGGCTGGGTAGATGCGCATAGGCACCTTGTAGGGGTCTTCGCCCGTGATGCGCTCATACATGTCGAAGAGGTTTCCATAGCGCTGGGAGATCACATCTCTTCCCAGGCGTTGGATGGCGTCCGCAAAGTCGAGGTAGACACCCAAGCCCGACATCCCGATTCCATAGCCATCGTCGCAGACGTTCTTGGCTGCGCGGGAAGCAATGTCGCGGGGCACCAGGTTCCCGAATGTCGGGTAGATGCGTTCGAGGTAGTAGTCGCGTTCGTCCTCGGGAATGCTGGGGGCCGGACGCGTGTCCTTCTTCTTCTTGGGCACCCAGATCCTACCGTCATTGCGGAGTGACTCCGACATCAGCGTCAGCTTGCTCTGATGCTCGCCCGCCACAGGAATACAGGTGGGGTGGATCTGCGTGAAGCAGGGATTGGCCATGTAGGCCCCACGCTTGTACGCGCGGAAGCTGGCCGTGACGTTGCAGCCGACGGCATTGGTCGAGAGGAAGAAGATATTTCCATAGCCGCCCGTGCCCAGCACGACGGCGTCACCCGCCCAGCGTTCGATCTTGCCGGTCACCATGTCCCGCGTGATGATCCCACGGGCATGCCCATCCACGAGGACGAGGTCCAGCATCTCGCAGCGATTGTGCATCGTGACCTTGCCGGCATGGATCTGCCGGTTGAGTGCTCCATAGGCTCCAAGCAGGAGCTGTTGGCCGGTTGCCCCCCGAGCGTAGAAGGTGCGTGAGACGAGGACGCCACCGAAGGACCGATTGGCCAGGGTGCCGCCATACTCGCGGGCGAAGGGAACGCCTTGTGCCACGCACTGGTCGATGATGTGGGTGCTGACCTGCGCCAGGCGATAGACGTTGGCCTCGCGACTGCGGAAGTCACCGCCCTTGATCGTGTCGTAGAACAGACGGAAATCGCTGTCCCCGTCGTTCTGGTAGTTCTTGGAGGCGTTGATGCCACCCTGGGCCGCGATGGAGTGCGCACGACGCGGGCTGTCCTGGTAGCAGAAACAATCCACGTCGTAACCCAGCTCGGCCAGGGAGGCCGCAGCTGATGCTCCGGCCAGGCCTGAGCCCACGATCAGCACGCGAAACTTGCGCTTGTTGGCAGGATTGACGAGTTTGAGATCGAAGCGATGCTTGTCCCACTTGTCGGCGAGGGGCCCTGAAGGGACTTTTGAATCGAGTGTCATGTTAGTTCCCTCCGCCGGGCAGTTGGATGACGCCAAGGAGGATCGTCAAGGGGATCGAAGCGAATCCGATCACGAGGATGGCAGCGAGGCCCGTCCCGATCTTCTCGAAGAGGGGGCGATACACGGGATGATTCCAGCCCAGGGACTGCCAGAAACTCTTGAGCCCATGGCTCAGGTGCAGGTAGAGCAGGGCCATGGAGACGAGGTAGACACCACTCAGGATGGGACTCTTGAAGCCCAGGACTACCATCGTGTAGACGTCCTGGCTCCCATCGGGGAGCTTGGAAGACCATGCCTCATGACCGATCACTCCCTTCGTCAGATGCAAAAGGTGGAAGATCAGGTACGCCAAGACGAGGAGACCCGTCAGAACCATCGTCCTGGAGGCGAGACTCGCCACCTGGGTGTGTTCCTGGACATACTTGACGGGTCTCGCCCTGCGATTCTCTGCCGTCAGGGACAACGCGAGATAGACATGCGTCGCGAAGACGAGGAACAACCCTCCGCGCATGAACCAAAGCAGGGCCGCGTTGGCCTTGAGTGCGTGTGCGTAGTGGTTCACCGCATCCTGGCCGGCAAAGACCAGGAGGTTCCCAATGAGATGGGCGATGAGAAAGAGGGATAGGAGGATTCCCGTGATCCCCATCAGGCCTTTGCGCCCAATGGAAGATCCGAGACATCTGGTCAGGCCCGACATCCGTTGGTCTCCATGAAGAATGGATGGGAGTGAATCTTGAAGCTCATCGATGGGTTGCAGCGAGGTCTCTAGTCGAATCGATCGCTCAGGTTCTCAATCTTGATGTTGACGATCTCTACCGGAAAGTAGCGTTCAGGAATCGTGAGATCTCCCTTGAGCTCGGTGGTCTTGCCGCGGAAGTTCGTGAACATGCCCACCGGTCGGAGAACCATGGCAAAGTCCTCGTTGTAGACATCCTGCGATTCATTGCCCTGCTTGCGGAACTGGAATCGCACGTTGAGGAGGCCGGGATTGCCGCGGATGACATAGCGGATCTCGCGAAAGCCCTCTTCTTTGTCCGGGCGCGTCAGGAACGCTTCTTGTCCTACATCGAGTCCCACCGGGAATTCGATGAGATAGCCGCTGTCCGTCTGATAGTTGGTCACCATGAATGGTTCGCCCTTGCTTGGCTAAACTCTTGTTTTGCAGGATCTTAGCGAGATCGGCGCGTCAATTCTGGCGCGAATCATCCCAGAATCAATGATCGCTTTCATTCTTTCTGGCGACCCCAAGGATTGGGGCATCTTGCCCCGAGGGATCTGCGGAGAACAGCTGGGTCGGGCAACCCGATTCTGTAGAGACATTTCTTGGTCCAGTGGATCCTGATGGGGGAGCTCGGCGTATCGAGGCTTTCTCCTGGGTCCGGGATATGCGAGGCTGTACGCGCCCATGATCCGGAGCCTGCTGGAAGAAAGCCTCGATGACGGACTACTACAAGAAAAAGGACCTGCAGCGCTTCTCCGAAGTCTCGGAGGGGGCCCCTGATCTCTACTCCAAGTTCCAGGCCTGGTATGGCGAGGCCACGAGCAAGCCTGGGGCCCTGAGTCTCCGAGAGAAGGCCCTCATCGGATTGGCGCTGAGCCATGCGATCCAATGTCCCTATTGCATCGATTCCTTCACACAGAAGTGCCTGGAATCCGGAGCCGATCTCGAGCAGATGACCGAGGCCGTGCATGTGGCCGCGGCCATGAAGGCCGGCGCCTGCCTGATCCATGGCGTGCAGATGAAGGACAAGCACGACTCCCTATCGCTATGACTACGACACGACCACAGGACAAGCTGGGCGATCGCTTCCAGGTCCATCTGGCGGAGCACGGGCAGGCGCCACTCACGGCGCGCAGCCTGGGTACCCTCCAGGTCAACCTCGGAAAGCTCTGCAACCAGGCCTGCAAGCACTGCCACGTCGAGGCTGGCCCAGGCAAGACGGATCCGGAGGACAACATGGGAGCCGAGATGACCGATCTCCTGCTCCAGGTGTTGCAAACCGGCGAGTTCGAAGTTCTGGATCTGACCGGTGGAGCTCCCGAGCTGAACCCGCAGTTCCGACGGATCGTCCAGGCGGCACGCCAGCTCCAGATCCACGTCCTGGACCGCTGCAACCTGTCGGTGCTCTTCGAACCGGACCAGGAGGATCTGGCCACTTTCCTGGCGGAGCATCAGGTCGAAGTCGTTGCCAGCCTTCCTTACTACAGGCGATCCCGGACTGACGCACAGCGTGGAAAAGGCGTCTTCGACAAGTCCATCGAAGGGCTCAAACTCCTCAATTCCCTGGGCTATGGCCAGCCCGATACGGGCCTGATCCTGGATCTCGTCTACAACCCGGGTGGAGCCTATCTCCCTGGACCGCAAGCCGAGTTGGAGCAGGAATTCCAGAGGATGCTCGATCGCGACCACGGCATCCGTTTCAACCAGCTCTTCGCCCTGACCAATCTGCCCATCAAGCGCTTCCGGGACTACCTCGTGCGAAGCGACAATCTGCAGTCCTATCAGGAGCGATTGGAAGGCGCGTTCAATCCCGCTGCCGCTGAGCAGGTCATGTGTCGGGACATGCTCTCGGTCGGACCCAACGGTTGCCTCTACGATTGTGACTTCAACCAGATGCTGGCCATGCCCGTGGAGAAGGGCATCTGCCACCTCAGCGACCTGCTCGAAGGGAGCACGCGAGCGGCTCTGCGAGAGCGTCGGATCCGGACCGCGTCACACTGCTTCGGATGCACGGCCGGCGCTGGGAGCTCCTGCGGGGGAACAGTGGCCTGAGCGACAGTGGCCTGAGCGTAACCAGGGGAGAGACCTCAGAGGAGATCCCGCCTGGCAGCACCTTCCGGGTTCCACCATGTAGACCCCATAAGGAACATTATCGGAAATCAAGTCTCACATGGTTGCTGGGCTGCAGCCTCGGATGCCTGGCCTCTGCTTCCAGGATGGCATCCAGGGTCCAGTCCAGGAAGTCCACGTAGGTGGCTTCGACCTCTGGGTCCGGAAGCCCTGCCCGACCCCCTGACCCAGCGATCATCCGCGTCCAGGTCAGCGCATCGACATCGATCTCCCGGATACCGGCAATTGTCTCGCCACCGTAGGGATCCCACATCCCCTCGAACCTCACCCAGTAGATGGCGGCCTCCTCGGCCAGATCCGGGTCCTCTCTTGGAGCCTGGTGGCGACTCAGGCCGTCCGACGGAAGAGCCAGGCATTCGACGCTCTGCCTGCTGGCTGGGTGGATCGGAAGAAGCCGCTGGTAGGGAACCCTGAAGTGGCGCCAGGCTCCCGCGAGCGCTGGATGGCCCTCGCCAGCCATCTGGATCCTGTCCCGGCCCAGTTCGAGCATCCGCAGGATCTCCGGGCTCCCATAGATCTTCTGATCGCCGATCCAGCCGCCATCATGGGCTCGCAGGAAGCTCCGGTAGGCCTCGGGAAGGCGAAGCCCCAGGCTGGACTCGAGGCCCGCAAGCCTCTTGGGCGAGAGACCCTCACGAAGGCGTCGATCCCGCGAGTCGAGTCGGGAGATGACCTGGTTCCAGAGTTCGGTGTTCATAGCGCGGCAGATGAGCGGGTCAGCTTGGGCAAGCACATTGATCTAGTCACCCGCCCTGCAGAGGTTTCCCGGAACTTCGGACCAACCTGCTCCCGCGTCAGCTCATCTCCGCCGTCCTCAGCTCACCTGCGCCTTCTTCTTCATCTTGTGGGCCATCTCCAGGATGCCGACCTGGAGCGACGTGAATCCCGCGTAGAACAGGATCCGTGCCGGAAGGCCCTGCGCTCGGGCCAGCTCGAGGGCAGGTTCGGTGGTCTCATGTCGGTTCCAGTGCAGGAGGATCAGGAGGTCCAGTCCGCCTTGTTGGATCCGGTCTCGGATGGCCGAGACGGTCTTCTGTGGCGAAGCGTAGTTGGCCTGCAGCCACTCGGCCTCGAATCCCCATTGCTCCGCCAGATCCCAGAGCCTGTCATGGTGCTTTCGCTGACGTTCGTTGCCGCCCACAACGAGGACCCTTATCTTGTGCTTTACGAGGGAAGCCATCTCCTGGAACAGCTCCGCCTCTGATCCGAGGATCCGGACTTCCTCTGGATCGGCCTTGAGCGCCAGCAGCTTCTCGATGTTGGCCAGGTCTTCTCGCGCGAGGTCGGGGTGCACGATCTCGACTTCCCGGAGAATGGCCAGAGCCTGCTGGAGGTCCTCGACCTCCTTCTTGGCCTTCATGCTACGGGCGACCTGCACTTTCAGGTTGGCTCGATCCCATTCGCG
>JAJRTL010000183.1 GCA_024278315.1 Planctomycetota bacterium | reverse complement strand
GTAGACCAGGCCACATCCCTGGCAGCGAACGATGCGGAAGGGGGCTTCAGCAAAGACCTCGTCACGCCCGCCAGAACCGCAGAGGCTGCAGTGTGAGATCTCGATGAAGTTCGTGGGGTCGGCAAGCAGTTCGCTCTGCGAGGTCACGTGGCCTTCCCCGGTTCGCCTTCTGCATCCGTATCCTCCTCGCCAGACGAAGCCTTCTCAGGGTCGGGCCCCATCCCGTCGTGGCTGTAGGAGTCGTCCTTGTAGAGATCGTCCATCGGCAAGGGCTCGAAGAGGTCATCCTCTGTCGCCACATTCTCGTGCACATTCTCTCCAAGATGCTGTCCCATGAGACGCCCCATCTCGATGCTCTGGTCCATGTTGTTGTAGCGGAAGAGTCCCTGGCGCCCACCAGAGGTCATGCCCTCGAGCTGATGCACGTAAGCCATGATCTTCTCTAGATGCCCGGCATACTGCAGGTCATAGATCGGATAGGCGAAGGGGATCCGCTTGGTGAAGCAGCCCACGACATCTTTGTCCTGGATCAGGCCAGCTCCGCTCAGATCCTTGATCGCGATCGCACGCAGTTCTTCGGCCCCTGCCTTCCAGATCTTGTCTCCCACACGGCAAGTGATCTCGGCACAGATCATCGTCTTGCCCGGTGGGGCACAGCAATCGGAGAAGTTCTTGAACTCGGCGATCCGGTGGACGGTGAGCTTCTTCTCGGGGAGATAGACCCAGTTGTCGTCTGTCACCTTGGCCTTGTCGAGTTTCAGATAGACGAAGACGATGGCCACATAGTCGAGACCCCCAAGAGCCTCCATGACTTCCTCAGGCGGCTTGGGGCGCAGCGAGCGAGCCATGGCCGTGACGGGGATGGTGGAGATGTAATGGTCTCCCGTGATGAACTCGCGCTCACCGTCGTGGGTCTTGTATTCGATCTTGGTGATTTTCTTGTCCTCGTGGTGCACGAGGATGGCCGGGCTGTCCTTCAGGATCCGACCGCCCATCTCGAGGATCCGACGTTCGTAGCCACGGGCCAGCTCCCCGATGCCTCCCACGCGCGGATAGACGAAGTCCGTAACCAGGGTCCGGGGAGTGTTCTTGGGAGGGAATAGCGTCTTCATGACCGTATCCCGGAGGGACAGCAGCGTGATTCGCTGGCTGGCCCAGTCGGCAGAGATCTCGGTCGCAGGCAAGCCCCAGGCCTTCTCCGTATACTGGACGAAGAAGGTGTCGGCCAACGATGTTCCGAATCGACGCTCGACCCACTCGCGGAAATTCTCATCTTTGAACTTCTTCAGACGGGTCAGCTCCAGGAAGCGGACCTTCATGGAGTCCGTGAGAAATCGGAAGATCCTCCACGGCGACATGTTCTTGAGGATGTTCTTCACATTGAGGGGGTAGTTGAAGAACTTGCCGAACATGTAGATGCGTGATTGCCGTTTCGCCCAGACCTTGTTGTCCCCGATGATCTCCTGGACGTGCCGCATCAATTCCTTCTCCTTCGTGTGGAATCGATGCGGACCGTAGTCATAGCACCAGTAGTCGCTCCCGGGTTGCCCCGCGGTCTCGCGATCACCTTCTTCGAACGACTGGGCCATGCCTCCGACCTGGGGTTCACGTTCCAGGATCGTGACCTGTACACCGGTCTTGGCGAGTTCGTATCCGCAGGAGAGGCCGGCCAGGCCGCCTCCAAGGATGACGACGTGTTTCGTCATGGTTGTTTCTAGGATCGGGGCAAGAACAAAAAGTCGGACAGACGTCCGTGTGGGCTGGACCGCCTGCCGGATGCAAGCGGTGCCAGAAAGAAGCCGAGAAGTCTACCCCCGGGTCGTGAGGGCGGAAAGAATGGTCACTGGAGTCCCTCTGCAAGCTATGGGAATGCGGCAGTAACCCCCATGAGGCCGCAGGCTTCTAGCGTCCAAGGAATCTCTTGGACGTGATGGCCTTGAACATCCCCCAAGCGGTCTTGCAGACCTTCCAGAAGCTCGCCGAGTGCTTGGATTCGCCGCCCAGACGGGGGTAGTAGTGGACCGGGATCTCGATGACACGAAACCCCTTCATGAGAGCCTCGCACATCATGGCTGGCGAGAAAGCCGGGCCCTTCCGGTGGAGGGCAGGTTCGATCTTTTGGAAGGTCTCCTTCCAGAGAGCCCGATAGGTGCAGCCGACGTCCGTGAATCGTGGTGCATGCGGGATGAACCAGAGCAACTCCAGATACTTGGCCATGAACACGTTGCCCCAGCGCAGGAGGCGCCCCATGTTGGCGGCCTGTTGGACGAGCTGCCGCGTTGTCCGCGTCCCACAGACCATGCCTGCATCCAGCAGGTAGGCCAGGAGCTTCTCGACATCGTGGGCTTGGAAGGAGCCATCGGCCTCGGTGAGGATGATCATCTCGCCCTCTGCGGCTCGCATACCTGCCATGAGGGCCTTCCCGTAGCCGGGTTCCGACTCGGCGATGACTCGAGCGCCCGCAGCCAAGGCGCGCTCGGCCGTAGCATCGGCGCAGTTGTTGTCCACGACCAGCACCTCATCCACCCAGGGGGCCTGGAGGAAGTCCTCGACCACCCTTTGGATGGTCTCTTCTTCGTTGTAAGCCGGGATGACGACCGTGACCTGGTGATTTCGGAACATGGACCTGCGTCAGATCGGGGGACAGAGGCGAATTCGAGCGCAGAAGGATATCCCCTGGTCTGGCTTTTCCACGTCCGGGGGTAGGATTCTCTCGATGTCGCCCGCTCCCAGATTCTTGTCGCGAGAGGCCCTCCTGGCATTCGTCGTGGCGATCCTGGTCTCCATGGCCTTCTTTCCGCAGGCCTGGTTCCAGGGCAAGAGCCTCTACTCCACGGACCTGATCCTCCAGCGGGAGCCCTGGAAGACCGAGTGGGAGAAGCCGGTGGAGGATCCGGTCGTAAAGGGGAGCCATCGCCCCAATCCCGAGCTGGGAGATCTCGACGACTATTTCTTCCCCCAACTCGCGTTCGCCGTGAGGACGCGGCATGAGACCGGACACTGGCCCCTGTGGAATCCGGAGATCTATGCGGGCGTCCCCTTGATCGGCAATCCGCAGATCCCCCTCTGGAACCCCTTCCTCCGCGTCCTGCCTCTCTTCCAGGAGGCTGACCGTCCCTTCTCTGCATGGCGTCTCTCCCTGGGACTGACCTGGACCGGGATCCTGCGCTTCGTGTTCTGCATCGCCTTTGCCTACCTCTGGCTGAGACGGCTGGGGGCCAGTCTCTGGATTGCTGGCTGCATCGCCCTCTTCCTGGGAGCGGGTCCCTACGCAGCTCTCTGGCGCTTCTCCACGCCTGAGCAGGTCTTCTCCCTGATGCCGATGGTGCTCTACTTCCTCGAGGGGCTGCGGGAGCGCTGGAATGCACCTTCTCTGGTAGCGACCAGTCTCGCCTTCGGCCTCTCCTGCCTGGGCGGCTATCCCCAGACCTCTCTGGTCTTCGGCCTGTTCCTCCTGCCATGGGCCTGGTGGCGCTCGAAGGAGGCGCAAGTGGGAGCCAGGGCGGGGATGGCGAGAGTGGCCCTGTCACTGGGTCTCGGCGGCGCACTGGCTCTCCCCTGTTGGCTTCCATTACTGTCCTACATGGGTGAGTCCTCGGTGGGGGATCTTCGCGCCGCTGCCGCTACCGCAGCACTCTCTTCGACCTGGTTCCCCAACCTGCTCCCCATCCTCTTTCCCAACTTCTCACTCGCCGCACCCGACTTCATGAGGGCCGGCATCGAGACCCACCAGGCGGCCATTGGTTTTCCGTTGTTCGTCCTGCTGCTGATGGGATTGTGGCATGGGGCACGTGGCCTCTTGGTGACCCTCGGCCTTCTGCTCCTCCTGCATCTGGATTTTGCTCCGCTGAGCCAGCTCCAGAGATGGCTGCTTCCCCTCCTGGAGCCAAGTCGCGTCGCTGCCGCCATTCCACTCGTCCTGGCCTTTGCCTGGTATCGTGCCGACCATCATCTCCGGGGACACATGCAAGCGTATCAGCGCCTGGGCTGGAACCTCCTGGCGCTGCTGGCCCTGCTTTGGCCCGGGATCGGCTTCCATCCGGCATCCTCCGAGAACAGGGTCTACCCTGAAACCGCTACGATCCGCTTCTTGAAGGCGGCCCATGCCGCGGATCCCGATCTGCGCCTCTTCCAGGTAGACGCAGGACTGATGGACAGGAACGCGCCCCTGGTCTTCGACCTTCCCCTGGTGCTAGGCACCGACGGCATGGATCCGAAGCGCTATGTGTTCCTCGTGGTGCACCTCCTTCCCGAGGATAAGGTCACCTTGTCACGAACGGCATGGACCAGCGAGCTGGTCCTGCAGCGTCCGCTCTTCGACCAGTTCGCCGCTCGTTTGATTCTCGTCCGAAAAGGACAGCGCCTGCCTGAACACTTCCGTGTGCTCAGGCGGAGTGGTGAACTCCTGGTCGTCGAGAATCCCCGGGCGGCCCCCCGCGCAGAGTTGTTTGCGAATGCCTTGCCCTACGAGTCCGATCGCTATCGCCTGCTGGACATGAAAAGCGATGAGGCCATCGTGCTGGAGGATGGCGTCCCGCCCTTGCCCGGCCCGGTGATGACCCAAGGCGAGGTGCGGATCACAGAGCGAAGCAGCGACCGGCTTCACCTGGTCTCCGAGGCCGATGGGGCCAGCTATCTACTTCTGCGTGACAACCTGCTCACCGGCTGGCAGGCGCGCATCGACGGCGAATCCGTCCCCATCCTGCGCGGCAACTTCACCTTCCGCTCCCTGGTGCTGCCCAAGGGCAAGCACGAGATCGAGTTCTTCTATGCGCCCGCCAGCTACGTCTGGGGTCGCTGGCTGGCCCTGTTGGCCCTCGTGATCCTGGGCGGGATCCTCCTGACCGGTCTCAGGCCTCGAAGTGGATCCCCTGCGCCAGAGGCAGCTCCGTCCCGTAGTTGACCGTGCTGGTCTGACGACGCATGTAGGCCTTCCACGAATCCGAACCCGACTCGCGGCCGCCTCCTGTCTCCTTCTCCCCGCCGAAGGCGCCGCCGATCTCGGCTCCCGACGTGCCCAGGTTGACGTTGGCGATCCCACAATCCGACCCCGCGGCCGAGCAGAAGTGCTCGCTCTCGCGCATGGAGTTGGTGAAGAGGGCCGAGGACAGTCCCTGTGGCACGTCGTTCTGCAAGCGCAGGGCCTGTTCGTAGCTGTCCACCTCGACGAGGTAGAGGATCGGAGCGAAGGTCTCCTGCTGCAGCAACTGCATGTCGGCTCTCGCGCGCACGAGCGCCGGGCGTACGTAGTGACCGCCTGCGAGTTCGCCAGCAAGCTGGAGCGTCTCACCGCCAAAGAGGATCTCTCCGCCCTGGGCCGAAACCTGGGACAGTGCCTCCTGCATCATGGCGATGGCATCCGCGTCGATGAGGGGGCCGCAGAGCGTGCCTTCATCGATGGGGCTTCCGACCGGAACCGATGCGTAGGCCTTCAGCAGACGCTCTTCGATGCGGGGGTAGATGCCCTTCTGCACATAGAGCCTGCGCGTCGAGGTGCAACGTTGGCCCGCCGTGCCGACCGCACCGAAGAGGATGCCACGAAGCGCCAACTCGGGATCTGCGTCATCCAGGACGATGATGGCGTTGTTGCCACCCAGTTCGAGCAGGCATCGGCCCAGTCGTCCCGCCACGATCGAGGAGACGTGCTTGCCCATGCGCACCGAACCGGTGGCGGAGATGAGCGGGAGGCGTGGATCGGCGATCAGGCCTTCGCCGATCTCCTGGTCACTACCCACGATCAGGGAGACGAGAGCGCCGAAACCGGCTGGCTCAAGCACCTCCGCAGCGACCTTGGTCATCGCGATCGCAGTCAGCGGGACCTTGATGGAGGGCTTCCAGATCACGGCGTCACCGCAGACCAGGGCCAGCATCGAGTTCCAGGCCCAGACCGCTGCAGGAAAGTTGAACGCGGAGATCACACCAACGACACCTAGGGGATGCCAATACTCCCGCATGGCATGCTCTGGACGTTCACTCTTGATCGTGAGCCCGTAGAGCTGCCTCGAGAGTCCGACGGCGAAGTCGGCGATGTCGATGGCCTCCTGCACCTCGCCCAGACCCTCCTGGAGGATCTTGCCACACTCCCAGGAGACCAGGTGGCCCAGGGCTTCCTTGCGTTCCCGCAGCAACAAACCGATCTGGCGGACGTACTCACCACGCTCGGGCGCGGGAACTTCACGCCAGCGCAGGAAGGCCTCTTGTGCTGCCTGGATCGTCGTCTCCAGGTCGCCCTTCTGTGCGAGGGTCACTTCTGCAATGGTGGCGCCCGTCGCTGGCGTCTCGACCTTCAGGCTCTCACCCTCTGTCTCCAGCCAGCGCCCTGCATATGCGCCCGATACCTGACTCTGAATGCCGCATTCCTCGAGGAAGTTCATCATCTCTCCTGTCCGCCCTGTTCGTCTACTACTGGTCTATTGCAACTGGTCGTCTGCAACTGGCTGTTTCGTTGTCGATCTACTAATCCTGCCGGAACTCCACGGCTTGCGGAAAGAGCTTTCTCCCTAGCTTCATGAGTTGCTGCTCGGCCTTCAGGAGTTCGAGAATGCTCTGGCCCTGGGCCGTGCCGGACTTCTTGCGGACGGTGCTGAGCACCTGCAGCAGGATCTTCTTGGACCCGAGCTTCTCCAGGTTCTGGAGGGCCGCCTGGATCTGACCCGTCTTGAGGGCGTATTGGATCGCCAGTAGAAGCGCAGTGTAGTTCATGGGGTCTCTCTCGAGGATGGCGAGACAGGCTGCGTGGCCTTCCAGGAAGGCCTTGGACCCGGCCTTCTCGTTGAGTCCGGTCAGAGCCTTTTTGAGTCTCAGGTAGCCCGCCTGGATCCGTATCCCCTCGGGATGGCCTGGGTAGATCTGCAGAAGGTTGGAGATAGCCTTCCTGCCACTGTTACGGACGTCGAGCCAGAACGGACCCGGAGCCCAATGGAAGTCGCGCAGCCCGATCCAGCCCAGTTCGGCGAGTGCCTGGTATTCGTACTGACGCCGCGACAAGACTTGGGAGAGATCCTCGATGGCGCTTCGATTCCAGTAGCGTTGCCGAGCCATCGCAGGATCGCTGCGGCCCAAACGCGGATTGCTGGAGAGATGCAGGCTGTTGCGATGGAGCACCTGGGCTCGCATCAACCGCCAATCCGACTCGAGGGGATCCCATCCGACGGCGTCATCGATGGCTCCCAGCGCTGCGAGTAGGCGAGTCTCGAAGGCCGGATCCTGTTCGGGCGTCTGCTTGGCGAGGTTCTGCGCGCGCACGAAGCGTGCTGCTTGCAGTTCGCCCACAAGCGCCGTGATGCCCGGGTAGAGCAGCAATAGCCCCAGGAGTGGCAACACGGCCTTTGGAAATCGACACCAAGGGCGCGCGGCTTCCGGTCGCAACGAGAGCTGGATGGCGAGGAGGAAACAGAGAGCCGCCGAAGCGTTTCCCAGCGGAGCACGAGTCAGAACCAGGGGAAGGAAGGCCAGCAGGCTGGCGATGGCCAAGGAGCCGATCCCACTGGATCGCAGCTCCCTTCCCATGAGGAAGGCGAAGAAGACCAAGAAGGAGAGTCCTGCGATCCCGAGCTCCGTGAAGATCTGCAGGAGGTCGTTGTGGGCCGTCGTCACCCTCGTCACGAGTTGGCCGTCGAGGCTCGAGATCTGGATCTCCTCGGGCGATCGGTAGCGGGGAAAACGCACGCGGAAGTTTCCGGCGCCCACACCCATGGGAAGTGCCTCCAGCCCCATGTCCAGAGCCCTGCGATAGATGAGAAGGCGAACCGCCAGAGTGTCACCCGCACGCACGAAGGGACCCTGCGCAGCACGATCCTGTGTGGCCTGGATCGCCTCGGCGGGGATCGCCGTCGAGGCGACCTTGACCTCTGGCTCGGCTGGAAGGAAACGATGTCGCTGGGTCCAGGTTCCAAGCACGAGGGAGATCGCGAGCAGGGAGGCCAGCAAGGGTCTTGCCCGTGTCTCCAGCCCGACGGCCCAGGGTTTCCAGATCAGGAAGAGTAGACAGAGATGGAAGCCGAGAAGGGCAGCGCGTCCGCCGTTGAACCACAGGTACACCTCTGCGAGCAAGAGGCTCAACATGCCAGGCAGGGTCCCGGCAAAGAGGGCCAATGGGGCAGCCATGGTCGTCCATTCGGCAGCCACGTTGCGGTTGCCCAGCGTGGAGACCGGCTCTTGCGGGCTCGTGTAGCCTGCGGGGAAATCGAAGCCCAGATACTGCGCGATGCCATACGACGATGTGACGACCAGGGCAAGGCATACGCCCATCCCCAAGGGTCTCAAAGCGGCCCGCCCTTGGGGAACCAAGATGGGAATGAGAGCCAGGGCCAGGTAGTAGCTGCCCGACTCGAAGCAGGCCAGGAAGTCCCAGGCCCAGATTCCCGAGACGAGACTCAGCACCGGCAAACCGAGCAGTGGCGCGAAGAGCTTCGACGGACCTCGCGCTGGACCTCGGAACGCGGTGACGAGATAGAGCCCCGTGACGACCAGGAACAGGGCTCGGCGCGCGCGTTCGAAATCGGGCCAGAAGGGGTCGAAGGGGACGACGAGCAGGAGCGGCAGCAGGAAGAGGAACAACCGCCCCATGCTGCCAGGTTCGGTATCCGTGGGTATCTCGAGGTCGGCAGGATCTCTGCGAACCTCGGTCATCCCGTCGCTTCCTCGGCTTCGAGAGCGTCGCCGAGAACCCCGTCCACGAACCCTTCTGCATCGAAGGCTTCGAGATCCTCGATACCCTCACCCAGGCCCACGAAGTAGATCGGCAGATCCAGCTCTCTCCGGATTCCGAACAGTGCGCCTCCCTTGGCCGTTCCATCCAGCTTGCTGAGGATCAACCCAGATACGGGCGCGACTTCACTGAACTCGGCGGCTTGCCGGATGGCGTTCTGTCCGGTGGTGGCGTCCAGGACCAGGAGCGTCTCGTGGGGAGCATCAGGAATGCGCTTGCGGATCACCGTGACGATCTTCTCCAGTTCACGCATGAGGTTCTTCTGCGTGTGCAAGCGTCCGGCCGTATCGACGATGAGATAGTCGGCCTTGCGAGCCACGGCGGCGTCCACGGCATCGAAAGCCACCGCGGCGGGATCAGCTCCCGTCCCCTGCTTGACGATGTCCACGCCAATCTTGTCCGCCCAATGCGTCAGCTGCTCCACGGCGGCTGCTCGAAAGGTATCGCTCGCACAGAGGATGACCTTGTTGCCATCCCTCTTGAGCCAGTGGGCCAGCTTGGCGATGGACGTGGTCTTGCCGCTGCCGTTCACGCCTGCGACGAGGAGCACGGTCGGCCCTTCGGAAGCCCGGCACACCTGACCGGTACAGCCGCTCAGGCGCTCGAGGAGCGCCTTGTGCAGCCAGACCTTGAGGTCGGCGACATCCTGGATCTCCTTCTTCTTCCAGGCTCGCTTGGCCTCCTCCACGATCTCCGTACCCGTGATGCCGAGGTCGGAGGTGTAGAGGGTCTCCTCCAGCTCATCCAGCAGGTCTTCATCGAGTTGTCGCCCACTCCCCAGAATGGAGGCGAGCCCTGACGCGAGCTTGTCGCGAGTCTTCTTGAGTCCTTTGACAATCCTGCGAAAGACCATGGCTGCCTGCTCCTCTTGATACCGGCCGCTCAGGCCTCGATGTCGTCCTCGAGCTCTCTTGAATCCTGGAGTTCGCCCTCGGGACTCTGTGCAGTCGTCACGGCCGGTTCCTGCCCAGGCTTTTTGTCAGCCTCGACCTTGACGCGATCCAGGATGCCATTGATGAAGGCACCCGAGTTGGCCGTAGAGAACTTCTTCCCCATGTCGATCGCTTCGTTGATGGACACGTTGGGGGGGATGTCACTGCAGTAGAGGATCTCGAAGATCGCCATGCGGAGGATGTTCCTGTCTAGGCATGCCATGCGCCGTAGATCCCAGTTCTTCGCGACCATCTGGAGCATCTCGTCCACTTCGGGACGCAGATCCTTCGTCCCGGAGATCAGGCGCAGAGAGAACTCCTGCACGTCCCGGTCCTTGGTGGCGAAACCCAGATGCTCTGCAAGGTTGTCCATCGCAGCCTCGCCGCGCAGGTCCAACTGGTAGAGAAACTGCAGGGCAATCTCGCGAGCTTTGGTTCGACGTCTCATCCGCTATTCCACACTCTCCGGGCAGGGCACGCCAGGCGGCCCCCTTCCTGGCCCCTTCTGGGCCACTTCTGGATCACTGCTGGAAAGGGCTCGCGATGACCTCGGGTGCGAAATTGAAAATAACGAGAGCCCTTTCGACTCACCTGGGATCATAGACGCACAAGCCCTGTGAGTCCGGCGGAAAGGTCGGGAAAAGGCAGACAGGTCGTTCCTGCGCTGGCGCTACGTAAAGTCCGCAGCGTCCGTTCGCCGACCGTCTCAGCTCGCCAGGTCGTCGAGGAGGGTTGCTGTTTCCAGGGCGGCAGCTGCGGCTTCGGCTCCCTTGTTACCGGCTTTGGCGCCTGCACGTTCCAGAGCCTGATCCAGCGTATCGCAAGTCAAGACACCAAATGCGGTCGGTACGCCAGAGTCCTCGGCGACCTTCATCACACCGCGCGAACACTGGGCGGATATGTACTCGAAGTGAGGTGTTCCACCCCGGATCAGGCAACCCAGGCAGATGACGGCGTCATACCGGCCCGTCTCCGCGAGCTTCCGTGCGACCAGAGGAATCTCGAAGGCCCCGGGAACCCAGGCCTGATCGACATCCGCTTCGGCCACGCCGTGCCGGATCAGGAAGTCCTGCGCGCCACCGAGCAGCTTGCCCGTAACGAGTTCGTTGAAGCGGCTGATGACGAGAGCGAAACGCTTGCCCTTGCCGTCCATGAGGCCCTGGAATGTCTTGGCCATGATGCTGTGTCCGTGCGCTGGGAGAATGAAGGGG
>JAJRTL010000182.1 GCA_024278315.1 Planctomycetota bacterium | reverse complement strand
GAAGGTGGTGCGCCCGAGAGGGGCATCACCAAACCCGCCTGGGCCTCACGGACAGGTTGGGGGGACGGCTATCCGGTGACCAACATGAGTCATCGCGATGCCGTGGCCTTCTGTCGTTTCTTCGGCTTCCGTCTGCCCACCGAGGCAGAGTGGGAATATGTCTGCCGCGCGGGTACTCGGACGGCCTGGACCTTCGGCCAGGACTCCAAGGATCTGAGTCGATACGCCTGGTTCGGCAATGAGAAGGATGGGGCGCATCCGGTTGCGCAGCTCTGGGCCAACCCCTGGGGCTTCTACGACATGCAGGGGAATCTCTGGGAATGGACCTCCGGCGGCTTCGATCCCGACGGCTACAGCAATGATCTGACCTCAGAAACCAATCCTCCAGGCAATGCGCAAGACGCCTTTGCGCTCACGATCCGAGGTGGATCCTGGTCTTCCCATGCGGGGGAAACGCGCAGCAGCGCTCGCAAAGGCTTGATGGCCGATCGCCGGGCTGATGTGCTGGGCTTCCGGGCCGTATACTCGATTCCGGACACCCAGGAGTAGCCCTCGAGCTTTTCCTGCGGCCGTAGCCATCCCTGACAGAGAGTCCCCCATGAGAACCATCGCCCTCGCTTCCTTCGCTCTACTCTTCGCAGCTTCCTGCAACAGCTTCACCAGTCGGACGGCCAGGGGTGTGAGTGCCGTTGGCAGCGAGACCGGCGTGGAGAACCTTCCCAAGCGCATCGTGCATGATGAGACCGGCATCGAGTTCCTGCTCATGGAGCCCGGTGAGTTCATGATGGGTTCGGTGAGCACGGTCATGATCGACAAGGACGAGAAGCCTCCGCACCAGGTGGTGCTGACGCGGCCCTACTATCTGGCCGTCAACGAGGTCACTGTGGGGCAGTGGCGCAAGTACGCGGGCGAGGACAAGCAGAAGCAGGGCAAGGTCCTCGTGAAGCCGAGTTGGGCTGGCAACACGGGTTGGAACGATGACTACCCGGCCGTCAATCTGACCTGGAACGATGCCCAGGCCTTCTGCAGTTCGTATGGAATGCAGCTGCCGACCGAGGCCCAGTGGGAGTACGGCTGTCGCGCGGGCACGACGGGCCACTATAGCTATGGCGATGACATCTTCAGCCTGGAGGAGTATGCCTGGTACGGCAACTTCGATGGCAATGCCGACAAGGGAGCGCATGCTGTCGGCCTCAAGAAGAGCAACGGCTGGGGCCTCCATGACATGCACGGCAATGCTTGGGAATGGTGTCGCGACCACTACGCGGCCGATGCCTATGGCAAGATGGGCACGACCGTGACCGACCCCGAGGGGCCGGGTGAGGGCCTGTCCCGCGTCGTGCGCGGCGGCTCCTGGTTCGACGCACCCAAGGAGCTGCGCAGCGCCAATCGTCACCAGCTCTCGACCTCTTTCCGCGACAACAAGACCGGCTTCCGGCCCATCATCGTCGTGAAGCCGGCCAACTAGCCCTTGACCCGACAAGAAGTGGAAAGATGAGTCAAGAAGGGGGGCTCCCCTCCGCGAGACGGAGGAGACCTGGTGATCAAGAGGGACCTCACGGAGAGCACAGAGGAGCACAGAGGTCGTCTTGTTGTCTCTCCGTGCTCTCTGCGCCTCCCAATCTCTGTGAGGGACAGCTCCGGATCCCGGTCCCACGCTTGGTTGGTCTGAGGCGCAGCCTCGTTAGACAGGATTCATGAGACTGTTCGGGCTGATGGCCCCGCAAGCTGCGGGAGGCGCCGTCAGCGGATCTCGTTCTTGATCGTCTGTTCGAGGAACCAGTCGAAGAAGCTCGCGCCGTAGACGAGAACGCGAGTGTAGCTCAGCGGGTAGTTCTCCATGCGGGTGTGGAGACCCGTCTCGTTCCAGACCGAGGAGATGCTCGCATCCTGGAAGAGGGGAGCCAGCTGCTCGCTGGTCGGGAGGTCGTCCAGGCTCAGGTTCAGGTCTGGATTCTCCTGGTTGATTCCCATGAGGGCCATGCCCATGAGCTGCTTGTTGTCCCAGAGGAGTGAGAAGCCGGTTTTCAAATGCAGATGGATGAGGCTGCTCGCTCCCTGGTCCCCTCGACGCAGTTTCTGGAAGGCCGGGCTACCGGCATAGCTCTCCTCAGGAGTGGGCCAGTGCCTCGCTTGATTCTTGAGAGAACGCGCGTTGAGGCTCCAGATCATGAATCCGTTCTTGAACGTGAAGGCGGGGGTCAATGGCATTTTGCGCTTGACCTTCTTGGGCAGACTGATCACGTAGACGTGCTCATCGCCTACCTTCTGATCCCGGAACTTGACCTCGGGAGCCATCTGCAGGAGGTTCTTGACCATGCCCAGCATCTTGTCGGGATCCTGCACGGGAACGAAGAGGAGCAGATCGGGAATCAACTCCGATCCACGGGGAGCCTGGAGGGCGAGGGACCACTCCCCGGCGAACTGCTGTGTCAGTTCCTTGAAGTCCATGCCCAGTCTCTGCTGCAGTTCCCGGTTGCCTCGCAGGAAGTTGCGTTCGGCTTCGTCCTGGGCCTCGGGTGGGAGCAGCGGGAAGACCTCGCGGATCGCATCGGTCAATCTGCGCGTGTCGACCTGATAGGAGCCGAAGAGCAGGGTGTCCTTTGCGGCCAGCCTTGCAGCCGCGCACTGTGTGGGCTGGGAGAAAAGACCCTGTACCAACCCGTCCTTGTTGCCGGGGACCAGGATCTGGTAGATATCGAGGAAGCCCTTCTCACTGGCGGCACCTCCCCAGTACAAGCCTTCGATACCCCGGATGCCCAGGATGCGCCCGATCTCGACTGCCTCATAGGGCATCAGCCAGCCGAGGCTCTTCTCGACCTTGCGCAGATCCAGATAGAGGGAGATCTGTGGTTTGGATCCGAGGCCGTCCTCGGTCTTCTGCAGCATAGGCGGCAATCTGAGGGCCGCGTTCTTGCCTGCGCCGGTGGCGAGGCTCTCGCGCAAGAGGCCTGTTCCGAGGGAGACGTAGAGCACCTTGTCCTGGATGGTCCAGGCCACCTTGCCGGGGCCCCGGCGGAAGCGCGCCACGGTCATCTTGGGTTGTCTCAGGTCGATGAGGCTCGCCTCTCCCATGGTTGTCGAGAGCATGGCGAGAGTCTCGAGCAGGCTCCTGGCCTCCTGCTCGGCTTTGGCGACGTCCACCATCAGCATCATGGAGGGAAACATACCTTCCGAGATCAACGTGGGACGCCCCACGACGAGGACCATGGGGCGCGAGGCCAGGGCGCGAAACTCCGCCGTCGAGTGTCCCAGGGAGCCCATGCCGTCGCTCATCTGGTCCATGCCCATCTGGAGCCCATCCTTCATGGGCGCTAGCAGTCCCTTCTCCTTGAGAGTCTTCATGAGCGCCAGAAAGGGAGCTTTCTCCGGCAGACGTGCGAAGGCCGCCCGGCAGGCTTCGAGCCCCTCGAACTGGACATAGCCCCAGGCCGAGGCCGGGATGCGGTCCCGAAGGTCCCTTGATTGCGCGCCAAGAGCCGCAGGCAGGAGGGTCAGTGAGAGTGAAAGAGCAAGAGCAGCAGAGCAGGGATTCATCGGGGTCTTCCTTGTGTTGAGACGGCGCTTCTGCGCAGCCCGTGGCTCAGTATTTTGCCCCCTCCCCTCCCCAGGGGACAACCATCCTCTGCGATCCATGGGGCGAACCTGCGGTCATGCTCGATCCAGGACCGAGCACTGGCCCCTGTCCCTGCCGCCTTCCGGCAGGGTGGATCCGGATCTTGCCCATGGATCGCCAGCACATGGAT
>JAJRTL010000181.1 GCA_024278315.1 Planctomycetota bacterium | reverse complement strand
GCGCGTCGAGGGGCGCTTGTTGGCCTACGCCTCTCCTTCGCCCGCGGCGGAGACGGGGGCCTGGCCTCCCAAGGAGCTACAGCCTTGGGTTTGGCGCTCGGGTTGGGAGTGGGACGACTTCGTCTATGGCTGGGGGGCCGAGATCGGGGACTTCGTCTATCACGGCAATCGAGTCTCGGTGCGCGCCGAGGATGGGGCGCGTGGTGTCCTGGTGAAGACCCTGCCTGGGGCTTCCGGGATCCGCTTCGAGCAGGGAATCCGGGTTGAGAGGGGTGCCCGCTCGGACCTCCAGATCTTCGGTATCCCCAGACAGGCCAGGCGGATGCTGGGTGGCAGCCTCGACGTCGGTGGCAAGGACCGGGTCTGGGCGGCAGTGCCCGAACCTGCGGCTTTCCTCCTGGCTGCTTTCGCAGGGCGTCTGCAGAAGGCCGGGATCGAGCTTGAGGCCAGCAGAAGTGTGGGGATCCACCCGCTCGCCCAGGACGATGTCCTGCGAGGCCAGCCTGTGCAGGCCTTGGCGGTGCACGCTTCGCCTCCGCGCGACGAGCTCTTGCGGGTCATGCTGCATCGGAGCGACAACCTCTACGCCGAGCGGCTGGGATGGGCGGCCGCGTTCTTGAAGCGCGGCGTGCCGAGCCCGGCAGCCCTGCCGCCCGAGGCGGTGACCGCAACGACGGCCGAGAGCCTCAGGAAGCACCGAGTGGACCCCTCCTCGCTGCGTCTCGTCGACGCCTCCGGTCTCTCTCGTCGCAACCTGCTCAATCCTCGCACGGTGGTGGCCCTCTTGGACCGGCTGGCCAAGGAGCCTGGCCCGAGCTTCGCGCAGCGGCTCCCGCTGGCTGGAGGGGATGGCACGCTGAGGCGTCGCTTTCGCGCAGGATCCCTATGGCATCGGCAGATCCGAGCCAAGACCGGCACCTTGACTGGGATCACTGCCCTGGCCGGTTACATGCTGCCGGAGGAGGGCCGTGAGCGGGTCTTCTGCGTCTACTTGGAGCGACCCAGCGGCCGCGCGTCGGCCGGCCGCGCCTTCGTCGATGCTCTCCTGGAGGCGCTGGCTCCCACGCTGGACTGAGTTCACTGCACCCCGGCGGGTGGCGGGTGCGTCTCAGGTGGGGGCTGACGGCAGGGGCTGCACCCAGGCTGACCAGCCCCGCCCTGGATCCGACTCGGGCCTGTCTGGGGAGGAGCGCAGTAGAACGGGCCCATTCTCGGGAATCCTGCATTCCGGCTTGCCAGAAGGGTCGCCAGGGAGGAAAACCTGCCCTGCGATTACGTGCTGGTCCCAATCCCGAGGTTTCGATGCTGTTTCCGACCCTGATCCTGTCCTTGTTCGCGATGATCCCCCTCCAGGCTGTGGGCTCCACAGACCAGATTGTCAAGGCCGTGGATCTCACCAAGAGCAAGGCCGAGGTCGTCGCGACGCCGCCGGCAAAGGTGGCGACGCCCGCAAAGAAGGACAAGGCCAGTCGGCCCGTGCAGGTGCCGGTGGCCCTCAAGATCGGTGTTGTCGACTGGGAGCGCGTGCGCGCGGGGTCACGGTGGATCCGAGCCCTGGAGCGAAGTGCCCAGCGCGAACTCATGCCCCACAAGACGAAGCTGGATGCCCTCGGCGCCCGGCGGACCGAACTGCGTGAGGTCCTGTCCCTCTACAAGCCCGGAACCGCTGACTACGCCGAGAAGCTCTCGGAGCTCAGCATCGTCGAGTATTCGATCAAGCAGAAGCAGACCTTGGTCAAGGGCTTCATGGGGATGAAGCTCCAGGAGATGACCTTCCAGTTCAACAAGGCCATCACCGACAAGATCGCCAGCTATGCACGTGAGAACGGCTTCCACCTCGTTCTGCGCAAGAACTCGCCATCGACATTGAAGAACGTCCCCATGGGGTCCAAGGTCGAAGAGCAGGAGCGCAACTCGGTGCTCTACTTCGCACCGAGCATCGATATCACCAAGCAGGTCCTGGAACGTCTGGATGCCAATGTTCCGGACGAGGCCAGTTCCAACAAGCCCGATCCTGCTGGCAAAGCGCCCTCTGGGACTGGTTCGGGCAAGAATCCACCCAGGGCCTCCGGTGGAAAGGACAGCAATCGCTGAAGCTCCACCCTTGATGCCAGTCGAGGTCCTGCGCAGGATGAGCACGCTGCAGAACCCGGAGCAGGAGCCCTCTCACCCTTGCTGAATCGACCACAGAATACCCTCAAGAGCCCTGTCAAGTTCGAAGGACAGGGCCTGCACACAGGCAATGACGTCAGAGTGACCGTCAAGCCGGCGGCTGCTGACCATGGATTCGCCTTTTGCAGGGTCGACCTGGAAGGCTCGCCCATCGTCAAGGCAGACATCAGCAAGCTGACCTCCAAGGCTCGCCGGACGAGCCTGCGGGATGGTCCGGCCGAGGTCTGCACTGTCGAACACCTGCTCTCTGCGCTCTACGCCTTGGGCGTGGACAATGTGCTGATCGAGATGGACGGCGAAGAGGTGCCTGGCCTCGACGGTAGCGCGCGTCCGTTTGCGCAGGCGGTCCTGCATGCGGGCTTGATAGAGCAGCGCCCGATCAAGCGGAGCTTCAAGCTCGACGAGCCGATCTTCGTGCGCGAGGGGGATGTGAGCCTCGTCGCCCTGCCCTCGGAGGAGGAAGGGCTGACGATCGACTACCACCTGGACCATCGCTCCGGGGACACGGAGGCGATCCAATCTCTACGATTCCGCGTCACGGCTGATGGCTTCCTGAAGGAGATTGCTCCGGCCAGGACCTTCGTCATGAAATCCGAGGTGGAGGCGCTCAAGGCCGCCGGGCTCGGCAAGGGCGCTACGACCGAAAACACGCTGGTCATGGGGCCGGACGGTCCTGTCGACAACGAGCTGAGGTTCGAGGACGAGTTGGTGCGCCACAAGGTCCTGGATCTCATTGGCGACCTGGCTCTTGGAGGCGTGGATCTCCATGCCCATATCATCGCCACCAAGTCGGGGCACAGCACCAACCACATGCTGGTGAAAGAAGTCATCACCCGGATGAAGCGCCTCGAGGAGGAGGGCTTCGTGACACGCGAGTCCGGGATGAACATCCGGGACATCATGCGTCTGCTTCCGCACCGGTACCCCTTCCTGCTGGTCGATCGCGTGATCGAGCTGGATGGCTATCAGAGTGGCGTTGGCATCAAGAACGTGAGCTACAACGAGCCCTTCTTCCAGGGACATTGGCCCGGACAGCCCATCATGCCGGGTGTCCTGCAACTGGAGGCGATGGCGCAGATGGCAGGGATCCTGCTCTTCAGAAAACTGGAGAACACGGGCAAGTTGGCGGTGCTCTGGAGCATCGACAAGGTCAAGCTTCGGGGAGCTGTCGTCCCCGGTGATCAGCTACGGATCGAGGTCGAGACCTTGCGGTCGAGACCGGGAATCGGGCATGTTCAGGCGCGCTGCAAGGTGGCGGGCAAATTGGTGGCCGAGGCGAAGCTGATGTTCACCCTGGTGGATGCTTGAAGTGGGTGAGGTCATGGAAAACAACGAACGAGACAACAGAGAGACTTTCATCCACCCGACGGCGCTCGTGGACCCGGGGGCAGAGCTTGGTGTGGGAGTGCAGGTCGGGCCCTTCTCGATCCTCGAAGCACATATCCAAGTCGGGGATAGGACGGAGATCCATGGGCATGCGCAGATCCTGAAAGGCACCACGCTGGGGGCCGACAATGCCGTTTTCCCTGGAGCGATCCTGGGTGGGATTCCGCAGGATCGCAAGTACGGGGGAGAAGAGAGTCGCCTTCTGATCGGAGACCGGAACCAGATTCGCGAGCAGACCACCTTCCATCGAGGCACCGAGGACGGGGAGCTCGAGACGAAGGTCGGAAATGACTGTTTGTTCATGGCGGGTTGCCATGTGGCCCATGACTGCATCATCGAAGATGCCGTCACGATGGCCAACAACGTCCTCTTGGCGGGGCATGTGCACATCCAGAAGAGTGCCAGCCTGGCGGGTGCCTCTGCGGTTCATCAGTTCGCGACGATCGGCACCCTGGCGTTCGTGGGAGGGCTGGCGCGGGTCTCGATGGACGTTCCGCCCTATTTGATCTTCGAGGGCCGTCCCGGTCGTCCGCGGGGGCTCAACGTCGTCGGCCTGCAGCGGGCCGATTTCGACGAGGCTTCCATCGAATCCTTGAAGGAGGCCTATCGCGTGCTCTTCCATGGTGAAGAGACACGAACGGCCGCCTTGAAACAGCTCGAAGAGCGCGAAGGCCTGAGCCCCGAAGTGACCCACCTCGTCCAGTTCCTGCGCATGACCAATCGCGATTCTCGTGGACGATTCCGAGAGTCGCTTCGCAAGAGTGACTCCTCTAATCCCTGATTCTCCGGAGGAATCCGTGAGCGAAAAGAAGTCTCCTGTTCGCGTGGCCCTGGTGGGGGCCGGTCATCTGGGCAAGCATCATGCCCGCCTCCTCAAGGCTCTCCCCGATGCGGAGCTGGTCGGGATCTGCGATGTGGATGAGTCCAAGGCCCGCGAGATGGCAGAGCAGTGGGGGGTGCCCTGGTCGACCCGGTCGGAGGAGCTGCCCAAAGAATGGGGCGTGGAGGCGGTCTCGTTGGTCGTGCCCACGGTCTTCCACGAGAAGCTCGGACTCGTGTATCTGGAGCAAGGGCTGGATCTTCTGGTCGAAAAGCCGCTGACTCCGAGTGTGGTCGAGGGCGAGAAGCTCTGCAGGCTCGCCAAGGAGAAGGGCCTGATTCTGCAAGTGGGCCACGTCGAGAGGTACAACCCCGTGTTGAAGGCCGTGCGGGAGATGGGCATCGAGCCTCGTTATATCGAAGGGGACAGGCTGGCGCCGTTCAGTTTCCGGAGCACGGATATCGGCGTGGTCCTGGATCTCATGATCCATGACATCGACATCCTGCTCTCGCTGGTGGGGCGGCCCGTCGAGGACGTCGAGGCTTTCGGGATGGGGATTTTCACACCTGCTGAAGATATCGCCACGGCCAGACTCCGTTTCGAAGGAGGAGCAGTCGCGCGGCTCACGGCCAACCGCGTGGCCCTCAAGCCCTCTCGGCGCATGCGGATGTTTTCGAGGGACAGCTACGTTTCCCTCGATTTTGGGACCTCCTATGGCCTGATCATCCAGAAAGCACCGGGTTGGGATCTCCAGGGTCTGTCCATGGATGTCCTGCAGCCCGAGAACATCCAGGATCTCTGGAAGTTCGTGTTCGAGGGCCTGTTGACCGTCAAGGAGCTCTCCATGGATGAGGGCAACCCACTCCAGGAGGAGCTTGAGGACTTCGTCGGCAGCGTGCGCACCCGCAACCAGCCCATGGTGGATGGGCCGGCGGGCCTGGAGGCGGTGAAGGTGGCGGAGCAGGTGGTCCAGTCGCTCTCCGAACACGAGTGGTAGGCGATCCGGACGAATTCCTGCCCTCAGCAGCAGAGCTTGGGTTGTTCGCGGGCTAACGCTTCCCTATCCTTGCCGCTGAGAATCCCCTTAGGGAGGGGGTTGCCTTGGATGCAAGAAGCTGGCGGATCCCAGGGAGGGGCCCATGCGTAATTTCGTGATTGTGATCGTTGTGGGGCTCGTTGGATGGTGGGGCTATTCGAACTGGTGGGGAACGGTCCTGGGATCGGTCGGACCCGACGGAACCTCGGGTGATCCCGGGGTCCATGCGCCTGGCGAGAATTTGGCTGGGGCCGGCAAGGATGCCCCCCTGGATCCGAAGGTCAGCCGCGTGGGCAACGAGGCCCAGGCGGAATCCAGACGTCTGATCCAGGCCCTGCGGGCTCAGAACTACGCTGGCGTCAGGGTGGACGCTGGGCTACAAAGCCAGCTGCTCGGGAATCCTGCTGCGCTCTACGCGCTCGAGGTGGGCTTGGCGCTCCAGCGTGCGGATGGACCCTCGGCTGATCTGGTCCACAGGGCTGATGCTCTTGGGGCTGATTCTCTCGGGGCCAATGCTCTCAGGGCTGATGCGGAGTCGGATCCGTTGACGGATGGCCCCGAGTTGCTCTGCTCCGGAATGCTGACGCTCCTCAAGCAGAATCGGCTGGAAGCGGCGCTCGAGGCCCTCGGAACCGAGAATGGCTTCTTGATGACCCAGAACGCGAAGACGAGCAACAAGGCTCTGCAGGCCTATCTGGACACGATGGTTGGCCAGGATCGGGAAGAAGCCGCTCTCTATCTCTCGAGTCTGGTAACCCGCATGACCCGTGGACGGGATGTCTGGGGGGGGAGTCGGTTCCTGGCCTTGCAGAAGGCCGTTGCGGCGCTTTACGAGGCGATGGACCAGGTGCTTCTGTCGCCGCAGGGTGCTTGGCGGAGCAGCTACATGACGATCAGGAAGGGCGATTCGTTATCGAGGATCGCCAACCGATTCGAGAACGAGAACGGCATACCGATTGCGCCTGGCCTGATCCAGCTGATCAACGACATCCCCAACGCAAATCGGATCCATGCCGGAAAGCGCCTGAGGATCCCCACGGAACGAATGGCCGTGGTGGTCAGCAAGCGAAGCTACACCATGAGGATCTATCTCGGAGACCTGCTCATACGGGTCTACCAGGTGGGCATCGGCAAGAAGGGGCATGAGACGCCCTTGGGGGCCTACACGGTGATCGAAAAGCAGCTGGACCCTGACTGGTATCGTCCGGGTGGGGGCGTCATCCCAGCATCTGACCCGAGAAACCTCCTGGGGAAGTACTTCATCAAGCTCGACCACCCCACCTTCCAGGGTTTTGGGATCCATGGAACCAAGAAGCAGGAGACCGTGGGGAAGTGCTCTAGCCTGGGCTGTATCCGCGTCCGGAATATGGACATGGACCAGGTCTTCGCCATCATTCCCCGCAGGACTCAGGTGAAAGTCGAGGATTGAGCGCACACGCTTTCTCTCCGAACATCTTGGAGGCGCAACTGCTTGTCAGACAAGCAGTTGCGCCTCCAAGAAATTACACGGGACCAAGGTTGACGAAAGTTGGTGCCAGCCTATCCTCTTCGCTCCCTCACTCGAAAGGGACCCCCGGAATCGCTCGCGATTCTGCGCTCTCTGACAACAGACATCGATCCAAGCGGACTCTGAAAACGCTCGTTGGCAAGCAGCCAATGGGTAGACCAGACGTGCTCCGGCGCGTCAGGAAAACAGGGTTCGGGGATGGGGTTTCTGGTTCGCAATCGCGGATCGGGAGACGAGATGGAGAGACACTGGACCCACGTCCGATCTTTCAGTCGAATGCGCATTGCGCAACCGACCGAAAGCTGAGAAGTTTCCCGAAAGGGCCTTTGACGCAGGGACTTGGGTCGCTAGTATCTTCCGCCCCCAAGTCGCTCGCAAACGTCGAGCGGCCGGACGTCAACGCCTTCAAAGACCGTAGCCATCGGCAGTTTTGGGACTGCTTCGTGTCTGCATTCTCTCCGCAGGGAGGGGGTCGTGAAGGGTCGGTGGGCGCCCGAAAGATCGAGCTCTTTGAAAATACGGATGACCCACGTAGAAACGTGTGTGTGAGTCATGTCGATCTCCTGGAGGCCGATGGAGAGGTTCGCCTCGATGTCTGGTCGCCGTGAGTTTCGGTAGACTGTTAATAAATAAGATAATGCTAAGGCAAACCTGCGGGTTGGACCTGTCTTCTGGGATCTCTTCGGAGTGTCCTGGGAAGGCCAGGCTTTGAGAGAGTGCCAACTTTTCTCGAGGCTGGTTGTCCGGTCTGCACATCACAGAACAATCAAGTGAAGGGTTTGATCCTGGCTCAGAACGAACGTTGGCGGCGTGGATGAGGCATGCAAGTCGATCGTGAAAGCACCTTCGGGTGTAAGTAAAGAGGCAAAAGGGTGAGTAACACGTAATCAACCTACCCTCGAGATGGGGACAACCACTGGAAACGGTGGCTAATACCCAATATTGACCCTGGTCGCATGGCCGGGAGTCGAAACGGATGGGATCCTACGGGACCTTCTGCTCGGGGAGGGGATTGCGGACTATCAGCTTGTTGGTGAGGTAACGGCTCACCAAGGCGATGACGGTTAGCCGGTCTGAGAGGATGTCCGGCCACACTGGGACTGAGACACTGCCCAGACTCCTACGGGAGGCTGCAGTCGAGAATCTTCCGCAATGGACGAAAGTCTGACGGAGCGACGCCGCGTGAAGGATGAAGGCCCTCGGGTTGTAAACTTCTGTCAAGTCTCAAGGAAAGGGTATGAGTTAATAGCTCATGCCTTGACGTTAGGTCTAAAGGAAGCACCGGCTAACTCTGTGCCAGCAGCCGCGGTAATACAGAGGGTGCAAACGTTGTTCGGAATCACTGGGCTTAAAGCGCGCGTAGGCGGCGACATCAGTGTCTTGTGAAAGCCCCCGGCTCAACCGGGGAACTGCAGGGCATACTGTGTTGCTAGAGTACGAGAGGGGAGAGGAGAACTCCTGGTGGAGCGGTGGAATGCGTAGATATCAGGAGGAATGCCGAAGGTGAAGACACCTCTCTGGCTCGTAACTGACGCTAAGGCGCGAAAGCTAGGGTAGCGAACGGGATTAGATACCCCGGTAGTCCTAGCCCTAAACGATGGGTACTAGGTAGGGGGGATTCCTATATTTTCCCTGCCGAAGCAAAAGTATTAAGTACCCCGCCTGGGGAGTACGGTCGCAAGGCTAAAACTCAAAGGAATTGACGGGGGCTCACACAAGCGGTGGAGCATGTTGTTTAATTCGATGCAACGCGAAGAACCTTACCTGGGCCTGAATGCAGGGATTAAGCTGTGAAAGCAGTGGATTCTCTTCGGAGGTAACCTGCACCGGTGTTGCATGGCTGTCGTCAGCTCGTGTCGTGAGATGTTGGGTTAAGTCCCGTAACGAGCGAAACCCCTATTGTTAGTTGCCAGCGGGTAATGCCGGGGACTCTAGCGAGACTGCCGTTGTCAAGACGGAGGAAGGTGGGGATGACGTCAAGTCATCATGGCCCGTACGCCCAGGGCTACAAACGTGCTACAATGGCATGGACAGAGGGACGCCAACCCGCGAGGGGGAGCAAATCCCATAAACCATGTCTCAGTTCGGATTACAGGCTGCAATTCGCCTGTATGAAGTTGGAATCGCTAGTAATCGTGGATCAGCTACGCCACGGTGAATATGTTCCTGAGCCTTGTACACACCGCCCGTCAAGCCACGAAAGCTGGGAGCGCCCGAAGTCGCTAGCCTAACCTCACGGAGGGCAGCGCCGAAGGCGAGCTTGGTAATCGGGACTAAGTCGTAACAAGGTAGCCCTAGGGGAACCTGGGGCTGGATCACCTCCTTTCTAAGGATACTTAGACTTCGTTTTTCCCTCGGGAGAAACGTCGATATAGGCACACATACGAGTCGCGTGGGTCATCCTCTTTTTTCCTCGGTGTTTAACGACCAGAGGCTTTTCGGGCCTATAGCTCAGCTGGTTAGAGCGTCCGCCTGATAAGCGGGAGGTCAGTGGTTCAAATCCACTTAGGCCCACCACTTTCTGCCTGTGATGGTGATCGTGGTGCAACGTCCTGCAAGCAGGGCAATGGGCCTGGGGCTTGGAGCCGCATACGCACCGAGTGGGGAAGAAGTGGAAAGAGGGGGCGTAGCTCAGTTGGGAGAGCGCCTGCTTTGCACGCAGGAGGTCGTCGGTTCGATCCCGGTCGCCTCCACCATCCTTCCCTGTCCGTAACCTGCAGCAATGTTGGGGTCGGAGGAAAAGAGAAACGAATCATGGCGCAAGGCATTGCCTGGCCAGATCAACTGAAGCGTGGGTCATCAGATCTGCGAACAGGCGACTGGCTCAAGATGTTCTTCGAAGCAACCTGAAGGGACGAAAGCCTGGAAGGCGGCAAAGAAGGAAGGCATGGCCGAGGCGCCGCTTCCATGCTTGTTCTTCGACTTCGTGTCGAAGCGCAGTAATGGGTGTCGCAACAAAACGCGGCGCTCGTCGGCATGGCATGATCTTTGGAAATTTGGATGCAAGAGATGAATTGAGATCGCTGAGATCTCGAGCGAAATGGAAATTAGATCAAGTTACTAAGGGCATACGGAGGATCCCTTGGGACCAAGAGCCGATGAAGTACGTGGCATAGCTGCGATAAGCTTCGGGGAGCCGCTAGCAGGCTTTGATCCGGAGATGTCCGAATGCGGAAACGTGGCAGGGTTCATCCCCTGTCGACAGCTGGTGAATACATAGCCAGTTGTAGGGAACGGGGCGAACTGAAACATCTAAGTAACCCCGGGAATAGAAAGAAACCTCGATACCCGTAGTAGCGGCGAGCGAAATGGGTACAGCCTAAACCGATGTCATGTAAGGTGACAGCCGTTGTGCCATCGGTGTTGTGGGACCGACACGTGTCGCTGTCAAGACGCGACAGAGTTACAAAGTTTTCGATTAGTCGAACGGTCTGGAAAGTCCGATCACAGAAGGTGACAATCCTGTAGACGAAAATCGAAAGCCTCTGGTCGTCATCCCGAGTAGCGCCAGTCTCGTGAAACCTGGCGTGAATCCACGGGGACCACCCCGTAAGGCTAAATACTTCTTGGTCACCGATAGTGCAAAGTAGCGTGAGCGAAAGGTGAAAAGATCCCCTGTTAGGGGAGTGAAATAGAACGTGAAACTGTATGCCTACAAGCGGTCGGAGGACTATGGTCATCTTCGGATGTACCAGTCTGACGGCGTGCCTTTTGCATAATGACCCTGCGAGTTACGGTATATGGCAAGGTTAAGGGTCTCTGGCCCGAAGCCGAAGCGAAAGCGAGTGTTAATAGCGCGAAATCAAGTCATGTGCCGTAGACCCGAAAGCGAGTGATCTAACCATGGGCAGGCTGAAGCGGATGTAACAGTCCGTGGAGGGCCGAACCGTTGTAGGTTGAAAACTGCTCGGATGACCTGTGGTTTGGAGTAAAAGGCTAATCAAACTCGCAAATAGCTGGTTCTCCTCGAAATGTATTTTGGTACAGCCTCGTGTAATAGTTTGTGGGGGTAGAGCGACTGAATGGGATAGGGGCCCTTCCCGGGTACCCTACTCAATCAAACTCCGAATACTGCAAACCGTATCACGGGAGTGAGACTGTGGGGGATAAGCTCCATAGTCGAGAGGGAAATAGCCCAGACCGCCAGCTAAGGCCCCCAATCCATACTAAGTGTTGTAAAGGATGTGGGAGCACTAAGACAGCTAGGATGTTGGCTTAGAAGCAGCCATCATTTAAAAAGTGCGTAATAGCTTACTAGCCGAGTGTTCCTGCGCCGAAAATTAACGGGACTCAAGTATGGAGCCGAAGCTGCGGATTGTAGAACCCTGGGGTTCTACAGTGGTAGAGGAGCGTTCTACACTGGCTGAAGGCGGACGGTAACGACCGCTGGACGGTGTAGAAGTGATTATGCAGGGATGAGTAGCGATAAAGGGAGTGAGAAGCTCCCTCGCCGAAAGCCTAAGGTTTCCTGGGGAAGGCAATTCCGCCCAGGGTTAGTCGGACCCTAAGGCGAGGCCGAAAGGCGTAGTCGATGGATGACGGGTAAACATTCCCGTACCACTCACCAGCGTTAACACCGATGGATGACGGATTGATGAAGGTAGTCCGGGCGTTAGTTGTCCCGGTACAAGTGTTGGGGTGGCCAGGCGAAAACTGGCGTAATCTCCGGCATGATGTCGAGCCATTTTAGGCGAAGCTATCGGAAGCGGTTCCGAGAAAAACCCAAGCGGGAGTTAGGTGGGTGTCCGTACCAAAACTGACACAGGTTGGCGAGATGAATATTCTAAGGCGCTCGAGAGAACACTGGTTAAGGAACTAGGCAAAATGACCGCGTAACTTCGGGAGAAGCGGTGCTCTTTGAGGTGTAGGTTTCCGAAGCCTCGGAGAGTCGCAGGAAAGTGGTAGGGGCGACTGTTTACTAAAAACACAGGACTCTGCTAAGTCCAAAAGACGATGTATAGAGTCTGACGCCTGCCCGCTGTTGGAACGTTAAGGCAAGGGGTTAGTCTTCGGACGAAGCTCTGAACTGAAGCGCCAATGAAGGGCGGCCGTAACTATGACGGTCCTAAGGTAGCGAAATTCCTTGTCGGGTAATTTCCGACCCGCACGAATGGCGTAACGACCCCTACACTGTCTCAACCAGTGACTCGGCGAAATTGAAGTTGTGGTGCAGATACCACATTCCCGCGGCAAGACGGAAAGACCCCGTGAACCTTTACTGTAACCTAATATTGAGTTTAGGCATGTTATGTGTAGCATAGGTGGGAGGCTGTGATGCAGACACGCTAGTGTTTGTTGAGCCACCAGTGAAATACCACTCTTATCATGTTTGAATCCTAACTTGGCTCCATGAATCTGGACTGAGGACAGTGTTAGGCGGGCAGTTTGGCTGGGGCGGTCTCCTCCTAAAAGGTAACGGAGGAGTACAAAGGCACACTCAGCGCGGTTGGCAATCGCGCGTCGAGCGTAAAGGTATAAGTGTGCTTGACTGCGAGTCATATAGGACGAGCAGGTACGAAAGTAGGTCTTAGTGATCCGGTGGATTCCATGTGGAAGGGCCATCGCTTACCAGATAAAAGGTACTCCGGGGATAACAGGCTGATCTCCCCCAAGAGTCCATATCGACGGGGAGGTTTGGCACCTCGATGTCGGCTCATCGCATCCTGGGGCTGAAAGCGGTCCCAAGGGTTGGTCTGTTCGCCCATTAAAGCGGTACGTGAGCTGGGTTTAGACCGTCGTGAGACAGGTCGGTCCCTATCTGTCGTGGGTGTAGGATTGTTGAGGAAAGCTGACCATAGTACGAGAGGATTTGGTTGGACGTACCTCTGGTGTTTCTGTTGTCCCGCTAGGGGCATAGCAGAGTAGCTAAGTACGGACCGGATAAGCGCTGAAAGCATCTAAGTGCGAAGCCAGTTCCAAAACGAGCAATCCCATGAGACACCTTGAAGACTACGAGGTTGATAGGCCGGAGGTATAAGCACGGTGACGTGTTCAGCTGACCGGTACTAACCAGTCGAAAGACTTGATCACCTTTTCCTTCCTCCTTCACTTGTGAAGGGTGACGGAAAGGGAACCCCCATTCGGGAGTAGTTTCCCCCGTCTGAGATCTGGCGATCTCCATCTCTTGCATCCTCGTTTTTCGCGTCGTCCTGGATGCTCTCCGGGTAGGTGAAGCCGCGTGAGGATCAATGATCCTTGCATGGTTCCCGTTCCCTGGGTCGAGCCCAACGGCGCACAAGCGAATTCCCGGTGCCCACACCGAGCTGGCCACACCCGTTCCCATCCCGACCACGGTAGTTAAGCAGCTTGGGCCGATGATAGTGCAACTGCGCGAAAGTAGGTTAGTGCCGGGTCCTTATTCAAGCCCTCGACGTGGGCAACCATGTCGAGGGCTTATTTTTTGTCTTGGGTGCCGCACAGAAAAGACTTCATGTCATGGACGGCCCTCGTTGCTACTGCGCAAGCCCAATGGTGGAGAAACAGCGTTCTCGTTGCACGTTCTTTGGCGGAGGATGTGTGAATGGTCGGCGCCTTGGTGTTCCCTGGCTGTGGTGTCCCACACTCACCGCTCATCGCACCCCACGCTCATTGGTCTCACGGCTCACGGGGCTCATGCAGCATAGGATGGTGTTGAACTCACTGCCCACCACGTCTTGCGATGTCATCCACGCGTGTGCTGGCGTGATCGAACCATCGTGAACTCACTTTTCTCTCACGGAGACACGGAGGCACGGAGATCCATCCAGAAGCCCCATCATTCAAGGCGACCATTGAGCAAGACCGCCTCCGTGTCTCCGCGTCTCTGTGAGAGAAAGAGTCGCTCGACGTTCGGGCTAGAGGCCATGTGGGATACCTGTGTCTGTCAAGGCCCGGCATCCAATGGGCGAGAACAGCCAGGTCAAGCTGAAGTTGAGCGACCTGGCCACGTCCTCGATCTCGAATCGCTACGACTTGTTGATCGTCACCTTCTTGGGCTGTGCATCACTGGCCTTGGGAACGGTCAGGGTCAGCACGCCGTCTTTAGATTCGGCAGTGACTCCGTCGGGCCGAACCTGCGACGGGAAATCGATGGTGCGCAGGAAGGAGCCATAGCTCCGTTCCACGACATGCCAGTTTTCTCCCTCCTGGGTCTCCTCGCTCTTCTTCTCACCACGGATGGTGAGGTTGTCGACTCCCACCTGGACTTCGATGTCGTCGGTGTCGATGCCTGGAAGTTCGATCTTGATACGGTAGTCCTCAGGGGTTTCCTTGATATCGAGTGTGGGGTTCCAGGTCTCGTTTTGGCTCCGGGGAGTGATCCCCCAGAAGTTGGTGAGGAGATCGTCCACAGTTCTGGGGAAGCTCATGATGTTGTGGGCAAGATCTCGTCTCATGGGTGAGTTCATAGCAACCTCCTGGAAGTTCTGAATCCTTGGTGTCCAAATACGTGGGCTGGCGCACACAAAGCCAGCCATCCAGGGTGCAGGAAAAGCAATCTCTATGCCATTTTGCCGTTCCTCCCGAAGGCTGTATAAGGGGTTGCTGTGCAATGGGATGCGGTCAATTGCAAAGGGCCGACAAGCAGGCAATGTCGGCCCTTCCGCTGCCCTTTTGGCAGCGAGTGTCAAGGTGTCACTTGCTGGCTATCGGCCGACACTACCTCCATAGCCTGCCCCCCAACCCCATCCCGTATTGCCGGCGATTTCGATGCGCCCACGCATCGAAATCGCTCGACCGTTCTTTGGGTCGACGGCAAGGATGGCGTTGACATTGTTCCGCGCCTTGTTGAGGGAGCTGCGGCCCAGGTAGATCGAGCCTGCGTTGAGGTGGGCATCGATGTAGCCCTGTCTGGCGCGCTGCTCGAGGCGTCTCAGTTCACCACTCAGGACGCCCAAAGCATTGCTGGACTTGCGCTGCTCCTTCTGGATCTTCTTCATCGCCCACTGGAAGTCCTTGGCGGCGCCGTTGAAGTCACGAAGCGACTTGGACTGATTCGATGTGCCGACGAGGCCCTTGTGAGCCCGTTTCTCCGCCTTGGCGATCCTGTCTTCGATGGGCTTGAGGATCCGGGCATCTGCTTTGCTCCTCGCCGCCGATGCCTCAGCTTCCTTCTTGGTTCGCTTGGCATTCGCTTGATCTGCTTTGAGCTTCTCGTACCGGCTCAGCATTGCTTCCTTCTCAGCGGTCGTCATCTGATCTGGCAGTTTGGTGAAGAGCAAGCTGCCGAAGCGGTAGGCCTTCTTGGCGTCTCCTTCCTCGATCGCCTTGTTCACGAGGCCCTTGAGGATCTCGGCGGCTTTGATCTTGACCTTCTTCTCGAACTCATCGAAGCGACCTTCCTTCTTTGCATATTTGGCAGCATGCCGCAGTTCGGTTCGTGTCGCGGCGATCAGTCCGTTCTCCAGGGCGAACTTGGCTAGTTTGGCGTGGCTCTCCAGGTCATGGCCTGGCTCCAGCTTCCGAAGGATATTGAAGGCACTGTGTGGCGAGAAGTCGGACAAGGACTTGAGGGACTCGACAGAGCCTCCACCGGTGATCGGCATCTTGAAACGGATCCGATCCCCCTCCCTCTTGATCGGTGCGCCTTTGATGATCTTGCCATCCTTGGTCACGTAGGCCTGATAGGCGGTTTGAGAGATCGTAAGGGCTTCGAATCCTGCCGATCCTGGCCCCGTGTAACCTGTACCATCCATTTTCTGGACAGCGGGTTGTGTGGCAGCAGGTGCTGCGGCGGGGCTCTCATGCTCACAGGTGCAAAGTGGATTGTCACAGGGGCCTCCTAGACAACAGGCTGCAGTGCACCCCAGTACATCAGCCTCGGGGGTACCACAGAGGCACTCCGTCAAGTTGGCTTTATTGATCGGGCGTGACGCAGCCCCATTGGAATCGCCTTCGGTTCCCTTGCAAGCGGGAAGCAAGAGACTGGCGAGGAGAAGGGATGTCGCTGTGAATGTAATTCGCATCAGGATTGTCTTCGTTGAGCAGAAGTCGGGGGGGGAGGTGTGGGGAACGGTCCCTGGGTCGAATCAAGCGATTGTACGGATACGAGGACCGATGGGCCAACCCTTGTAGGGCAAATGGGGGCCTAGGTGGGGTGACATGGTCGTATCTCGTCACTTCTGGGCGATCGCCGCTTGATCTTGCCTGCGAAGGCGTCGGCGACCGAGGTGTTCCCGAGATCTGTGCCGGCAAGGTCCAGTTCTCTATTCTGCTCAAGTCTGCAAGTGAGCTGAAAGAGCGGAATCAACATCGCTGAATCACCGGGCAGTCCCAGAGGGTGCGCCCTCAGGAGGGCCGCGTGGGACCTGCGGATCCGTTCAGCGAATTTTGCGAACGACACCCACAACGACACCGCGGATCTCGACCTTGTTTCGGATCATCGGGGGATAGTTGGGATTTGCCGGCTGAAGCCGTATGTGGTTGGGCTCCCGGTAGTAGCGCTTGAGCGTCGCTTCGTTGTCATCGATGATGGCGACGACGGTTTCGCCATTCCTTGCGATCTCTCGACGTTCCACGATGACGAAGTCACCATCCTGGATATGGTCCTCAATCATCGAATCCCCTCGGACTCGCAAGAGATAGTGATTCTGCCCGTGTGGCACAAGCTCACTCAAGGGGATCATCTCCCGATCCTCGATGGCTTCGATGGGACGGCCCGCTGCGATCTGGCCCAGGACGGGCAGCGAGACATCGCTGGGGATCAGGCCTCGACCTTCGGGGCTGTCAGGGTCATAGAGGACCGTGATCCCGCGTGCCCGGGCCCGAGCCCTGAAAATGGCGCCCTTTCGTTCCAGGTGGGACAGATGCTCGTGAATCGTGATCTTCGAAACCCCAAAGTTCTTGGCCATCTCCTCAAGCGTCGGGGCCAGGGCATTCTCGCGTCGGTAGTCACGGATGAATCGGAGGACATCGAGTTGTTTGCTAGTCAGAAGCATGGCTTGTTCCTTGATGGAGCTTTTCCCCGCAGGCTGGTCCCCGGTGGGCTGGTCCCCGCGGGGCCGGTCTGCGATCTGGAGTCATAGGGCAGTGCCGCCTGGCCGAGGTGGTTCTGCCGGAAGATCAGTGTGTTTTCTGTGCCCGACTTCGGCAGGAGTCCCCTCCAGAAAGGGGAGACCGTCATGTCTTTTGTACAAGCCTGGGCACTAGCGGTTCTGTGTGAGAGAGAAGAGGGTACGCGAGTGGATAGGAAGGAAGACAGCCCGGTGAGACAGGGCTGCCTTAGTCTCCTGTGCGTGCTGGTGCAGCGAGTGATGACGGCAGCCTTGTCTGGCTGGGGTTCCTGGGAATCGACCCCCAGGGAGCTTTTCCTTGGAGGCCAGTGTCCATAGGACGAAAGAAAGGTAGGTGTAGGTTCAGTCTGAACCGAAAAAAAACCGACCCTGTCTCCTGATCTCCCGACCCTGCCACCCGATGTCAGGACCCTGCCACCCGATGTCAGGACCCTGCCACCCGATGTCAGGACCCTGCCACCCGATGTCAGGACCCTGCCACCCGATGTCCGTCCTGTCATTGTCATTGGCATCCTCATGCGGCCATACTCGCCACGAAGAACAGAGAGAGGACCACGAGCATCAGAGCCATCCCGCTCAATGTCTCTCGATTGCTTGTCAAGATCGCAGCACGAGACCAAGGGCATACCGCTTGGATGGTCCGGTTTGGCCATGGGGAGCCAGGGCTGCATCTCAAGGGTGGCGCCTGCTCTCGCTGTGTGGCCCGGTGGGTCTTCCGCTGGGGCAGCCGTCGGGTTGGCTGGCCAAGAAAATCACCGGGCCGGGAGTCCGAGCGTGGGGGCGATACCAGGGCCATCCGAGCTGAGTCGCCTCGTCTTGGATTGGCCTCTCGACGGCGACATGCGTCGCCTCGAGGAGTAGCATCGACCGGGCGGTTCGGCTGCACGCGGAGAGCCTCAGAAGTCTGAGATTCCTTCGCGGGATTGCGGTCTTGGCCGAGGTCACCACGCTTTTGTCCCGGCCCGGTTGGGGAGGGAAGAAGACTCCGTCTCGAGGGCTGCATTCTCTCGACGGGGTCTCCTAAGCTGTATTTCTGGGTTGGGTTTGGGTTTGGGTTTGGGCTTGGGTTCTGGTT
>JAJRTL010000180.1 GCA_024278315.1 Planctomycetota bacterium | reverse complement strand
GCGGAGTCCGGCAGTCGATCCTGGATGGGCCTCGCTCCTGCCCCACGGGGCCGAGGCCCATCCGATGGTGGGCTGCCCTGCTCCCTGGGCATCGCGCCTCCTTGGCCATCCACATGCCGGCACCTCGGTCCCGGCATACGGTTGACCCCCTATCCCTAGCATCCGACTGCAATCCCCGATGCCCAGACTCCTCTTGCCTGCCGTGGCCCTCTGCGCTCTTCTGCCCGTCCTCCAGAGTGGAGCCGAGAAGCGCATGCTCGACAAGTCTGCCGAGCGGCTTCACAAGTATTCCGTGTCCTGCTTCAAGGCTCGTTGGTTCAGCCAGGCCAGACGTATCTGGCGCGAAGTCCTGAGCCACTACGACGAAAACAACGAGGCCTCCCGGTCGGCCCTGGGCTACAAGCGATCGGGTCGTCTCTGGGTGCTGGGCGCCACGCTCTACCCTGACAAGGATCTGGCCAGCGCCTCGGCCAAGAGGAAGCTCGGGAAGAAGTGGGACAAGCTGGCCGCGGAGCTGGCGCGCGAGCACAAGAAGATGTCGCTGCGTCTGCGCAAGGAAGGCAAGGGCGAGCGTGCCGACTGGCATCTGGACCGCGCGCTGCGCTTCGACCCCTCCGACACGGAGGTGGCCGAGCTACGGAAACTCAAGTCCTTCGAAGGCTTCCACGGGAGCAAGGACGAAGTCGGGACGCTCATGCGATCACGCCTCATGGCCCAAACGCGCGAGGTCGTGAAGGAGATGGACTTCCCCATCCGTGACCTGGACGACGAGCGCAACTCGACGATCGACAACATCCTCGGCAAGAGCTTTGGCTATCAAGGCGTCTCAAGTCCCAACTTCACGCTCTGGGGTGACATCGGCAAGGACCAGCTGCGCGAAGGTGCGCTCTGGGCGGAACGTGCGCTCTACTGGTGCCAGACGGTCCTGGGGACCAACCGGAGCATGGGCCCGCAGCGGATCAAGGGACACCACTGGGTCCTGTTCAAGAGCAAGGAGCCCTGGGCCAGCTACGTGCGCGGTATGAGCAACAACCCGCGCGATGCCGAGTTCTCGATCCAATACGCGTCCAGCATGAGCTGGGGTCGGGTGACGTCCTCGCATGGACGCACGAGCATGGAGCAGGTGCGCGACCACGTCGTGCGCAAGGTCGTGCAGGATTACACGGCTGTGCGCACCAATGCCATGCACGAGGGTGTCGGACATGCGCTCTGCGGTTACTTCTTCAACAAGACCCTGGAGTTCATGGTGGCCCAGCCACGCGGCAAGGGCACCTCGGCGGGCAAGCGGGAGATCAAGATCCTGATGCCCGACATCGAGAAGTGGAACGAGATGGCCGAGGAAGTGGCCTGGGAGCAGGGTGCGACGCCGGCCAACCGCCTGCCCTTCCTCACAGCCAACAAGATGACCAACGAGGACCGGATCAAGGCCTGGTCGTTCTGTCTCTACTTCTTCCGTCGCAATCCGGGTTTTCTGCAGGCCCTCGATTCGACCAAGGCCAAGGGCGCGCATGGGCCAGCGCACGTGGACGAGAAGTTCGAGGAGGCCGCCCACGTCCCCCTGGGGCAAGTCGAAAAGGAATGGCGGGAGTTCCTCACCGAGCCCGACCGCCTGCTCCGCTTCTGCAAGAAGGACTGGGGCGGGGACACGCCGCTGTCACCGGCCTGGAAGAAGCTCATGATCGAACTCAACAAGGAGCGCATCCGCAAGGGCCAGGCCTTCTTCGGCTGGCGCAACGAGTTCAGTGAGAATCTTCGCGACCTGCTCGAACTGGATTAGGCTCGGCGCTACATCGTCACCGGCAAGCTGGCCCCCAAGGAAAAGCGAAGCGCCAAGCTCGTGAGTTGGCTCAAGACGGGCTCCGAGCCCTGGCTGCGTTGCCTGCCGGTCGCCCTCAAGACCAAGGCGACCAGGCTCATCGGAGAATGGTACGACCTGCCCGGCTATCGCGATCTTCTGGCCGATCCGCGAGGACAATGGCTCAATCTCTACCAGCGCGGCAACGAGGCCTTCCTGGAGACGCGCCCCCAACGCCCGGCCGGGACCAGACTGAGTCGGATCTATCCGGCTCGCAACGCCACGGAGGTCCCCCGCAGCCTCGCGATCCGGGATCTCGGGCCGGTCGTGCGCAACAAGGTGCTCGCCGCTGGGATCGAAAAGCCCAAGAAGGTCGGCTATCCGATCTCCATCCACTTCTTCGACAAGCTGCCGGCTCCCGCCGGCGCATTGACCTGCACGGTGCGCGCCGAGGGACAGGTGCTCCCGGGCTATGTGCATCGACCCGAGGACAGCCAACGTCGTGTGCTTTCTGCGCCGGGGATGGCGGTGTTCATCCCCTTCTCACCACTTCCCGCCAACCAGGAAATCACGGTCACCTGGACCTGGCGTGTGCCGGGTGCGGGGAAGCCGCTCGGGCGGCGCGACAGCTTCCGGACCGGAAACTGAGCCTGCCCGGGTTCGCTCCGGCCTCGAGTGGACGCAGCCGGAGCCCATCCCTGTCCAGGCAGGACTACTGGTCGCGGATCTGCTCGGCGAGGTAGTTCTCCTTGCCGACTTCCTCGATCAGTCCGAGCTGGGACTCGAGCCAGTCCACGTGCTCCTCTTCGTCGACCAGGATCTTCTCGAAGAGCTCGCGCGTGCCGTTGTCGGAGAGCTCGCGGCAGAGGGCGATGCCCTTGTTGAGGCGTTCCACGGCCGTATATTCGAGATCCAGGTCGACCTTGAACTGCTCCGGCACGCTCTCACCGATCTTGATCGGATAGAGTCGCTGCATGTTGGGGATGGCATCGAAGTAGATGATGCGATCCATGAGCGCATCGGCGTGCTGCATCTCCTCGATGGACTCCTTGCGGATGTAGGCAGCGAGGCGCTCATAGCCCCAATCGGCGCAGAGCTTGCTGTGGCAGAAATACTGGTTGATCGCGGTCAGCTCAGCGGTGAGGACATCGTTGAGGGCTTCGATGATCTTGGGATCACTCTTCATCGGGGTTTCTATCTCTGGCTAGAGGTCAGGCGGTTGATTCTCCTCCGAGCATAGCGCCGTCCATGAGAGAGTCATGGGACCGATAGCAAAGAAGCCCTCACGAGGAGGGCTTCTTCATGAGGTCCCGCGAGGGGACCCCAATAGGGGTGGAAGGCGAAGTCTTCTACGACCCGCTCAGGCCGGACTCTTCGTCCGGGCTCGTTCCTGTGCGCTGGGTCTCGTTCGCGGTCTTGGACCTGGCCCCCGAATGCTGGCTCAAGGCCTGCAAGGTCGGCACGCAACAACCACAACAACTACCGGCCAGGCAGGCACGGCCGGGCGCAGCGGTGCTCTTGCCCTTCTTCTCAAGATGCTCGAGGTATTCCTTGTCGGTGATGCCGTGGCAACTGCAGATGATCATGCTTGTCTTCGGGTCAGGTCTTGCGACTGGTTCTCAATATCGACCAAGAAGCCTACTTCATCAAGCCCGTTCTTGCGAAAGAGTCGCCATAAGCCCTATCCCCCGCCCATATCAGCACTTCTGGGAAGCCGAGGGGGATTCTGAGCTCCAGGCGGGTCTGTGGCTCGCTCTATCGTCGATGCTGACGGAGGATGGAGATCCCCATCGATCTTCCAGGTTGAGAGCATCCCCATGACCTCGAGCGCGCCCACCCGAGTAGATGGGGTCAGACCCTTTTTCTCCGGGCATTTTGCCCGGAGAAAAAGGGTCTGACCCCATCTACTCGGGTGGGTTTAGTCGGGGACCTGCTCGGCTTGGATCTGGTGGGCGTGAGGGGAGTCGACGTGGTCGCTGTGGCAGGTGGCCTTGCCGTCGTCGTCGGTGCCGACGCTCGTGCGGGTCTTGGTGGCGAGGCGGTGGACCTCGGCGGGGCTCAGGACGCCGCGCTTCTCGAGGATCTCGCGTTGGTCGGTGGTGAGAGCCTCGGAGATCTTGGGGCTGTCCCAGGCGAACTCGGCCTCCTTGCCCGACGTGAACTCGACGATCTCCTTGGAGATGCGGACCGAGCACCAGTCGTGGCCGCACATCGCACAGAAGTCCGTGTCGACGTCCAGGTCCTCGTCGTGGAAGGCGCGGGCCGTGTCGGTATCGAAAGCCAGATCGAAGTGCTTCTGCCAGTTGAGCGCAGCGCGAGCCTTGGTCAGCTCGTCGTCCCAGTCGCGCGTGCCCGGAATGCCGAGCGCCACGTCGGCTGCATGCGCGGCGATCTTGTAGGCGATGCAACCCTGCTTGACGTCCTCGGCCTTGGGCAGCCCCAGGTGCTCCTTGGGCGTGACGTAGCAGAGCATGGATGCGCCGTGGTAGGCGGCCGCGGTCGCGCCGATGCAGCTGGTGATGTGGTCGTAGCCCGGGAAGACGTCGGTCACGAGAGGCCCCAACACGTAGAAGGGCGCGCCGTGGCAGAGCGTGCGCTCGAGCTTCATGTTGTATTCGATCTGGTCGAAGCTCATGTGCCCCGGCCCTTCGATCATGACCTGCACACCCTTGGCCCAGGCGCGCTCGGTCAGCTGGCCGAGCGTCGCGAGCTCGGCCAGCTGCGCCTGGTCGCTGGCGTCGGCCAGCCCACCCGGACGCAGGCCATCACCGATCGAAAAGGTCACGTCGTACTTGCGACAGACATCGCAGATGTCGTCCCAGATCTCATACATCAGGTTGTCGCGGCCGTGATGGATCATCCACTTGGCCAGCAGAGAGCCTCCGCGCGAGACGATGCCAATGAGGCGATCCGTGACGTAGGGCAAGTGTGCGCGCCTCACGCCTGCATGGATCGTGAAGTAGTCCACGCCCTGCTGCGCCTGATGCTCCAGATTGGCCAGCACCATCTCGGCCGTGAGGTCCTCGATCTTGCAGTCGAGGATCATCGAGTAGATGGGCACGGTCCCGATCGGCGCAGGTGAGTCCTTGATGAGTGCGGCGCGGCAGGCATCGATGTCACCGCCGGTGCTGAGGTCCATGATCGTGTCGGCCCCCCAGCGCAGCGCCCACTCGAGCTTCTCGAGCTCCTCGCTCGTGCCCGAGCTGACCGGCGATGCCCCCATGTTGGCGTTGACCTTGGTCTTGCTCGCACGCCCGATGCACATCGGATCGAGCCTGTGCGCCAGGTGCATGCGGTTGGCCGGGATGACCATGCGGCCCGCCGCGACCTCGTCGCGCACCTGCTCGGCGGTCAGGTGCGGCTCGCGCTCGGCCACGCGCTTCATCTCGGGCGTCACCACGCCATGCCGCGCAAACTCGAGCTGCGTGACGCACTCTCCGAGCGGACGCGGCGAAGGATTGAAATCCCAGGCCGTCCGACCCGAGGGCTCGGGCATGCCCGGCGTATCGGGCGAGGCAAAGGCGCGCGGCCCACCGATGTCGGGAGCCATCGCGAAGCTCCCGGGATTGGTTCCCGCCTTGGCGGTCGAAGGATTGAGGCCACCCAAGAGGGGCAGCGTCCAGGAGGAGGAGTCTTGGGCCGTCATGAGCTTCACCTGTCCAGAGGCAACAATGATCCGCTCGGCCATCAAGAGCTTGCGCTTCCCTACGCCGGTGCAAACCGGATCAGGTTCCACGGGTCCCTCTCAGCGAGGGAGATCCCCCGCGCCCCGAGCAGGTCGAGGATTCTACCCCTCTCCCCGCGAATAGGAAGGCGCGGGACTGCTTCCTTCTCCGATCCAGCAGCGGGACACCGGCTTCCGGGTCGACCTGCCTCCTCCAGGGCTCACCCGAAGGATTCCCGACCTCGGTGAGCCTGAGGGGAATCATCCGGTCCAGAACCGCAAACCTGACGTCTTGCTCGGCCATGCTCGATTTCGACGACCCTCCTCGGTCGCCTGCATCTCGCGCAGCCATCCTCAATCCGAAATCTCCTCGTCAGACCGCAATCAAACAAAGGGTTGTGCCATTTGTTGATGGCTCGCAACGATCTCATGAATCATCCGGGCTGACGGATCAGTAGCCGAGCCCCCAGATCACGCCATTGGTCGTGCTGATCGTATAAGGAGGCGTGGCCTTGATGAAGAATGTCTGGAGGCTCACACACTGACCGTTGAGGGAAGCGAAGTTGGGGATGGGCACCGTGCCACCCCAGGCGGCAGCCGTCGTGTACCAGCTGAAGAGCAGGTTGAGGCTGCCAAAATCCAGGTAGTTCTGGCAGCCAGGACCGAAGAGCCCCGAAGGATTGGGGCGGGACGAGAAGAAGACCAGGCCGATGTGGGCGCTGGGCGCACGAAGACCCGTGACGTAGCTGTTCGTTCCGATCTGAGGCGGCCGCGAACCCATGGTGGGAGCCGTCGCCCCACAGCCTGTTCCGACGAGCTCGACCGAGGCACCGGGAAGAGCAATCTGGTAAGGCTCACGGCCGATGAGACCGTTGTCGGCTGAGAAGGTCAGCTTGCCGCAGAGGAACCGTAGCTCGGCAGGACTGCTCGAGCCCGAGCCGGGACGCAGATCCTGTACAAGGACCGTTCCGGCGGTCGTCCCATCACTCTTCCACATCTCCCGCCCATGGACACCATTGTCGGCCGTCAAGTAGGCACGCTTGCCGACAGCCTTGAGCTGGAGGGGGGCCGAACCGGCGATTCCAGGCCGGATGTCCTTGACCAGCACCGTATTGGAGGAGCTGCCGTTGGTCCTCCAGAGCTCCACGCCCTTGCCACCGGTCCCCGAGGTCTTCGCCGCAAAAAGCATCGGGTGCTGGAAGCCGAGCGAGACGAAGCCTGTCGGCAGGCTGCTGGCCGTGCCGGGATTGATGTCCTTGACCAGACTGGTGCAGAGTGCCGTGCCGTTGGTCTTCCAGAGTTCCTGCCCTGCGGCCGGTGTGAAGGCGCTGAAGTAGAGGAAGACGCCGTGTTGCGTGTAGCCGTGAGGCTTGGATCCTGCAGAACCTGGATTGACGTCCTTGACCAGGACCGTCCCCGCCGTCGTGCCGTTGCTCTTCCAGACCTCGTCGCCATGGGTAGCATCCCGGGCCGTGAAGATCGCCTGCCCGTAGAGCTCGGTGATGGCAAAGGGACTGGATCCACCGACCCCGGGCATGATGTCCTTGACAAGAACCGTGCCCGCGGCCGTCCCATCGGTCTTCCAGAGTTCGCGCCCCTTGACCCCGTCATCGGCCGCGAAGAAGAGCATGTCCTTGATGACAGTGAGGTTCCTCGGATAGGAGCTGTTCGATCCGGGACGGATGTCCTTGACCATCGTCGTCCCCGCCAGCGTGCCGTCCGAGACCCAGAGCTCGGCGCCCTTGACCCCGTCGTTGGCGCTGAAGTAGAGCTTGCCCAGATACATCGTGAGGAAGCTGGGCGAGCTGCTCACACTTCCTGGACGGATGTCCTTGACGAGGACCGTGGTGAGTGCCGAGCCATGGCTCTTCCACAGCTCGCGGCCCTTCGTTCCATTGTCGGCGGTGAAGTAGACGACGCCATTGCCAGCCGTGAGCTCTGAAGGATTGCTTCCCAGGGAGCCGGGCAGGATGTCCCGCACGAGCGTCGTACCGGCGCTCGTGCCCGTGCTCTTCCAGAGTTCGCGCCCCTGACTCCCGTTGTCGGCGCTCAGGTAGTGCAGGCCGTCGACATCCACACTACGGTGGTTGGAGTGGCTGCCGCTCGTGCCACCCGGAACGATGTCCTTGAGCAGGAAGGTCCCCAAGGAGGTGCCATTGCTGACATAGGGCTCACGACCGGTGTTGCCCCGGTCAGCCGTGAAGATCACACGGCCCGAAGGCAAGGGATGGATGTAGTGTGAGAATCCGGATGCATTCCCCGGCCGTACATCCTTGACCAGGGCCGTCCCGAGAGAGGTGCCGTTGCTTTTCCAGAGCTCGAAGCCCTTGGCCGCCGTCCTGGCCTGGAAGTAGAAGCGATTCCCGCTCACAGCCAGATTCGATGGATAGGAACCATTGGAGCCGGCATTGATGTCCTTGACCTGCCAGGTCCCCAAGGTCGTCCCACTGCTTGTCCAGAGTTCCTGACCACCCGTCAGAGATCGGGCCGAAAAGTAGATCCGGGTGCCAAAGAGGATCGGCTTGCCCGGAGAGGAGCTGGTGCTTCCCAAGGCAATGTCCTTGACCAGAGCAGTACCGGTAGAGGTCCCCGTCGAGCCCCAGAGCTCGTAACCCTTGGTCGGCGTATAGGCCCGAAAAAGCAGCTTGCCACCCAGGGCCGTCATCCAGAAGGGATTGGAACTGCCACTGCCCGGGACGATGTCCTTGACCAGAACGGTCCCGGCCACGCTGCCATCCGAGCGCCACAACTCCCGCCCCTTTGCGCTCGTGTAGGCCGAGAAGTAGAGCTTGTTGTTCATCACCGCGAGGCCGATCGGCGACGAGCTCTGCGTCCCCGGATAGATGTCACTGACGATTTTGGTGCCGAGAAAGGTGCCGTTGGTCTGCCAGAGTTCGCGCCCGCGATCCGTGGTGGCTGCGAAGAAGACGCGACCGTTGTAGAGCGTCAGATAGCCGGGGCTGGAGCTCTGAGGCCCCTTGTAGACATCGCGGACCAGTGTCGTGCCCGTTGTCGTTCCGTTGGTCTTCCAGAGTTCGCGGCCGATGGTGGTCACCCCCGGCCCTTGCCAAGCCGTGAAGAAGACCCACTGGCCCACCGAGAGGAGGTTGCCGGGGCTGGAGCTCGAGCTGCCAGGCAGGATGTCCTTGACCATCACCGTGCCCGTGGTAGTGCCATCACTGCGCCAGAGTTCGGTACCGTTCACGCCGTTGTTGCAGGTGAAGTAGAGCTTGCCCCCCATGGCCACGAAGTTGAAGGGATAGGACGAAGCGTTGCCCGGTCGAATGTCCTTGACCATCACCGTGCCGGCCGTGGTCCCATTGGTCTTCCAGAGTTCGGTGCCCGCCGCCGGGGTCGTCGCCCGGAAGAAGGTTGTCGTGCCGATCGTGAGATAGCCCGAGGGGTTGGATGAGGGATTGGTTGCTGTCCCCGGGTTGATGTCCTTGATCAAGCTTGCCTGAGCCGATAGCCCCGTTGCGAAAATGCCCAGAAGGGAGAGGCGAAACAACGAAACATGAAACAAACGACAGAATCCGGGACAGGACATGAGAGCATCCAAAGGAGAGAGGAAGGAACTGGCAGGAAAAGAAAGGATACCCCCATATTCTCAGCGGCACCAGGGCAGGAGGATTCCTCGCTGGATCAGCAATGCAGGCAAGGGCCCCCCACGAGAGAGTCATGATGGATGACCCTCTCCGCAGGCGCACCTACTTCCTACGCTTGCGACGCCCACCCCAGCGCGGCGCTTCGAGCTCCTTCTCCCAGGCACCGAGGAGCTTGGTGAGCTCCTGCACGAGCTCCCTGTGCTCGCCAGCGATGTCCTTGGTCTCGCCAATGTCCTTGTCGAGGTCGTAGAGTTCGGCGAGCTCGCTCTGTTTGCGATTGCTGAAGTGCAACTTGTAGGGGCCACGGCGCAGGGCAATCTCGTTGCCAGGTCCACCCTTGCGCCAGTAGAGCGCACGCTCGGGGAGGCGCTCCTGCTTGCCGAGCAGGCGTGGAAGCAGGCTCACGCCATCCAGCTTCCATGCAGGATCGACCTGCCCCTTCGCCATCTCGACGAAGGTTGGCAGGAAATCGAGGGAGATGACCGGCTCGGTGATGCGGCTGCCCGCCTGGATCCTGCCGGGCCAACTCATGCACATGGGCACGCGAATACCGCCTTCCCAAAGCTGTCCCTTGCGGCCGCGCAGCGGAGTGTTGATGGCTCCGGTCATCGTCTGACCGCCGTTGTCGTTGGTGAAGATCACGAGAGTGTTCTTGTCGAGGCCGGTGGCCTTCAGCGTCTCGAGGATCCTGCCGACGTTGTCGTCGAGGCTCTTGATGAGCCCGGCATAGCGGCGTCTCTTGACAGGCTGGATCGCCTCGAGCGCCTTCAGGTCCTTTGGCTTGGCCTGCAGTGGCCCATGGGGCGAAGTGAAGCTGACGTAGAGGAAGAAGGGGTTTTTCTGGCCCTGCTCTTCCAGGAAGCGGATGGCCGCATCCCCGAAGCGATCTGTCACGTAGCCCTTCTCGGGTAGTGCCTTGCCATTCTCCTGGAGGACCTTGTGCGGCGTCGGCCGCCTCATCGGGAAGTAGGGGCGCGCCCCCTGCAGCAGGCCGAGGAACCAGTCGAAGCCACGCCGGTTGGGCTGGTAGGGTTCGGGATAGCCCAGGTGCCATTTGCCGACCATACCGGTCCGGTAGCCAAGCGCACGCAGCCGATCCGCGAAGGTCTTCTCCTTGAGTTCCATCCCGCCTTTCATGTAGCCGGGTGGGATGTTGTTTTCATGCCCGAAGCGGCACTGGTATCGGCCCGTGAGCATGCCCGCACGCGAGGGAGAGCAGACGCAACCGCTCATGTAGGCATTGGTGAACCTGACCCCGTGCGCGGCGATCGAGTCGATGTGTGGCGTCAGGCTCTTCATCTCCTTGGCCACATGCTCCTGGAAACCGAAGTCCGCGTAACCCGCATCATCGGAGAAGAGAAGCACGATATTGGGCAGGCTTCGCTTCGCAGGCTTCGAGGCGGGTTGGGAGTCCTGGGCTTTCGGGGTGGGTGCCCCTGTCGCCTCGCCTTGTGAGGGCGGGAGAAAGGGAAGTGAGACAGCCAGGAACAGTGCGGAGATCATTGGCTCTTTCCTTTTTCCAGAAGCAGGCCGATTTCAGAAAAACCAGCAATGCCCCGACTCTTCTTGCCGGGCTTGCGCTCGACGATCTCGATTCGGAGGCGCTTGATCCTCTGCGTTCGCCCCAGCGGAACGCGCGTGGGAGCTAGCTCCCCAGGGGCAAGATCCACTTCCATGGGCTTCTTGCTCTTGTTGAAGAAGATCTTGATCTTCGTGATCCGATCCAACTCGCCCAGATGCGCAGGCATCGCGTTGGCCTGGGTAATCCACAGCGCGTTGGCCTTCTGCGCCTTCACGAGTTCGATCGAGATCGTGGGATGTTCGTCCGTGGGTTCGCAGCGCCAGGAGGTGCCTTCCTCGCGGTCGGCTGCGCGGCCTGCTGGATGGCTCTTGCGCTGCGTCGAGGCTTGGACCCTCAACTAGGTCTTTCGCAGCAGGTTGCGCAGAGCAACGGTCGTCGCCCCCAGCATCCACGGTTCGAGAACCTGACCGATCTCGATGTCGAATCCCTTGGCCAACCACACCTCATCCTTCGTCCCCTCTGCCCCCTCCAAGCGGACATGGACCCGCGCACCCACATGGTATCTCCCAGAAGTCTTGAATGCATACCTGCAGGGCAAGCTCTCCCCCTTCCAGATCTTGTCGGGATCCGCCGCGACCTCTGCGATGAGCTTGTCTCCCACGAAATACTCGACCTTGATGACGCGGACTTTCTTGCGACTCTGGTGGGCAGCTGTCCTCTTGCCCACACGTGTGATCCAGATCTCGAGCGGACTTCCATCCTTGCCGCCCGCCGCGCGCATGCCGATCGGACTCTCCCCGTCCTCGGCAATGGTCACGCGGGAATTGCGGGCCGGCCTACCGGTGCTGGCTGCCGTGGCCCTTTCCAGGAACAGGAGTGCAAAACATGTGTCCGGCGGTGTGCGGCTAGTATACCACCTACCATCGCGCTGCTGCTTCTCCACGAGATAGCGGGCGCCATCGAGGTACCAGGGGTGATCTCCGATGTACTCCTGCCCCAGCAGGGATCCCACACGTTCGAGACCGTAGAGGTAGTAGTAGTGCCACCAGGCCTTGTGATTGGGATTCTCCTGGATGGTGTAGTGGTGATCCAACCAGCCGAGCCCGCGATCGGTGAGTTGGCGCAGCGCACGCGCCTGGCCGCGGGTGAGCTTTCTGCCGAGAGCGTTGCCGAGAATCGTCGAGGCTGCGATGCCAGCCGTGGTCATGGACCCCGTAGACTTGCCACGTGAAGAATAGCGATAGCGGAACCCAGCAATCTCCCGCGTGCTGGCCGAAGTCCCCTTCCCCCCCAGGCTCTTCACCTTCTTGGGCCGATCTTGGTAGTCGAAAATTCCATCGAAGGCCGCGATGAGGGCCTTCTTCGGAACCTTGAGGCCCGATTGCATGGCCGCACGAAACCCGAGCACGGCAAACTGCGAGATCGACAAGTCCCGATCCCCATGCAGGTAGCCAATCTTGCCGTCGGTGTTGGGATAGCCCCAGGTCCCATTCTGCCACTCCAAGAGGTCATCCAAGATGCGCTGCATGTGCGCCTTGTGGGCGGGATCGTGCGTGGCGGCCAGCGCGAGCAGGTTGCATCCCACGGCATAGACCCGCGTGGGGCGCCTCGCCTTGAGGTGGGCGATGGCCCGGCGGAGAGCCGGATGACTCGGGGGGAGACCCGACTTCAGAAGCGTATAGGCGGCCAAGGCCGTCATCCCGGTCGGAAAATGGGCCGACACATGCCCCCAGCTGCCATCCCGAAGTTGCGTGCTCAAGAGCCAGGCGACGCCCTTGTCGATCGCCTTGTCGATCCTGGGTTGCAGTTCGCTCAGGGCCCGCCGGTGTTCTGGCTCGAGCCTCTTGCCTTTCTGCGGAGAGGCTGTGCCCACGATCAAGAGGAGCGAAACCAGCAGATAGCTCGGTCCCCCTAGCCTGGTCGCGCGCCTTTGCCCGACGGATCTCGAAGTGGGTCTGACCTGTTCCATGTCGTGCAGATCCCGGCCATGCGAGGAGCCGGTCAATCGTCTTGGCTGTACTGCCCTTCGAGCAGGAGGCTGCGGCTGTGGTCCTTCTCCTTGACGTCACGGGATCGGGACTCACCCACGGCGCTGACACGAATCGCCCGCTCGTCGGTCACGGGGCACTCATGCTCGCAGATTCCGCAGCCGATGCACAGCTTGGGATCCACGAAGGGGCGCCGCAGCACCAGATCTTCGCCCGTCCGGGTCGTGATCGTCTCCTCCCGCGAGAAGATGGCCTTGGGCGAGGTCGGACAGACCTCTTCGCAGACCACGCAGGGGGTGTCCATACCCCAGGGCAGGCAACGCCCGCGGTCGTAGAAGGCCGTGCCGATCGAGAGCTGCTCACGCTTGCCCTGATACTCGTCCACGCCGTTCTTCTGGGCGGGGGTCATCTTCTGGATGGCTCCGGTCGGGCAGACCTGCCCGCAGAGTGTGCAGTTGACGTCGCAGTAGCCCACCTTCATATCGAGGATCGGTGTCCAGATGCCTTCGATCCCGGCCTCGCCCAGCGCAGGCTGCAGGACGTTGGTCGGACAGACGCGAATACACTGATCACACTTGATGCAGCGCTCCAGGAAGAGGCGCTCTTCCACGGAGCCAGGCGGGCGGATGACTTCCTTGCTGAAGGCCTTGCCGCTCTTGCCCGAGAACCGGGCGAGGGGCGTGAATGCGAGTCCAGCAATGCCAGCCAGGACTGCACGACGGGGTGGGACATCGGCCTCCTTGATCTCTCCCCAGGCCGGTGCGTTGAACTGGAAGGAGAGCGCGTCCTCCGGGCAATCGTCGATGCAGTTGAAGCAGACGAAACACTCGGCCTTGCGCAGATCCAGATGCGGGTCGGATGCCCCCTCGCAGCCCTTGAGACAGATATCGCAATCGGTGCACTTGATCGGATCGCGATGGATGCGATAGAGGGAGAAGCGCGAGAGCACACCGAGCAGGGCACCCAAGGGGCAGAGCACGCGACAGAAGAAGCGCGGGATCACCAGATTGGCAGCGACCAGTCCAAAGAGCATGAAGCCAATGAACCAGCCACCCAGATAGATATGTGTCTCCTCGGGGTAGATGGGCTCGACGCCCAGACTGTTGGCCCCACCCCGTGTCGCCGCGTCGACGACCGGCAGCAAGGCCGTGGAGAAACTCCGGTAGAGCAGGACGATGGGATCCAGAAGACCTACCTGGAGGGATCCGAACACCGCCGCTCCCAGCACGAAGACCAGCACGTAGTATTTGACGTGCTGGAGCTTCATGTAGCGATTGCTGTCGTAGCGATCCTTCATCGTGCGTCGGTTGAAGACCCAGCCGATGAAGTGATGCAGGATGCCGTAAGGGCACATCCAATTGCAGAAGACGCGTCCGAACACCACCGTGACCGCGAACAGGATGAGTCCGAAGATCAGTCCTAGACTCCCCACGGTCGCCGCCCCATGGAAGGGCGAGTAGACCGACTGCGTCGTGATCGCCGTCGTCAACAGGACGAGCGGATCCAGGTCGAGGAAGAGGGAGACCGGCCAGCCCTCCAGGCGCGTGATCCAGGTCGCGAAGACGAGCCAGGTGAAGAGGGCGAAGAAGAAGATCTGGAAGGCGATGCGTACGTAGCGGATGCGCATGGGCTCAGACCTTGATCGTCTTGGGGTTCAGGGACTTCCAGTCCATCGTGCCCAGCCCGCGGCGCGCCGCCTTCTGCAGATAGCCCTCACCCGTTCCGCCGAGTTTGTCCACGTCCCTGCCCAGGAGGTGGGTGTAGCCATAGGTGTAGATGGCAATCGAGTCGAAGCCGGCGATCACGGTATTGCCCTCCTTGACGTCCGCTGTGCTGCCTCCGGTGGGTCCGTTGCGCATCAGGACGCGGGTGGCATCCAGGATGACGAGTGTGGGCTTCATCATGAGCGCGAAGTCGGCGACGATCTCGTGGATGCTCTGGTGGAAGCGGTTGCGGGCACCGGCGAGCAGGCCATACCAGTTCTTGAGGGACATGGAAGCCGAGCAGAGGTTGTGGTCCTTGATGGGCGCGAGGCCGATGACCCGGTCGACCCTGGCAATCGGCTCGTAGAACATCGTCCACACGTCGAGGACCTCGCTCTGCCCCGGCGGCAACATGATGCGCGCCATGGATTCGGGTCGGGGCAGCATGATCTTGGCACCTGCCTCCTCGGCGGCCTTGCCCACGCCACTCTTGACGAAGGCACCTTCGGGAGAGTTGATGGGGTTGTCGGCCACGATGATCTCGCTGGCACCCGCTTCGCGACAGAGACGCACGACGGCACGCATCGTATCCGGATGCGTCGTCGCGCCGAGCCTGGGCGGGCGATCGAAGGCCACGTTGGGCTTGATCAACACGGAGTCGCCCTTCTTGACGAAACGTCCGATCCCTCCCAGTTCGCCGATGGCCGCATCGATGAGGCGACCATAGTCCACCTTGTCGGTCTCGCCCGGAACGAGAGGCCGGCCGGTCGCAATGGCCATTGCGGGCAGGTTCGGGGAACGTTCGATTCCGGTCAGAAACCGGGAACCCTCGCCCACGACATCGATGGGTTGCGGCGGCTCCTCCAGCCCTGTCGGGTCCTTGATCAGCCAGGCTCCCGCCACACCCCCACCCAGCACGAGCCCACCCTGGACCATCATCTTCAAGAAGTGGCGACGGTTCTCCTCCCTGTCATCTGGTGGAGGTCGATGGTACGCGCGCCGCTTGGATTTGAATCGGAAGTCGGTGGACTCTCTCATTTGTGCTCGCCCTCTCCCGCTACAGAGTCATCGATGGCATCGATCGCCGTCATGAGCAGATCCAGGCTCTTCTCGCACTGCGCGCGGTCCGGTGCATCCAGGACGCCCCCCACGAGCTTCTCCCATCGGAAGACGCAGTGGTAGCGTTTACCCACGCGGTAGAAGGTCGCGTCTGCCAGGTCCTCGTTCTTGGGCTCAGGCAGTTTCTCGGCGCGGCGCCCCAAGCCCTCTGCAAAGCCCTCCTGCATCTCCTTGGCAGACGCCTCATCAGCGACCAACGCGTACCAGAGGAAGAGCGTGCCGCCCTTGCCATTCGCGTATCGCGCATGGAAGACGCCGTTCAGCGCATCAAAACCGAAGGCGGCTTTGGGTTCGAACTGCTCGGTCTTGGCCATCCGTCCGGCAGAGGGCAGGCGCGACAGGCTCTTGTCGAGATCGCCACCTTCCTGGGTTCCCGGCAGGAGGTCGATGATGGCTGCCGCAAGCTTCTTGCTGGTCGCCTCCTTCCAGTCTTCGCCCCCCAGCACCTGCCCGTAGACCAGGCCCTTGCGGAAGAACAGCGTCCCACCGATGAAATACGAATCCTCGGCCAGGTCCGCACCAGGTGCGTCCGGATCCCTCTCGGCCTGGAACACGCCAAAAGCCCCCAGCTCGGTCTCCATGAGATACAGGTAGACCTCCGCTGGGGAGTCGCTGCCCTCACGCCCGTACTCACAGAAGGCCAATCCTGCGACGTCGTGAAGGAGGTAGATCTCCGCGCGTCCATTGATCTTGATGTAGAGCTGATCCCTCGGGAAGAATTCGAGCTTGGCACCACGAACGAAGGGGCCGCCCTCCAGCGTCTTGGGCAGGGCACTGGAGAGGTCGTCGAGCTGGCTACGCTTGGCTTCGTGTGGAGCGCGAGTGGCACCCGCGCCCACCAAGGGAACGAGACTCCTCTCAGGAATGGTGTTCAGCAGACCTGTCATCCTGGGCTCCGGGGCCACGGGCTCGAAGACCGATACGTTGCTGTACCCGCTTTTCCACAGGATCACAGAGGCACAGAGAACGAGAAAGACGAGCAAGGCCACCCCGAGACGCGTCTCGAGAGGTGGAACCACCTTGCGGAAGGGCCCCGGGATCTTGGGGCGCCGCCGCTTCTTCTTCTGGTCTGCGGGCATGTCGTCAGATGCGGTCGAATGGAAGGGCACCCATCATGCCATCGATGGCACGACATTGTTGCAGAGTTCGGGAAGAAAGGCATCGGTACAGACTCTCCACATTTGCGATTGGGCTCTATGATTCTGTGGACCGAAACTGACGCAAAGCCAGAAGGAGCCCCAGACATGTCGAATCGTGAATCCCAGGATCTCTCCCGACGCGAACTCATCAGCCGCATTGGCATGAGTGCCGCAAGTCTCCCTCTGATCGGCGGATTGATGCCAGCCGAGATCTCGGGACTGCTCCAAGACAAGAAAAAAGCTGACGGGCAGGACCGGAAGCGAAAGCTGGGCGTGGGCTATCGCCTCCTGGGCAAGACTGGGATCCGGGTCTCGGAGATCGCAGTGGGCTGTGGTCAGATCAACGCGAGCAACTCACGGATCGTGGAAGCCGCGTTGGACCAAGGCATCAACTTCATCGACACGGCTCCGGCCTACACCGGGGG
>JAJRTL010000179.1 GCA_024278315.1 Planctomycetota bacterium | reverse complement strand
CGCAGCCGAGCTCGTTCTTGCGGTCTGACGAGCGCATTTCGAGTTCAGGGGGGGCTGCGCGAGATATGAGGCGACCCAAGAGGGTCGTCGAATCGAAGCCATGCCGAGCGAACCGATAGGTTCGCGGTCCTGGACCGAATGACGCCGTCAGACGCATCGAGGTCTTGAATCGTTCGGGCGAACGAGGCTGCGCCTCAGACCAACGAGGCGTGGGGCTGGGATCCGGAGCTGTCCCTCACGGAGACGCAGAGAGCACAGAGACTACAAGACCATCTCTGTGATCCTCAGTGCTCTCCGTGAGGTCCCTCTTGATTACCAGGTCTCCTCAGTCTTCCTGCGTCTTGCGAAGGGGAGCACCCTTCTGGACTCATCTGTCCACTTCTTGTCGGGTCAAGTGCCTTGGCCCGACGGGAGGCACGGCTTCGGGCCGTCGCCCTGCGGTCAGTCCTCGCTGAGGATTGCGACCGCGATCACCTCGATCGTCTCAGGTCCATGGTTGGTTGACTCCAGACTCTTGCCCTTGAGGTTGACGCGAGAGAGGTCGAGGTCGAGGGCTTCCGCGAGGGACTGACGCAGGGTCGCGCGGTGGGGACCGATCCTGGGGCGGTCACAGTGGATTACGATGTCCACGGAAACCGGTTCCATGCCTGCCTGTCGAACCAGGCGGAGGGTCTCCTCCAGGAAGAGCGTAGACTGGGCGTCCTTCCACCTGGGATCGCTATCCCGGAAGAGGGTGCCGAGGTCGTCCATGCCTGCGGCACCCAGAAGAGCGTCGCAGAGGGCGTGAAGAAGTGCGTCACCGTCGGAGTGCCCTTCGGGGCCGACGGCGCAGTCCAGGGTCTGCCCGCCCAGAATGCAGGGGCGCCCGGGCACGAGACGATGGAGGTCGGTTCCGATGCCGATACGTGGAGGTTTCATGAGTCAGTGTGGAGCAGGGGAATGAGGCTGGGGACCAGACTGAGGTCTTCGGGCCAGGTCAGTTTCAGGTTGGTGCTTGGGCATTCGACGGCATGGACGGGGATGCCGCAAGCTTCCGCGAGGCCCGCTTCGTCCGTGCCCTGGATACCGTTCTCCCGGGCGATCGAGAGCATCCTCTCGAAGAGATCCCTGCGGAAGCACTGGGGCGTGGCAGCCTGGAAGATCTCGCTCCGATCGACAGTGCTGAGGACAAGGCCCTGGGCGTCGATGCGTTTGAGCGTATCCCGTGTCCGGTGTCCCAGGAGGGCTCCTCCCTTCTCGGCGGCGAGGCGGATGGCTTCTGCGGTCTCGGAGAGCGGGAAGAAAGGCCGGGCTGCATCGTGGACGAGCAACACACGGGCTTCGGGAAGCCTGCTCTCTGCGGCTGCGAAGGCGAGTTCGCAGCTCTCCTGGCGGCTGGCACCCCCCTTCACGAACTCGAGGACTCCGACCGATTCGAGGGCCGCGCGCTGTCCGGGGATGCGCTCCTTCAAGGAGGTTCCGTCCACGGTGAGGATGGTTCCCAAATGACCGGGTACGCGCGCCATGCGTTCGGCACTCCAATGGAGAACGCTCTTCCCTTCGATCTCGAGCCATGCCTTGGGCTGGTTGGCTCCCATGCGCCGCCCCTGCCCTGCGGCGAGGATCAGTGCCACGAAACTGATGGGCTGATGACTCATGTGCGAGAGCCTACGCTTCCTTGTCAAGGTTGGAAGGCTCGGGCCCATGCTCTACTGTGGGGTGCGTGCGTATCCTCGGAATCGATCCTGGTAGTCGCGTGCTCGGCTATGGTTGCCTCGAGCTCAGCGAACAGCGTGGCCACGCTGGGGGGCGGAGCCGGGTCAAGAATGCCGTCTCCCTGCCGAGCGGTCGCTCGGCCTTGCAGCTGGTGGAAGCCGGTGTCCTGCGTCTGGGAGGCAAGGACTCCATCGAGAGTCGCTTGTTGTCGATTGCCGAGGGCCTCGCTGAGGTCCTGAAGCGTCTCGAACCCAAAGTGATGGCGGTGGAGGAGGCCTTTTTCGGAAAATCGGTCCAGAGCGCCCTCAGACTCGGCGAGGCGCGAGGCGTGGTCCTGCTCTCGGCAGCCAAGGTCGGGATCGGTGTTGTCCAGTATCCGCCGGCCACGATCAAACTTCGGGTAGCAGGCGCAGGGGGGGCGTCCAAAGAAGCTCTGGCGCGGATGGTGCAGGCTTCCCTCGGGCCCCAGGCCAAGGGCCTGGCGCTGGACGCCAGTGATGCTCTGGCCGTAGCGCTATGCCACGCTCTCACTCTCCAGGGGGGGGCGGGCATGGGGACAAGGCCCTAGGCGACCCTGTTCAGAAATGTGATGGGGTTCCTGGAATCCTTCGCTCGTAGAACAGGGGACTTGTGAAAGTCCGGTGACATGGGTTGAATATGGGCGCTTCCAGCAAGTCCGGGGGCATGGTTCGGATCTTCGCTGTCCTGGGAACACTGTTCGAGTCGGCGTGAACGCGAACCATGCTTTCAGGAAACAGGGACTGAGGACAAGGTACGACAGGCCCGGCTGACACCGGGAGAGAGAAAGACGAACGGCAGATGGGCGGCTCCGGGGAGGGGGCTGATCGTCACGACTGGGGATGGGCTGCAAGTCCGATCCGGTCGTTGCGGAGTGACGCAGGCTGTTCTTTGGTGAACACCATGATCTCCGGTCCTACAATTCCACATCCTCGTCTGCTACTAGCCGACCTCCTTCGTTCCAAGGGGGGTCTCGACCGGCTGGGTGGCGTGGCCCATCACTTCCTGGAATCGGGTCTCGTCTTTCTCGAAGAGGACGTCGAATTCGGTGAAGGCATTCGTGTCGATTTCCTGGCCAGGGACGCATCGGGCGCGCCGGTCCTGATCCTTGCCGTGGACGATGAGGGTGCCGCCGAAATCCCACTGGCACTTCTCGATCTCGATCTCTGGTTCCGTGAGAACGCATTCCTCCTGCGGCAGGGCTTGGGTCTCCTGGACAGCGCACCTGTGGGCCTGCGCTGGGATCTCGAGCATCGGATCTTCCTCGTCACGCGTGGGCTGCGTGCCAGCCGGTTGAAGCGCCTCGAAGGGTTGACCTCCTTGCCCCTTCAGGTCTTCGAACTATTGTTCTTTGCCTTGCGTGGCAAACGCCAGTGGTACGCCCGCAGCCTGCCCGCCTGGCAGCAGGGTCCCGAAGGAGAGCTGCCCCTGGTTCCCGAAGGGCTCGTGGATCCACACCAGGCAGCCCTGGTGGGCCTGTTCCTGGAGCGGTTGGGCTCCCTCTCGGCTGCTTTGGAGGTGCATGGCGATCGCTATCATCGTCTGGTCCTCTTCGAAGGGCGTCCCTGTGTGGAGCTTCGTTGCTCGGACCGTGAGGCGCACGTGAACATCGAAGGGCGACCCCAGGAAGAGGTCTTCACGGTCGTGGCCGATGTGGAAGCTGCGATCGACCAGGTGCTTCGCTTGCTGTTGGCGAGGCAGGCGGACCAGGAGGGCTTCGCGGCGGTGGGGCAGGCGCAAGCGCAAGCCCACGCACCAGTCGATCCCGTAGCAGGTGACCTCGCCGAGCCACCCGCCCACGTGGCCTCCGACAGGCTTCCTGATGGGCTCACTTCGGGGGACGACCGATTGGCTGAGCCCTTGCGCGAAGAGGACGCGCGAGGGGGGGCTCCCAACAGTAGGGTCCTCCCCGCCAAGGGGCGCCTGCGCATGGGGGGCACGCCTCCACAGAAATTGCCCGAGGCCCGAGACCTCGGACCGAAGCTCACAGAAGAAGAAATCGACGCTTTCATGCATCCACGAGACCTGAATCCTACGGAGGAGGGGATCTGATCAGGGGAGCGTCTACAGACTAGATCTGCTGCAGAAGCCAAGAGGCGCGGTCTCTTGGGCTCTGGGGGCAGGCCAGGCTCTTTTCACATTTAGCTCACCACTGGACCTCGGGGGGACGGTGGTACGTTCGAATGCACAGCATCTCTCGCGAGAGAGGATGGGAAGGGAGGCCTGATGGTTCAGTTTCCAGCGGACGACTACGAGAGGTTCCGACCTCTGAGAATCTTCAATCGATTGCGTGGTGAGCCGAGAAAGGGACGTCTGGCGGTCCCCAGCATCGGTGTCGCCTCTGGAAAAGGAGGTACGGGGAAGACCTTCACCAGTGTGAATCTGGCTCTCCGTCTGGCCCAAGGCTTGGGGTCTGTCCAGATCCTGGACGCCGACCTGGGATTGGGGAACAGCCACCTCCAACTCGGTTTGCGACCGGAGGGTCATATCCAACACTTCCTCCAGGGCGAGAAACGGCTCGATGAGCTCATCATCCAATCCGACTTCGGGGTCAGTCTCCTTCCTGGTGGTTCTGGAATCAGTCGACTCTCCCATCTCGAACCCGGTGAGATCCGACGTTTGGGACGGGGGATCTCGAATCTGAAGATCACGGCCGATGCCCTCGTCGTGGATTCCGCAGCGGGGATTTCCCGGCAGACCTTGCTCTTCCTGCGCTGTTGCGACTTCGTGGTCCTGGTTCTGCAGCCCGAGCTGAGCTCGCTGACGGACGCCTACGCCCTCCTCAAGTGCCTGATCCTGCGTGAGCACATGGTTCAGGTGCATGTGCTCGTCAACCGGGTCTACGAGGAGGGAGAAGGTCTCGAGACCTTCGAGAAATTGCAGGATGTTGCGAGCCGTTTTCTCCACTACCCCTTGCACTACCTGGGCGCGATACCCGAAGACCCGACGGTCCGGCGGGCATTGGCGCGGAAGACCCCGATCCTCTTGCATGCACCGGAGTCTCCTGCGGCACGCGCCATGGCAGAGGTGGGAGATCGATTGCTGGAGTGTCTGGCAGCTCTCCCCGAGGCTGAGGGACGAGCAGACTTCCGATCGAGGATGCTCGAGAGGAGCTGACTGTGTTCAGGAGAAACAATCAGAGCGTGCAGCGCCTGATCTTCGCTCTCATCCTGGTCTTCCTCTTTGCGCGATTCTTCATCCACGGACTTCATCACGATCTGGGTCCCCCTTCGGCGGCTCGAGGCGGGATGCGCCCCTTGGTCATGGACCCACGAAGCATGTCGCCCGATCTCCTCTGCCTGCTCCCGGGGATCGGTCCCGCCCAGGCGGAGCCACTGGCGGTGGCACTGCAGGCGGGGGTGGGTGTGCTCTCGCGCGAGGAGCTTCTCGCTGTGCCGGGAATCGGTCCCAAACGGGCCGATCTCGTCATGGCCTGGCTGGGAGAGGTGCGGGAAGCTGTGGACTCCAACGAGGGTGAGGCCCAGGATAGGTAGCTGATCGCAGCCACCGCCAGAGCCTCATGCAAATCCCCGTAGAACTCAGCCAGCATCACGTCCGCATCGCCCTCGAAGAGGACCTCTCGAAGCGCGGTGATCTCACCTCCGAAACCGTGGTTCCAGACACGGCGCGCGCGCGCGGCCGCATCTTTGCCAAGCAAGAGGGGGTCCTCGCGGGTGTCGCACTCGCGATCGAGACCTTCCGCGTCTGCGATCCCGAGTGCCGCATCGAAGTCCATGCCGAGGACGGTGCCAGGCTTGTCGAGGGAACCGAGGTCCTCACGGTCCAGGGGAGTGCCCAGGGGCTTCTCGCGGCTGAGCGCACGGCGCTGAACTTCCTGCAACAGCTCTCGGGCGTCGCCAGCCTGACCGCACGCTATGTGCAAGCGGTTCGTGGGACCGGTGCGATCGTTCTCGAGACGCGAAAGACGGTTCCGGGTCTCCGGTCCTTGCAGAAGTATGCCGTCCTCGTGGGCGGCGGCATCAACCACCGTTTCGGCCTCTTCGACCGCATCCTCCTGAATGAGAACCACTTCGCCCTCTCGGGAAACGGTACGGATCCGGCTGGCTATCAGAATACTGTCGAGCAGGCGGTGGCCACGGGAGGGCGCTTTGGGCCCGTCACCGTAGAGGTTCGCAATCTGGACGAGGCCAAGGCCGCGGCCATGGGGGGAGCGGACGTGCTGCTTCTCGACAACATGGATATCGGTGTGCTTCGAGAGACGGTGGCATCCGTGCGCGAGCTCAATCGCGGGCAGGACAAGGATCTCCTCCTGGAGGCCAGCGGGGGGATCACACTCGAGACTGCCGGACGCGTGGCATCGGCGGGAGTGGACCGGCTCTCTGTCGGAGCGCTGACGCACTCGGCTCCAGCCTTGGACCTGAGTATGCTCATGGACGAGATGCGAAGCGTATGAGCGAGGCTCATCCTTCAGAGAGGGATCGGTTCTCCTGCTTGTTTCTCGTGCTGGCCCTGGGCTGGGCTGCAGTCCTCGCACGCCTGCTTCTCGCCGAGCCTCGCGGCTTGAGTCTCCTGGGTAGTCCGGACCTCTTGCTCAACTTCGGTCATGCTGTGATCTTCGCGGTCCTTGGTGGGCTCTTGTATCTGGGGTTTCCCAAGGGGCATGCATTCCTCCTGCTGGGCTTCCTGCTGACCGGAGGATATGGCGCCCTGCTGGAGTTCCTGCAGAACTCGGTACCAGGTCGGATCGCAGACCCCATCGACGGGTTGACCAACGTCTTGGGCGCCGCATGGGGGATGAGCACCATCGCTGCACTGGGTGCCTGGCGAGAGGGGCAGACCATGGATGCGAGTTACCTCCGCCCGCCTCTCCTGTTTCTGGCTGCCTGCGTGGTGAGTGCGCTCCTCGCCACCTACGCCTGACGTGCCGAACAAGAGCCTCCGTCCGTCGATGAGGACAGGTTGTCCCCGAGGCGAGGCTTCTCCGCATGCGTATCAGGCCTCTGGGCGCCAGAGGTCGTGGCACGCTCCTTGCCTTGATATCGAGCCAGTTCCATCCGGTTCCACGGGGACCCGATGACAAGAGTCAAGACGAGCAAGGAGAATGGAGATGAAGCTCATCGCAGCCAGTCTGATCGCAGCCATGCTTTCGATGGGAGCCGTGGAAGCTCAGAGTGTTCGTATCGGAGTCGGGGTTCGCATCGGTCTGCCTTCGGTTCGGATCGTCGTTCCTCGCCACAGCCCCCGCGTCCGGGTGCGTCGGCATGTCCCACCTGTGCGGATCGTGAGACCTGCCCCCCGCGGACATTGGGTGCTCCAGCAGGTGCGCTACTGGGTGCCGGCGAGCTACGCCTACATGCGCGATGCCCACGGGCGTCGGATCCGATACCTGGTCCGCAGAGGCTACTATGAGTTCCGGGAAGAGCGGGTCTGGGTCTCGGCTCCCAGGCAAGCGCGCCGCGCAAGACCACACCCCACGCAGGAACACAGAACGAGAGTGGGAGTCTTGTACAGCTAGCAACGATCTCACGAAAAGTCCAGGCTGGCCTCCTATCCAAGGCTAGAATGCCGGGGATGAACGAGAAGACATCCCCGGCAGGTTCCCAATACGAGAATCCCCTGGTCACACGGTACGCTGGCAGGGCGATGCGCGAGATTCTCTCGCCACGCCGGCGTTCACTCGCCTGGCGCGACCTGTGGATCGCCCTGGCCCGCTCCGAGAGGGAGCTTGGGCTGGACATCAGTGAGGCGCAGCTGGACGCTCTCGAGTCGAAGCGGGATTAGATCGATTTCGATGCCGTCGCCGCCTACGAGAAGGACCTGCGCCATGACGTCATGGCGCACGTGCATCACTACGGAGATCTGGCTCCCTCCGCTCGCGGGATCCTGCATCTGGGAGCCACGTCCTGCTATGTGACCGACAATGGGGACCTTGTAATCTACCGCGAGGCTCTGCGGGAGATCCAACGTCGCTTGGAGCAGAGCCTTGTGCTCCTGCGCCAGCAGGCCCGGGCTCATCGCGATCTACCCTGTCTGGGATACACACACTTCCAGCCCGCCCAGCCCCTGACCTTCGGCAAGCGCGTCGTGCTCTGGATGAACGACCTGGCCATGGACCTCGTGGAGGTGCGGAGGCTCATTGAGGAGCTTCCGTTCCGTGGGGCCAAGGGGACCACGGGCACGCAGGCCAGCTACCTGGCTCTTTTCGATGGGGATCATACGAAGGTGCGGGAGCTGGATCGCAAGATCGCGACCAAGATGGGCTTTGCGCGGCTCGTTCCCGTGAGTGGCCAGACCTACTCGCGCAAGATCGATCACGGCATCCTCTCGCTGCTGGCTGGGATCGCGCAGTCCGCGAGCAAGTTCGGTACGGACTTCCGTCTCCTCTCGCATGAGGGGGAGATCAGCGAACCTTTCACCGAGAAGCAGATCGGCTCCTCGGCCATGGCCTACAAGCGCAATCCCATGCGCACCGAACGGGTCTGTTCGCTCTCACGTCTGGTGCTCCAGTTGACCATGACCGGCGCACATACCGCGGCTACGCAGTGGCTCGAACGAACCTTGGACGACTCGGCCATCCGTCGTATTTCCATCCCCGAGGCCTTCCTGGCCATCGATGCCATCCTCCTGTTGATCTCCAATGTCGCCGAGGGGATGCGTGTCTATCCCGGGATGATGGCTCGGCACCTGGATGAGCAACTCCCCTTCATGGCCACGGAGGAGATCCTGATGCGAGGCGTTCAAGAGGGCGGTGATCGTCAGGACCTCCACGGGAAGGTCCGCGTGCTGGCGATCGAGGCCGGTCGGCAGATGAAGGAGGATGGAGTCTCCAACCCTCTCGTAGGCATGATCAAACAGGATCCCGCCTTTGCTTTCATCCACCAGGAACTCGACTCCATGCTCACGCACGCTCGCTTCGTCGGTCGTTCTCCCGAGCAGGTCGATGAGTTTTTGAGCGAAGTCATCGAGCCCCTCATCGGCGACTCGGAAACAGCGTTCGAGGACGAAGTGCGAGTGTAGGCTCGAGATAGGTGTTCGTGCCTGTGCGACCCTCACGTGAGAATTTGGCACCATTATGCAGTCCGCTTGTCGGTCCGTCTGCTGGCTGATACAAAGGAGATACCCCTCCTGCCTGCCTTCCTCTCACCCGTGAGTCGCATGCGGCATCCTCTCTCCTTGGCTCTCCCGGTGGCCCTCCTGGCCCTCGCCTCCACCCCTCTCGGTGCGCAAGCCGCAGTTCAGAAGCCCAGGATCGTGGGCTACTACACGAGCTGGTCGATCTATGCGCGCAACTTCCACGTGCCCTCCATTCCGGGGGACAAGATCACGCACATCAACTTTGCCTTCGCGAAGATCGTGGGCGGCAAGCTGGCAGTTGGGGATACCTGGGCGGACACGCAGAAGTTCTATCCCGGTGACTCCTGGACCTCGGGGACGCTGCGTGGGTCCTTCCGCCGCTTGCAGGTGCTCAAGCAGAAGTACAAGCATCTGCAGACCCTGATTTCGGTAGGTGGTTGGACCTGGTCGGGCAACTTCTCTGACGCCGTGCTGACGAGTGGATCACGTCAGGTCTTCGCCAAGTCCTGCGTCGCCTTCATCCTCAAGTACGGCTTCGACGGTGTCGACCTCGACTGGGAATACCCAGGCGGTGGTGGGCTCGGCGGAAACACGGTGCGCGCCCAGGATCCAGCCAACTTCACGCTCTTCGTGCAGGAACTCCGCAAGCAGTTGGACGTGCAGGGCAAGAAGGACAGCAGGCGCTACCTGCTCACCATCGCGGCGGGTGCGGATCCACGCAAGGCAGCCAAGCTCTACCTCAAGAAGTTGACCGGCCTCCTGGACTGGATCAACGTCATGAACTACGACTACCATGGTCCCTGGGGAGGCACCGGGGATCCGGCCACGAACTTCGCCACTCCGCTCCATCCGGTGAAGGGCGATCCGACGCCTCTGCCCAACCGCCTCGATTGGAACTGCGAGAAGTCTCTCGACTACTACTTCTCGCAGGGTGTTCCGGCCAGCAAGATCCAGATGGGCCTCGCGTTCTACGGGCGTGGCTTCGGTCAGGTGCAGAGTCAGGGCAACGGTCTTTTCGCCAAATACTCAGGCCCGCCCGCCGTGGGGACCTGGGAAAAGGGAGTCTTCGACTACCAGGACATCATGGCCAATTACATCGGCAAGAAGGGCTATGTCCGCTACTGGAACGACGACGCCCGTGCCCCCTGGGTCTACAGCAAGACACAGAGGGTGATGATCTCCTACGAGGACAAACGGTCCATCCGGGAGAAGGCCTTCTATGTGCGTGCACGTGGACTGGGCGGCGCGATGTTCTGGGAGTTCAGCAACGACAAGAAGTCCGAGCTGCTCACCGTCATCAACGAAGTGCTGCACACGCGGCTAGCCCTGTCCCAGAGCTCTACTGGGATCGTCCTGGCCAGGCCTCAGCGCGTCGCTCTTGATGTCGATGGGGGGACTGCCAGAAAAGGTCGGCTCTATCTGATCCTCACGGGCCTCACGGGCTCCTTCCCGGGACTGCCCCTGCCGGGCGACAACCTTCCGCTCAACTTCGACGCTTTCAGTGCGCAGGCCCTGGGCCTCGCCAACAGTTCGGTCCTCCCGGGATTCATAGGAGTACTGGATGCCAAGGGGCAGGCCAAGGCCGCAGTCGACTTCAGTTCGCTTGGGTCGCTGCCGCTCTCCCTCAAGGGGCAGCATCTGAGTCTGGCTGCCTGGATGATCGATGGTGCTGGCAGTCTTCGGGGTCGTAGCAGCAACGCAGCGGATCTCTTCTTCCGT
>JAJRTL010000178.1 GCA_024278315.1 Planctomycetota bacterium | reverse complement strand
TCAGTGCAGGTGACGCCCGCCACGATGCCGTTCACGCGGATCAACGGGAGCTTCCAGGTCCAGGTGACCCTTCGCAACTACCGGCTGCTCGAGAGCCTGGATCCGACCAAGTTCGATGCTGCCGAGCTCGAAGAGAAGCAGCGGCGAGAAGAGTTGCTTCAGGGCGACCCCGATCTCATCTGGCTCTACAAGCCGGAGAACGCATCCCACAACTTGCGGGTTCGTGTCGACGGTGGCAAGTTTGCGCCGGGTATTCAGAAATACTATCAGGGCATCGGTTATCAGGACTACAACAACGAGACCTTTGCCCCCCAGGATGTGCTCTTCACCTTCGTCGAAGGCAGCGACTCGAGACTCATCGTCAACATCGACCCTGCACCCTTCTTGTTTGCGATGTTGGATGTCAACCCGGGCAAGCTCGAAGATCTGACGCTGCCTCTCAGTGTCGTCGTCGACGGTCAGCTGCTCGGGGGTACGACGATACCCTTCACGTTTTTTGCACCGCCTGGCCTCGTCTACTCCGGCCCCAGGCCAGCGCGAGTCGCCGTGGATGGGCGTTCGGTGCTCGAGGTCCAGGTAACGGGGCTCGTCGATCCTGATCCCAAGTTGGTGGAGGCCTATGCCTTGGTGCGGGACTACGACCAGCCGCTCAGTCTGGTCAAGAATGCAGGCCAGGTGGACAATCCCCTGGCGTACCGATGGGTGGAGGCGGGTATGCAGGTCATTGGATCCTTGACCCAAAGGGGGGACAAGTACGATGGGAGGTTCCGCATCCAGTTGCCCGCCAACCGTTTTCCAGGTCCGGCCGAGCTGGCCGTGCAGGGGGAGCAAGCGGGAGCGAACCTGCTGCAGCGCATCTCCTTGCTCTATGAGCCGGTCCTCCAAAGCGGTGCGGCGGGCTCGGGCAAGATCACGGGTGGAGCCACGGGGGATTCGTTCTTGCTCGGGCGCGGCTTGATCCCTGGGAAACATGAAAAGGGCGTCGCGGCTCTGGATTTCGACAGTGTCGAACTCGAAATCGAGAAGGACGGGCAGTCTACGCGCGTTCCGGGGGGGAGGTTCGAGCAGTTCTCCAATGAGAGTCACATTTTCTATGTGCTTCCGGGGGCTCCCGATGGGTTGCCTGGACCAGCCAAGATCAGCCTGATTCAAAAGATCGGCAATGCCGAAATGCGCAAGTCGCTCACGGGTGCAGTCAGGTATGCCGTTTCCACGCCGCTGCTTGGCCCCTTGGTCCAACCCCTTTCGGGTGTACCCATCCAACTCGAGGCCGGTCTCTTTCAATCCACTGACAGTCAGGCTCCCGACCTCGCTTTGGCCTCTGTCGTGGGCTCAGCGCTTCTGGGTGAAATCCAACTGCTCCGTCGGTCGGGGTTCGGTCTCTATCGGTTGACCGGGCGCAGTGAGCGAACTCTCCGCACGGGGCACCAGATCTTCGACTTGACTTCCATCTCACGGTTCCAGAAGGATGGACGGGACAACCTCTATGTCGGTGGTGATCTCTCTCTGGGTCCACGAGTGGGTCGTATCTTGTCCACTGGGAGTTCCGCAACGCCGTTCGGGTTCGAGAAGAATCAGGGTTTCGGACCCACGGGCGGTGTGCGCCTGATGGCGAGTGGGCATCTCACTGCCGATGGCGTGGAGGATCTCGTGGCCCTGGAGCAAGACGCTCTCGGCCAGAGGATAGACCATAGGGTCCGCATCTGGCTCACGGAGCAGAGCGCGCAGGTTCCAGCATTCCTTCTCGACATACCCAAGGGGATCGCGGGGAAAGACGTCGAGGTAGTAGACCTCGATGGCGATGGCAATCAGGACGTGGTCGTGGTTTCGGAAGAAGGTGCGAAGGTCTATTTTGCCTTTGGGCGTGGCAACGGGACCTTCGATGTGGCTCGCAGCGGGAGCGCCAGCTTCCTGAGCGCGGACTTGCTGCAGAAAGACTTGCGGAGAGTGATGCAGCTTCTCGTCATCGTCGACCCGAAGGCTCCCAGTGGAGCCAAGGACCTTGTTGTGGTCGTGGAAACGACCAAAGGTGTTGGGTTGCTGCCCATGCTCTTCGATACCAAGACGCAGAACCCGCTGCCACCCGCCAAGGGAGCCAGCCTCTTTCACGCACCGATGGTGTACAAGGGCGTGGATGCTGCACTGATCGACCTGGGCGGTGACGCGACTGAGGAGGTGGTTCTCCTGCTCGCCGATTCCCTGGGAAAGGGACGCATCGATAGTTTTGAGTTCAAACGCAAGGGCTCCCCGTCGTTCGTGGCGCGTAGCTGGGTGGAAGCGGTGGATTTCACGGTCCCCGTCTCATTCCAGAAGGTCCGTCTGGGCTCCGCTGTCGGCAGCAAGGTGTCGGGAGAAGGGCTGGTGGTCTTGCATCGCGAAGTGCTGGATGGCAAGTCCGAGCCGGTCTTCTCGGTCTACCCCAAGACCTCTGTGGGGCTGACTTCTCCGAAGCCGTCGATCGCGACGGACCTTCCACCCCAGGCTGTCATAGCTGGTCATTTCTCGGATTCCCTGCTGGGCTCTGTACCGGAGATCCTGACCCTCTCCCCGGTCAAGACCAATCCGACTCAGCAGGAGTTGATTCGACACGAGAATCTCGGCATCGGCCTCTTCAAGGCAGACCTCACCAGCCGCACGACGGTCTCCGGAGCGATCGCTGGTTCGGTGGTGACCGTCCCGCGTTCGGTTACCACCGACTACGTTTGCATGTTGACACAGAGTGGCAAACTCACGGTCAGGACGCCTGGCACCAAGCCTGTCATGAACAGCATGGACTTGAGCGGATTCATGGGGCTGGGTTGGGGCGGGTTGGGGTCTGAGAGCCGTCTTCTTGTTGCGGATGGAGACAGGGATGGAACTTCCGATCTGGTTCTCGTCCTTGTTCCGGCCAGCGCGAGCATCAACTTGAGCCATGTCGTCTTCTTGCGTGGGGATGCGCGACACATCACAACCAGTGTGCCATTCCTTGCTCCCACGGGGGCGGAGAAGTACGAGGTGTTCTTGGGGCGCGTGCGAGAGACGGCGTCGCTGAACCTCCTGGGGTCGGCACGCACGGGGCCAGCGCTCGAGCTTGGGCTCGGCATTGCTTCCTTCATCTGGCTCTACACTCTCGAGTTGCAGTCACCAGCGACGGGAGCCAACCCATACGTGTTCACTGGGGTCCCCCTCAAGCAGTTCGTGCAGATCCTGGGGTTGAAGACATCTACCTTCAAGATGCGGTTTGCCGATCTTCTGGATGATGGTACGCCATCGGAATACGACGACATGATTGCGATGAGCGGTCGTTCCCTGACTCTCTCCTTCAACCCCAAGCGCAAGAGCGCTCTCGGGCGAGAGTTCAAGGTCGACGTCAGCCTTCCTTCTCCCCTCAGCGATGAGGAGGTCCTCGGGATCCAACTATGGGACATGAACGGAGATGGTCTCAAGGACATCCTGGTCAGTGGCATCATCCAATCGAGCGGCCAGAGCAAGAATCTCTTCGTGCTCTACCGGAATCTCGGAGGCGGGAGCTTCGGCAATGCCTATATCTACCCCAGTTTCCTCTTCGGGAAGGCAGAGACTTGTTTCACGGTAGGAGACTTCAACGGGAATGGCATGCATGATGTGCAGCTGGGTCCAAGGACCCTCTTTTCCCGGTAGATTCTCTTATCCTTGAGCCTCTGGGTTCTCGCGCCGCCTTGTTTTCGTCACCGAGTCCTGCGATCTGTCATGTCCGACCCCAAGATCGATAGCTTCAGGAAGGCGCTCCTCTTCATGGGGACGGCTGGCTGGTCCTACAAGGACTGGGGTGGTGGGTTCTATCGAGAGGGCGTCCGGCCGTCCGACATGCTCGGAGAGTACCAGGACAAGTATCGTTGCGTGGAGATCGACAGTACGTTCTACGCGATGCCACCACAGCGCAACATCGACAGTTGGAAGCGGCGCTCACGGCAGGGATTCTTCTTTGCGCCCAAGTTTCCCCAGGTCATCAGTCATGAGAAGTTCCTACACGACTGCGACGAAGAGCTAGAGGTCTTCCTGCAGCGGGTCCAAGGCTTGGGTGAACATCTTGGCCCCCTTCTCCTGCAGTTCCCCTACTTCAACAAGAAGTCCGGAATCAACATCATGGGATTCGTGGGGCGCCTTTCGCGCTTCCTCAAGCTCTTCGAGGAGAAGGGTGGTAAGCGAATGGTCGTGGAGGTTCGCAACAAGAACTTCCTCAAAGGACCCTTGTTGGATCTTCTCCGCGATCACCGTGTTCCATTGGCGGCTCTCGATCATCCCTGGATGCCCACGCCTCAGAGCTATCTGGGAGCGGAGGAGCTTCGCACGGGCGACTTCGCCTACCTGCGTCTCCTGGGGGATCGATACGGGATCGAGAAGATCACCAAGACCTGGAACCGAACGGTTCTGGATCAGGGTTGGCGCCTCGATGCCTGGGCCCGCTGGATTCGAGAACAGCTCGGCCATGGTCAGGTCTGGGTGTTTGCCAACAACCACTTCGCAGGCTTCGCCCCCGCCACCATCGACTCCCTCAAAGCCCGCCTCACCGACCCTCCGCAGTAGAGGAAGAAAGAGAGGTTGCCCAGAGCCGTCCAAGGCAAGTTCCAAAGACGAGGAGTCGGGGTTCACCACGAAGGTCGATGCCGCAACAGGATGTGCCAGGGGGACTGGCTCCGTTCATGTCCTGGGGGGACCGAGGGCCTCTCGGATCTCGGGGGGGACCGGGATCTTGCCGGTCTTGTTGTCGACGAAGACCCAGACCCGCTTGCCTTCGGCGATCAGGGTCTGATCCGAGTTGCGGATCAGGCGATAGCCCAGGTGCATGCTCGTCTGCCCGTAGCGTTCGGCCCAGCCTTCGACGGAGATGCAGTCGCCGGAGTTGGCCTCGGCACGGAAGTCGATCTCCGCGTGGACGACGATCGGATACCAGCCTCGCCCGGCGAAGTCCGAGAACGGTAGCCCACACTGACCGAGCCAGGCAAAGGTGGCCTCCTCGAGCCAGGAGAAGTAGACGGCGTTGTTGAGATGGCCGAGCGAGTCCAGTTCGTAGGACCGGACCGTGAAGGGGATGCAGAAGCTCACTGAATCTGGAAACTGGTTCGGTTGCCGAGCCGGATCGATGCGGGCAGGGTCAATAGAGCTTGCTGGACATGAAGCCTCACGCCCTTGAGAGCCGGGTTCCTGGGAATGCTGAGATCGAGAGAGAGGCTCGTACTGTTGCCGTAGGGCATGGCTGGTAGCAAGAGAGCCGAGCTGAGATCGACCAGAAGTTGACCCTGGAATCCCGGGATCGTGAGCTGCGCGGTCTTCTGGGAGAGCAGGAGGATACCGAATCCCTGCTGGCTCCCCGTGAGGCCGAAGCGCAGGTCCGTGCCCCGCAGAGCGCTTCCGAGCAGGGTGGTGGCCGCGGGAGAGGCCAGGCCCTCGATGGCCAGGTCATCGAGGCAGGCTTCGACCAGGGATGCACTCAGGTCTTGTGCGGTAAATCGGATACGCAACCGATCACGCTTGCTGGCCAAGGCCAGGCTCAGGCTGATCTTCTTCCAGCCCTTCGTGGAGTTGCGCGTAGACCAGATCTCCTTGTAGTTCTGGCCTCCATCCTCACTCAGATCGACCCGGAAGGGGTCGCCTGGATTGACGCTCTCGGAGTAGTAGAGCCAGAAGGAGAGTGCGGGAAGCTCGAGGTGCGCGAGATCCATGACGGGCGAGAGTAGCGAGGTCTTGCCCCTGTCCACGTCGTACTGCCCGACGCTGCTCCCCGCGCGCGCATCGGTGACCCAACAGCGCGTGCCCGCACCGGGTGTGTGGTCCGCCCCAGGTTGGTAGGTC
>JAJRTL010000177.1 GCA_024278315.1 Planctomycetota bacterium | reverse complement strand
TGGCATCCTGGCCTGGGCCGGCAACCTGTGGTGGCGCGTTCCTCAACTCACTGTACGGCAGGACCTGGGTCGACACCTCGAACTCCTCCTCTCCGTCATGAAACACCGCATCGCCAACTCGATGGAGGCCGAAGAGCGCATGCCATGGGTGCTCGGACGGCTTTGCTACAAGGGACTGCTCCCGAACGAGAAGGGACTTCTGGCGCTGAGCCTCGGCGGGCGGCAGGTCAAGGTCCAAGGCCATGAGATGGATGCCTGGCTCATGGCCTTGGAGTGGAATCTCCCCTTCCATCCCCTCTTCGCCATCAGGGGTGAGGCCTGGGCAGGAGAGGGCATCGGCGACGAGTTCCTGCGCTATGGCCTTGCCTACAATCTGGCCACGGGCAGATCGATCCACAGCCGAGGGGGATTCTTCAGTATTCAAAGCCAAGTGTCGGACCACCTGTTCTTCAACGTCGGGCTGGGCATCGACGACCCCGATAGTTCGCAAACCGGACCGGAGAACAGCTTCAACCGCAATCAGATCTCTTTCGCCAACGCGCAGTACAGGTTCACCAGGCATTTCGGCGTGGGTATCGAGATCATGGACCTGCAGACACAGACGACGACCAACGAGAACCTGCGGGGCCAGAGATTCACGATCAGCACCTGGTTCGTGTTCTGAGTCGAACGAGACCCAGGGTGGAGTCTCACACGCCTGTCCTCATCTCGTGGAGCTACATTCAGGGTACAGCCCAGGAGCTCTCACCCCTCGGCAAGAGCTCCTGGACCTGACCCGAATGCTTCATGACCTCGATGCGTCCGACCGCAAAGGTGGGCTCAGCTCTGCATGGTCTCCATGAGGCTATCCACGATGCTGGGATCGGCGAGTGTGGACGTGTCCCCCAGGTTGTCGACGTCGCCGCGGGCGATCTTGCGAAGGATGCGGCGCATGATCTTGCCGCTCCTCGTCTTGGGAAGACCTGGCGTGAAGTGGATGTATTCGGGAGCCGCGAAGGGGCCAATCTCATTGCGAACCAGGGCCACGAGCTCCTTGTAGAGTTCATCCGATCGCTCGAACCCATCGGCCAGGATGACATAGGCATAGATGCCCTGCCCCTTGATCTCATGGGGTCGATCCACGACTGCTGCCTCCGCCACTGCTTCGTGGAGGACCAGGGCGCTCTCGACCTCAGCCGTCCCAATACGATGCCCGGAGACGTTGAGCACGTCATCGACACGGCCCGTGATCCACCAGTAGCCGTCGGCATCGCGACCCGCACCATCACCGGTGAAGTAGCGGCCTGGATACTGTGAGAAGTAGGCCTCCTTGAAACGCTCATGGTCTCCGTAGAGCGTGCGCATCATCCCCGGCCAGGGGAAATCGATGCAGAGGTTCCCTGCAACGCTGTTGCCTTCGACGACCTCGCCAGCGGGATCCACGAGGGAGGCCTGAATACCCGGCAGCGGGTAGCAGGCGCTGCCGGGCTTGAGTGGCGTGGCCCCTGGCAGCGGCGAGAACACGAAGCCTCCCGTCTCGGTCTGCCAGTAGGTATCCACGATCGGGCAACGGCCATCGCCGACGACCTCGTGGTACCAACGCCAGGCCTCCGGATTGATGGGCTCGCCCACACTGCCCAGGATTCGCAGGGTGCTGCGCGAGTGCTTCTTGACCCAGCTGTCGCCGTGCTGCGCCAATGCGCGGATCGCAGTCGGTGCCGTATAGAAGAGGGTCACCTTGTGCTTGTCCACAACCTCCCAGAACCGACCGAAATCGGGATAGTTGGGCACGCCCTCGAACATGAGCGATGTAGCGCCGTTGGCCAGGGGGCCATAGACGATGTAGCTGTGCCCCGTGATCCAGCCGATGTCGGCCGTGCACCAGTAGATATCATCTTCGCGCAGATCGAAGACCAGCTCGTGTGTGTACGCCGTGTAGGCGAGATAGCCGCCACATGTGTGCAGGACACCCTTGGGCTTGCCCGTGGATCCAGAGGTATAGAGGATGAAGAGGGGATCCTCTGCCCCCATCTCCTCCGCCGCACAGGTATCGGTGACGCCATCGGCCGCCAGCAAGTCCGAAGCCCACGAGTCTCGCCCGTCCTGCATGGCGATCTCGTTGCCAGTATTCTTGAACACGATGCAGGTCTCGACGCAGGGGGCGCCCTGCATGGCCTTGTCACTGATGTCCTTGAGTCGGACCTCCTTCTTGCCGCGATACGTACTGTCCGCAGTCAAGAGGACCTTGCAGGTCGAATCGATGATCCGATCCCTAAGGGAGTCGGCCGAGAAACCACCAAAGACGATGGAGTGGATCGCGCCGATCCGCGCACAGGCCAACATCGAGACGGCGAGGTCGAGGACCATGGGCATGTAGAGACAGACGCGATCACCCTTCTTGACACCCTTCTGCTTGAGGACGTTGGCGAAGCGGCAGACGCGGGCCAGCAACTCGGCATAGGTCACCGACTCCGTATCGGCAGGGTCGTTGCCTTCCCAGAGAAGGGCCGTCTTGCTGCCGTTTCCGGCTTCGACGTGTCGATCCAGGCAGGACTCGGTGACGTTCAGTGTCCCATCCTCGAACCACTTGATGTTGGCCTCGTGGAAATCCCAGTCGAGGACCTTGGTGAAGGGCTTCTTCCACTGGATGCGCTGTGCGACCTCAGCCCAGAAGGCTTCTGGCTCTTTGACACTGCGGTCGTAGATCTCCCGGCTCGCGTCCATGGATCCAACGCGGGCGTTCTTGGAGAAGTCTTCGGGGGGCGTATAGGACGCTTCATTGCGAACAAAGCTCATCTATGACTCCGGCATGCAGGCAATATCGTTGGGGACGGGCGACGTGCCTCGCCCCTGTCGGGGGAGTGAAACCTGACCGCGGCCCATGCTAGCGAATGAGGAGTCACAGCGCTTCAAATGACCACGTTTCCTTGTCCGGCAATCCCCGCCAATCGGTGCGTAGAGGGGCTTGCAGGCGCACGAACAAGTAGCTTTGGAGACAAGCCGAGGTCCGTATGGGATGCCTCGACGACTCGTGATGAAGTACTCCGCTGCATCGCGATCTACCTCATCAACCCCTATCAGAGAGTGATTCTCGTGACTCCTGCAATGGTCATGAATCGTTGGCTCGTCGTCCTCGGAGCCGTTTCCATACAACTGGCGCTGGGCGCCATCTATGCCTGGTCGGTGTTCACACCAACCCTGAAAGACGCCGGCTGGAATGCCACGGAGACACAGATCGTCTTCGCCGCCGGGCTGGTCACCTTCGCCATCGTCATGGTGATGGCCGGGCGCCTGATGCCCAGGATCGGGCCGCGCCCGCTCACGATCATCGGCG
>JAJRTL010000176.1 GCA_024278315.1 Planctomycetota bacterium | reverse complement strand
GGGCCAGAGTGCATACGGCCAACACCTTTCGCACCCAGTCGCGCTACTTTCCAGAAGACTGGGAGGCACTTACACATCTCGCGGTCGCGCTGGCGCGCGAGGGTATCTCGAGGTGTGAAGACCAGGGGGCGGCTCGGGTGCGAGGCCTGGTCGCCGGCTCGCTTTCGCCGCTCGAGGACTGCTACCGTCCCGACCTGAGTCCGGCCGAGCCGCGCGCCGAGCATCGGCAGATGGCTCGCGCCTTGGCCGCGGCGGGCGCCGACATGATCCTGGTCGAGACCTTCCCGCACACGGGCGAAGCCCGGATCGCCCTGGAGGAAGCCCTCGCCACCGGCTTGCCGGTCTGGTTCTCGCTCACAGCTGGACCGGACGCCGACCTGCTCTCGCCTGCCGAGATGCGCGCAGCCTTTGCGGAGGCAGCGCGACTCGGAGCCCAGGCCCTCCTCGTCAACTGCATCCCCGCGCGCGCCGTTCTGGACTTCTTGCCAGCACTGATCGGCCATGGCCTGCCCTTCGGCGCCTATGCCAACGCGGGTCACGCCGATGAGGGCATGGGCTGGACGACCGATCCACTCGCGGCCGATCGCTACGCCGCACTGGCACGCTCTTGGATCGCAGAGGGCGCCCGCATCGTCGGGGGCTGTTGCGGCACAGGCCCCCAACACATCCAAGCCACCCGAGTACATGGGGTCAGACCCTTTTTCTCCGGGTGATTCACCCGGAGAAAAAGGGTCTGACCCCATGTACTCGGTTATTCGGAGTCGGGCCAGGCGTGGGTGCCTTCGGTGAGTGGGGAAGGCGATGCGTGGTTCTGGAAGTGGCCGAACTTCTCGCTGCTGGCGTGGACCCAGGTGAAGTGATAGCCAGGCGGGGGAGTGCCCTCGAGGAAGACGCCTGTGTCGACCTGTGGATAGATCTGTCCGTAGTGTTGGACCTCGACGCGTGTGATTCGCCGGTAGATGTGCCAGGGACGCAGGTCGTCTGGACTCTCGAGGCCGGCGGCGCCGATGAGATCGAGCATGGCCTCGACCGTGCGCTCGTGGAACTGAGAGACGCGCTGGGCCTTATCCTCGACCACGAGACCACCCGTCAGCCCTGGGTCTTGCGTCGCGACTCCGACGGGGCAGTGATTGGTGTTGCAGCGCAGGGCTTGGATGCAACCCAGGCTGAACATGAAAGCGCGAGCCGAATTGCAGAAGTCAGCACCCAGTGCCAGCGCGCGCGCCATGTGGAACCCCGTCACGATCTTGCCCGAGAAGCCGATCTTGATCTTGTCGCGCAACCCGCAGCCTACGAGAGCCCCCTGGACGAAGGCCAATGCGTCGAGTGCCGGTGTGCCGAGCGAGTTGGAGAACTCCAGGGGCGCCGCGCCAGTCCCTCCCTCGCCGCCGTCCACGACGATGTAGTCGGGGTGGATCTTGGCCTCGAGCATGCCCTTGCAGAGACTCATGAACTCCGTGCGTGAGCCCAGGCAGAGCTTGATCCCGATCGGTTTGCCATCGGAGAGGACCCGGAGCTTCCGGACGAAGAGAAGGAGCTCCGCTGGCGTCGAGAACTCATTGTGGGAGGGCGGAGAGATGACGTCCTGCCCGGCGGGGACGAGTCGGATCTTCGCGATCTCCTCGGTCACCTTGGCGCCGGGCAGGATGCCGCCGTGACCGGGCTTGGCACCCTGGCTCAGCTTGATCTCGATCATCTTGACCTGCGGCGAGACCGCACGCTCCTGGAAGGCGCGCGCATCGAAGTTGCCGTCCTTGTCTCGACAGCCGAAGTAGCCCGTGCCGATCTGCCAGATCAGATCGCCCCCAGGCTCGGCGTGGTAGGGGCTGATGCTGCCCTCACCCGTGTTGTGCGCGAAGCCACCCAACTTTGCGCCCGCGTTGAGTGCGAGGATCGCGTTCTTGCTGAGTGACCCGAAGCTCATCGCCGAGATGTTGAGGATGGAGGCTTCATAGGGCTGGACGCAGTCGGGGCCACCGATCCGGATCCGGGGAGCCGGATGCTGGGCCTGCTTGGGGTGCATGCTGTGGTTGAGCCACTCATAGCCAGGCTCGTAGACATGGCGTTGCGTGCCGAAGGGCAGCGTCGACAGGCTCGCCTTGGCGCGCTGATAGATCAGCGACCGGAACTCCCGGTTGAAGGGCATGCCGTCGGTGTTGGACTCGATGAAGTACTGATTGATCTCCGGCCGGATTGCCTCGAAGAGGTAGCGGAAGTGACCGACCACGGGGAAGTTTTTGTTGACCGCGTGCTTTGCCTGCAGGCAGTCTGCCATGCCCAGCAGGAAGAGCGGTACGAGCAGGAGCAAGAGCCAGAGGATGGGGGTCCAGAGCAGGGAAAGGACACCGACAGCGATGAAGGCCAGGAAGGACGTGGAGTAGAAGATCCCGCGCATCGGTGATGCCCTCGAGAAGAAGTCTGGACGATTCAGGAAGACCGGGGAGAGTGGCGTGAGAGGAGAGGCTTGGATCAGGTACCGAGTTTGGCCCGCGCAATTTCCAGGGTTTCGACCTGTTTGCAGAAGGCGAAGCGCAAGAGCTTACGTCCTTCCTCCGGTGCTGCGAGGTAGAAGCTCCCGGTGGGGACCGAGGCCACGCCCTTTTCGCGGATGAGGCGGAAGGCGAAGCTGCGGCTGTCCTCCTCGGTCATCCCGCTGATATCGGCGAGGATGAAGTAAGCCCCTGCAGGCAAGGAGATCCCAAACCCTGCGCCGAGCAGGATCTCCGCCAAGAGGTCCCTGCGTGCGAGGTAGTCGGCCTGGAACTTGCTGAGATACTCGTCTTGGTAGCGGTCGAGAGCCTCGGCCATGGCCACCTGGAAGGGCGTGCAGGTGGAGAAGGACAAGAACTGCTTGGCTGCGGCTGTGCCAGCAATGAGGTGTGCTGGCCCGGCGGCCCAGCCGATCTTCCAGCCGGTAAGCGACAAGGTCTTGCCAGTGGAGGAGAGGATCAGGGTCCGCTCGCGCATGCCGGGCATCGTCGCGATGGAGAGGTGCTCGGCATCCCCGAAGGTCAGCGCTTCGTAGACCTCATCGGCGAAGACCAGGAGGTCACGCTCGCAGCAGAGTCTGGCGATGCCGGCCAGTTCATCCCGGCTGAACACCTTGCCGCTGGGGTTGTGGGGGGAATTGAGGATGATCGCCTTGGTCTTCTCTCCGATCAGCGCCGCGAGCGCCTCGAGGTCCAGGGCGAAATCGGGGAAGCGCAACGGCAGCCCTTTGACCGTGCAACCCGCCATGGCCGCCACGGCCGGATAGCTATCATAGAAGGGCTCGAAGAGGATGACCTCCTCGCCTGGCTCCAGCAGACCCAGCACGGAGGCCGAGAGCGCCTCGGTGCAGCCATTGGTGATGCAGATCTCGGTGCCTGGGTCGTAGGCCAGACCCTGGCTGCGCTCCAGATGGCGCGCCACGCTTTCGATCAGCAGCGGATGGCCCATGGACCGCGCATACTGATTGTGCCCGCTCTCCATGGCCCCCTGCGCCATGCCGAAGATCTCGCCCGGCCCATCGAAGTCCGGAAAGCCCTGGGCGAGGTTGAGCGCTCCGTGCTCGTTGGAGGCCAAGGTCATCTCCGTGAAGATGGAGGTGCCGAAGGAGCGGAGAGCGGTGTTGGTGGCGGTGTCCTGACTCATGCACGGTCTCCTGGAGGTTTCTCACTCACGGCCTGGGATTTCGCGTATCCCAGGCCAGCCGCACAGCATCGGGCCAAGGGGGGGCAGGTTCCAGGGGCAATCCATGAGTGGACCCGACTGTGCTCTTCGCCTGGGCAGTCCTTTCCTCTATCCTCGACTCCGATGAGACGAGACCGCAATCGCAACCTCTTTGCCCTGGGTTTGGCCCTCCTGCTCCTGGGCGGAGGCGTGCTTGCCCTTCAGGGGGCGACCGTGGAACGAGCGGATTTCACCTTCAACAACGCCAGCGAGCCCCAGAGTCTCGATCCCAAAGTCGTCTCGGGTGTCCCCGAGGGCCGCGTCCTGCGCTGCCTCTACGAGGGATTGACCAATATGCACCCCAAGACGCTGGTGCCCGTGCCGGGCATGGCCGAGCGCTGGGAGGTCTCAGAGGACGGCCGCACCTACACCTTCCACATTCGCAAGAACGCGCGCTGGAGCAATGGCGATCCCCTCACCGCGGAGGACTTCGTCTACTCCTGGCGCCGCTTCCTGGATCCGGCGATGCCGGCCAAATACGCCCAGCTGCTCTGGCTCGTAGTGAAGGGCAGGGACTTTTTCGACGGCAAGGTCCCCTCGGCCGAGGTCGGCATCCGGGCGCCAGAACCACACACCTTCGTGGTCGAGCTGGTCCACCCCACGGCCTACTTCCTGGATCTCTGCAGCTTCTACCCCCTCTTTCCCGTCCACCGCGCGACGGTCGAGGCCCATCCCAAGACCTGGTCCAAGCCTCGCAACTTCGTAGGCAATGGACCCTTCCTGCTCGAGGCGCGCACGATCCGCGATCGGATCCGGCTCAGGAAGAATCCGCAGTATTGGGATGCCGATTCGGTGCGGCTGAACACCGTGGACATCCTCCCCGTCGAGGATCATGTCACGGGGCTCAATCTCTATCTGACCGGAGTCCTGGACTGGGAGACGGATGTGCCCCAGCAGGTGATCTCCGATCTCCTGAAACGGGATGATTTTCAGCCGCGCGCCTACCTGGGGTCCTACTTCTACAGGATCAACCTCAAGCACCGGAACCCAGAGAAGGCCAGGTTCCTCTCGGATCCCCGTTTCCGCATGGCCCTCTATCTGGCCATGGATCGCAAGGCCATCGTCGAGGGTGTGACCAAGGCCGGAGAGCTGCCATCCCGCGCTCTCGTGCCACCGGGGATTCCGAACTACAGCGACGCAAGACATCAGCCGCCTGCACTCCCCGAAATGGACATGGAGAAAGCACGCGCCTTGATCGAGGAGGTCAAGAAAGACCTGGGCGTCGACAAGATCCCGACACTCAAGGTCCTCTACAACACGAGCGAATCGCACAAGAACATCGCAGAGGTGATCCAGCAGCGATGGGGGCAGGGGCTGGGGCTCAAGATCAAGCTGGAGAATCAGGAGTGGGGCACGTACCAGGCCAGCCAGAAGGCCCTCGACTATGACATCAGCCGCTCGGCATGGATCGGTGACTATGCAGACGCCAACACCTTCCTGGACCTCTTCGTCTCTGGTGGGGGCAACAACCACACCGGCTATGCCGATCCGATCTATGACAGCCTGATCGAAGCGGCAGCGCGTGAAGCCGACAGGGACAAGCGTCGCGAGATCCTCTACAAGGCCGAGGAGATGCTGCTGCGCGATCTCCCCATCATCCCCATCTACTCCTACGTGACGAAGAACCTGGTTCGTCCCTGGGTCAAGGGCTTCTATCCCAACCTCCAGAACGTCCATCCACTCAAGTTCGTCTGGATCGACGAAGAGGCGAAGAAGAATGCAGAAGGGCGCTGAAGAAGAAGCCCAGGTCGATCCACCCGAGGAGGTGGAGTCGGGGGAGGGGGCTGCCAGCCTGGGCGACCAGGAGCCGGAGGGCTTCACCTTCTTCTCGGATCATCCGCTGCTGACCTTCTTGCTCAAGCGTCTGGGCTGGATGGCCCTCACCTTGTGGATCGTGTTCACGCTCTCTTTCTTCCTCATGAGGAGCATCCCGGGAGGCCCCTTCGATCAGGAGCAGAATCTGTCGGCAGAGGTCCTCGCCAAGTACAAGGCGGCCTTCTATCTCGACAAGCCCCTGGCCGAGCAGTACCTCCTCCACCTGCGGAATGCCCTTACCGGGGATCTGGGACCGAGCTACAAGATGGCCGACTACACGGTCAACGAGATCATGGCTGCAGGCATCCCCAAGAGCCTGGCTCTCGGAGTCATCGCCCTGATCTTCGCGCTGACGCTTGGCATCACGGCTGGGTTGTTGAGTGCCATCAAACGAGGTGGCTTCCTGGATCGCAGTCTCATGACGGTGGCCACGATCGGCATCGCGCTCCCCAACTTCGTCATCGCCGGCATCCTCATCCTCCTCTTCGTCATCTGGATCCCGATCTTCCCGGCAGCCACCTGGGGGGATTACAAGCATCTCTTCCTCCCGGCCTTCTGTCTCGGGGCGCCCTTCGCAGCCTATGTGGCACGCCTCACACGGACGGGCATGTTGGATGTCCTGAGCCAGGATTACATCCGCACGGCAAGGGCCAAGGGGCTCAGCGATGCCCAGGTCCTGGTGCGGCATGCTCTCAAGGGCGGACTGCTCCCCGTCATCTCCTTCCTGGGGCCGGCCATCGCGGGCATCCTCACGGGATCCCTCGTCGTCGAGAAGATCTTCCAGATCCCAGGCCTCGGCACACACTTCGTGCAGGCTGCCATCAACCGCGACTACACCTTGGCCATGGGTTGTGTCCTGCTCTACACGACCCTGGTCTATGTCATGAATCTCCTCGTGGACATTGGCTACACCATCATCGATCCCCGCGTCAAGTTGGAGTGATCCGCGTCCGATCTCCGCTGTTCCGTTTCCCCCGACCTCCTCTCCCTTCCCAGCGACTGCTCGTGACTGCATCAGAAACCCGCAGCCAATCCGAACTCGAAATCCTTCTCGAAGAAGCGAAGAAGGTCCGGGGCAATTCCCTATGGAAGGACGCGATGAAGCGCTTCAAGCGCAATCGCGTCGCACGCGTCTGTCTCTGGGGCCTCGTGACTCTGGTGCTGCTCTGTGCCCTCACTCCCATCCTTCCCTTCGCACCTCCGGCGCGCGGAGATCTGAAGGCTTCCAACCTCCCGCCGAGCCTGACCTCCACGCATGAGTGGTCTCTCGGTGACTACAGTTCCCTGGAAGACGAGTGGGCACCGACGCGATGGATGCTCGAGACGCGGGCATCCATCTTCGGAGACTTCGAGGTCGGACCCTGGATGGGCACGGACAAGCTGGGCCGTTGCCTCATGTCGCGCATCTTGTGGGGAGGGCGCATCTCGCTCATGGTCGGCCTGGTGGCGACGCTGGTCTCACTGCTCATCGGTGTCAGCTACGGTGCCTTGTCTGGTTATCTCGGTGGACGCTGGGACAACATCATGATGAGGATCGTGGACATCCTCTATTCCATCCCCTTCATCTTCGTCGTGATCTTCCTGCTCACGGTGATCCGAGCACAGCAGGAAGTCCCGGGTGGAATCAGCATCAACCGGATGGCGTTGTTCTTCGCGGTCATCGGTGCGATCTACTGGCTGACCATGGCGCGCGTCGTGCGTGGGCAGGTGCTCTCGGTCAAGCATCAAGAATACGTGGAGGCATCCAAGGCGCTCGGCGCGAGCACGGGGCGCATCCTCGCGAGGCACCTCGTCCCCAATGTCTTCTCCGTCATCCTGGTCTACCTCACCTTGACCATCCCGCGCGTCATGCTCTTCGAGGCCTTCCTCTCCTTCCTTGGGCTCGGCGTCGAGGCGCCGGACGTGAGTTGGGGCATGCTGGCGGCCGATGGACTGGGTGCCATCAATCCCATTCACGTCTACTGGTGGTTCGTGTTGTTCCCAGGACTCGCGCTCGGCCTCACGCTGCTGGCGCTGAACTTTCTCGGCGACGGCCTGCGCGATGCGCTCGACCCCAAACTCAAGGATCGGTAGGCATGAGCGAACTCAGCGAAACCGTCCTGGATGTCCAGAACCTGCGCGTCACGTTTCGCAGCGAGGATGGAGATGTACGCGCGGTGCGCGGGGTCTCCTACGAACTCGCACGCGGGGAGACCCTGGCCATCGTGGGGGAGTCGGGGAGTGGCAAGTCGGTGACGCACATGGCGCTCATGGACCTGCTGCCCCAGACCGCCATGATCAGCGCCGATCGTCTGCGCCTGGTCGGGCGCAACCTCATGGAGATGTCCCCCAAGGAGAAGCGGCGCATGCGCGGCTCTGACCTGGCGATGATCTTCCAGGATCCCATGACCTCGCTCAACCCCTTCTCGACACTCGGCACGCAGATCGCCGAGATGCTCAAGCTGCATCGGGGCTTGCGTGGCAAGGCCCTGTATGCCGCCGCGGTAGCGGCCTTGGCGGAGGTCGGTATCCCCAATGCCGAGGATCGCGTCGAGCAGTATCCGCACGAGTTCTCTGGTGGCATGCGACAGCGTGCCATGATTGCCATGATGCTGGCCGGAGAGCCAGAGGTGCTCATCGCGGACGAGCCCACGACGGCACTCGACGTCACCGTGCAGGCACAGATCATGGAGCTCCTGGCAGGACTCCAGAGCGAACGGGGGATGAGCATCATCCTCATCACGCACGACCTGGGACTGGTGGCCGGATCCTCGCATCGCGTGGCCGTGATGTATGCCGGGCGCATCGTCGAGATGGGGACCACCGAGAAAATCTTCGCGGACCCCAGGCATCCCTACACACGAGGCTTGCTGGCCTCCGTGCCGCGCCTCGATCAGGAGGGAGGTGAGCTCTACCAGATCCCGGGAACACCACCCGACCTGGCGCATCTCGAACCTGGCTGTCCCTTCCGTGAACGCTGCGAGTTCGCGGTGTAGGCATGCGCGAGCAGCGAGCCCGCGCTGGTCGAGCAGAAGGCAGGGCACAGCGTGGCCTGCCACGTCGAGCTGGATCGCTTCGCTCCCGCACTCGAGGGGGGACAGCGATGAAACGTGGACGTCCACTGCTCGAAGTCCAGGACCTGCGCGTCTACTTCCCCGGCAAGACCCGTGCACGCCCGATCCGCGCCGTGGATGGGGTGAGCTTCACCCTGCACAAGGGCGAGACCCTGGGGCTGGTGGGGGAGTAGGGCTGTGGCAAGAGCACGACCGCGCGCGGTTTGATCGGCCTCTCCCCGCTGCACAGTGGTTGGGCCGAGCTGGATGGCGAGTCCATCCTGCATCTGCCGGAGTTCGCCTTCCGCCCCTTCCGTCGGCGCATGCAGATGGTCTTCCAGGATCCCTATGCCAGTCTCGATCCGCGCATGACGGTGGGGGACATCCTTGCCGAGCCGCTGGAGATCCACGGCCTCGCACGCGGCAAGGAAAAGCGCCTGCGTTGCATCGAACTCATGATGGACGTCGGCCTGGACCCACGCTTCCTCAACCGCTATCCCCACGAGTTCAGCGGAGGTCAACGCCAGCGCATCGGCATCGCGCGCGCCCTGGCACTCTCCCCCGAGATCCTGCTCCTCGACGAACCTGTCTCCGCCCTGGACGTCTCCATCCAGGCCCAGGTCCTCAACCTCCTGGACAAACTCAAGCAGGAGCGAGGGCTCAGCTACCTCTTCATCGCCCATGACCTCGCCGTCGTGCGCCACCTGGCCGACCGCGTGGCCGTCATGTATCTCGGCAAGATCGTCGAGATCGCCGACAAGAAGGAGCTCTTCGAGAATCCCCGGCATCCCTACACCGAGGCCCTCCTCTCCGCCGTCCCGGTCCCAGACCCCAAGATCGAACGCAAGCGCCAACGCATTCTCCTCGAAGGCGACCTCCCCTCACCCGACCGCAAGCCCGTGGGCTGTGCCTTCGCCTCGCGTTGCCCGGTGGTGAAAGATCGTTGCTGGGCCGAGACTCCAGAGCTCAAAGGCAAGCGACACAAGGTGGCTTGTTTCGAGCGCTAGGGAGGGGTTCTCTCGGGTACGTGTCCTGCATGTCACTCGCGGTGTTTGCATGGGGCGACCTTCTCTTCGGAAGGCTCGGAACGTGCTGTTGGTGATGCGGTATCTGGCACCTTGTGCACGAAACCAACCAGCCACGCCAGCCAACCAGCGCAGCAATCACCAGCAAGCTCAGCGCAAAACCAAAGCCACCCCGGCAGCAATCCCAGCCGCCACAGGCAGCGTCACGAACCAGGCCAGAAGGATGGAAAAGATCGCGTCCTTGCGTGCTTCTCCGGTGGCGGCGCCGAGGCCGAAGAGGGCGCCGACGGAGACGTGGGTGGTGGAGACCGGCATGCCGAACTTGGAGGCGAAGAGGACGAGGATCGCGCTGATGAAGTTGGCCGAGAAGCCCTGCCCCTCGTTCATCGTCGTGATGTCGTGACTGATCGTCTGCGCGACGCGTCGCGCGGCCAGGAGACCGCCGATAGCCATCGCGACGGCGATCCAGATCGTCGCGACCTCAAGGCTCAGAAAAGAGCCGACCACGAGGAGCGCCATGATCTTGGGCGTGTCGTTGAGGCCACGGGCAAAGCCGAGTGCGCCGGCGCTGAGGACGTGGGCGGCATCGAGGAGGGTCTGCGCTTCGACGCCGACCACGCAGCCTTCGAGGCTGCAGCTCCGGGTGGCTTCGGCGACGGTCATCGTCGTGGCCTCGCCGGGCTGCGCGGGAGTGGAAAGAGCGTTCTGGGGGATATCAACGCCTTCTTCTGCCGTTGCCGTCTGTGGCTCTCGGACCAGTGAGCTCTGCACGCAGAGGATCTCCTTCTCGGTGATGCCGAGTCGCTGGCGCAGGCGTCGCATTCCACGATAGAAGATCCAGGTCAGGAAGGCAGCGATGAGCGGGCTGGCGATCAGGGGGATGAGTGCCTTCTGACCGAGTGCGGCGAAGGAAACATCTGAGCCAGCAAGCACCAGGCCTGAACCAACCAGTCCGCCGATGAGGGCGTGGGTCGTCGAGATCGGGAAACCGAATCGCGTCGCCAACAGAACCGTGGAGGCCGCAGCGATGGCGACGGGCAGTACGAAGCTCGTGTCCCCGACGAGCCCCTGAGGGACGATGCCCTTTCCCGAGAAGGTCGCAAGCAGATAGCTGCCAAGGAAAAGGGCGGTCAGGGAGCCGGCCAAGGTCGTGATCGTGGCCCAGGCCAGGGCATGGCGATAGCTGAGCCTCCGGCTGCCGTACAGGGTCGCAACACCCTTGAAGTTGTCATTCGCTCCGTTGGCGAAGGCGAGGAAGGAGACAGCGACGAAGAGAAGGATGGGAAGCATTCAGGTCTGGTGAAGTGATGATTCGATGAGAGAAGGGGCTACGAGGGGAGGAGAGCACGGTTCCGACGGATTCCATCTGGAAGCCGGATCCCCTATGATCCCAAGCTCGATTGGGCCCACTGGAGGGACGGAAGATGCTAGCAAGAACGACTCTCGGACTCACGCTTCTCGGTTTGGCAGGTTTCGCGGGAGCGCGATTCACGGCGGCCGACGCCGAGCAGACCCGCGTCCAGACCAAGGTTCAGCGGCATGACCGCCAGATTGCTGAGCTCCTGCGGAAGGTGAAGGCATTGGAGTCGGCGAACCGCGCGCTGAGCAACCAGATCCTCCCCAAGGCGACGATGAACGTCCACGACGCCGCCGCGAGAGGGGACATCACTCAGTTGCGCTACGCCCTCAATGCCGGTTCTGCAGTGGACCTCAAGAATGGGGATCAGGCCACCCCCCTGATGCTCGCCTGCCTGGCTGGCAAGCTCCGTGCGAGCCGATACCTGCTCGTCAACGGGGCGGACATCATGGCCAAGGACAAGGATGGCAAGACTCCGATGTCCATCGCCAAAGAAGAGGGACACCAAAGACTCATGTCTCTCTTGGTGGACTACGGCGGACGCTAGAACAGCCGATCAGCGGGCGCTACGCGTCGACGCCACCGCTACGCGGTCTTGCCTGCAGTAGTGCGCCAGTCGAGCGACGGCGTTCTGGATCGCTTCGCGACCCTCTCCTGGATGGAAGAGCGCATCCAGGATTTCGCCACGGCGCGTGGGCTGGTCGTGCCAGAAGGGAAGGAGGTCATGGCCCAGGGCCTGGCCGAGGCAACGACTCAGCACGAGCCCGCCGACCGTCTCCGGTGTCGGGAAGCGATGTAGCGGTGCCTCACCACCTTCTTCCCAGCAGCGGTGAAGCGCCGCCTCGAGCCGCCTCGCCTGATCCAGATCGAAGTCCAGTCCCAGGTTCTCCACGTACCAATCCGCGTTCTTGACCTGACGCAGGGGATTGACCAGCGATGAGGCGAGATAGCCAAAGGCCTCCAAGCGCATCTCGTAGAAGAAGCGCGCCGCCTGCGATGTCCGTTTGCCGGGTCGTCCTTCCTTGCAGCGAAAGATCCATTTGCCTGCGGCCTCGACCAGGTGGTTGCTCCCGGGCAGGTGGATGAGGAGGGGACCATCGTCACCCAGAAAGGCGACTCCCTGCACGATCAGCCGTTTGAGAAGGCGCTGGCACTTCTCGTGCTCGGGCACGATGAGGGTCAGCAGTTCACGCCCTTCATGGTCGTAGGTCGTGAGCACGGTAGGTTGCTGTTCGCAGGTGAGCCCCAGCAACTGTGCCAGCGATTGCAGCAGATCGGGCATGAGCTCGACGGGTGCCACCTCATGCGCCATCTCTTCGCCGATCAGCGTGTAGAGGAAGCTCTCTTCGACCAGCAGTGGATGCGTGTGCTGGTTGACGTAGCGGCGCGGAGAGATCTGCAGCAGGGCCGGGATGTTCTTCTCCTCCTCGAGGAGGCGGAAGTAGTAGGGCGCGTGATTCTGGTGGAAGAGCACCGAGCGCTTGAGTCCCATCGCACGCGGAAGCGTGTCGGGAGAGAGGTGCACGTCACCAGCAAGGATCATGCAGGGCGTCTTCGCGCGCTCGCCCAGTGTGCGCGCCATGTGGTGGTCGCGATCTTCGATACTCGCCGGCAGATCGGCAGCCCGGTTGCGGTGATCGATGGCCAACAGCCGGATCCCGAGCTGGCGCGCCGTCTCCAGCAGCGTCTCGTAGCCGGCGCGCGGCACGGCGCCCCAGAGTCGGTCGAACTCGACCATCTCCAGCAGCTCGGCCGCGCTGTGATCGCTCTCCGACCAGAGATCGAGTGTCGCCTGGTAGCAGGAGGGAAAGACCTCGAGTGCCAGCGTCTCGGGGAGCAGCTCCTCCAGCAAGCGCGCCGCCTCCAGCTGCGCCTGCGGCAGGCTGTGGTAGTCGCCTACGAAGATCCAGTCGGCCCCCCGCGCCCGTGCCAGGAAGGTTTCGCGCGGCACGCGCCGGAACTTGTCGGGAAAGCTCTCCTGGAAGGCATCCACGGCACGACAGAGCCGCTCGTTGCCCGAGATGCTGTATTCCCTCGTCTTGCGCGCCACCCGCGTCCAGAGCTCTTTTTGGAACTCGAGAAGTCCACCCATGGAGGCCTGGATCGGCCAACCAGCCGCCCCGAGTGTTGCAAAAACCGACGTTCCTCCCAAGGGACCATGCCAGGGTCCGCCCGGCTCACGCCGCATGTTGGATCAAGGACAGCAGGGTGCCTGCTGGATCCCGCAGGGTTGCCACCTGGCCCACGCCCTTGACCCACAACGGGGCCATCTCCACGCTCGCGCCCAGTTCTCGCGCACGATTGACGCATTCCTCGACATCCTCCACCTGCACCCAGCACTGCTCGGGTACGTCTTTCCTGCGTTCGCCTTCATCCCACTTGCTCAAGAGTGAGACCGGACCCTTTTGCATCCTTTCACGCCCAGCCGCGGACCACTCGCTGGCTTCACCATGTCCACGATCTGGCTCATAGGCCCATGCCAGCAGATCCCTGTAGAAGGACTGGGAGTTCCTCCGCGCATGCCGCAGATCCTCCTGCCATCCCACTGCCATGTCTCCTGCTCGCGTCTTCATGGGCCCCTCCTGTTCCCGGTCCACACCCAACGCGCCAAAGAGCCACCAGGTCCGCAGTCTCCGTTGATGACCCTTGGGGTCAGGAGTTGCGGGCGGCTTCGACGAGGTGGTGGAAGAGGGTGGCGCCTCCCATCTCGTGTTCGGCGATTTCTCGGCGGTGGTGCTCGGGGTGTTGGTAGGGGAGGTAGCTGCGGTCGGGGTGGGGCATGAGGCCGAGGACGCGGCCGGTGGGGTCGGTGATGCCTGCGATCGAGGAGAGGGAGCCGTTGGGGTTTGCGGGATAGGTCGTGGCGGCGCTGCCGTCTTCGTTGATGTAGCGCAGTGCCACGAGATCTGTGTGGTCGGCGTCGAAGGACTCGCCGACGACGAGTTTGCCTTCGCCGTGGCCGATGGGCATCTCGAGGGTCGCGCCTTTGGGCAGGAAGACGCAGGGGGAGTCCTCGACCTTCATGCGGACCCAGCGGCATTCGTAGTGGCCCGAATCGTTGTGGACGAGGCTGACCTCTTGTTGGAGCAGGGTGGTGTCCTTGCGGGGGAGGAGGCCGAGCTTGACCATGGCCTGGAAGCCGTTGCAGATCCCGAGTGCGAATCCGCCCTCTTCGTTGACGAAGCGCAGCAGCGTGTCGCCGAGTCGCAGGCGGAACTGGTTGGCCATGATGCGGGCCGAGGCGATGTCGTCGCCGTGGGCGAAGCCGCCTGCGAAGAGCAGGATGCGCGCGCGGAGCAGGAGCTCGGGAAGCTTATAGATCTCGTGCGTCGTCATGATGATGGCGTCGGCGCCCGCGCGCATGAGTGCGTCGCGGCTCTCGATCTCGCAGTTGGTGCCTGGGGCCTTGATGACGATGGCCTTGGGGGCGCTTCTGTCGTGGGCGGCGGACAGCCCTTCGGTGTCGAATGGTGAGCTCATGAGTCTTCGCTCCTCGGTGCCAGGGCCAAGGGGCCTTGGGCCAGAGGTTCGCGCCAGGCGCGTTCGCAGTCCTCGAGGGACTGGTGAATGAGGTTGGTCCCTTCCACTCCGTCGCAGCGGAGGACGGGGTCGTCGAGGATCTCACCGACCTTGGCGAAGGGGAGATCGTTGGCGGTAAAGAGCTTTTCGAGTGTCTCGGTGTGATCCGGGTCGACCTCGATGAGGATGCGTCCGAGACTTTCCGAGTAGAGGAGTCGGGTGTCCGTCATGCCCTCGGTTGCGGGCACGTTGGCCAGATCCAGGAGCAGACCGAGTTCGCCGCCGAAGGCCATCTCGGCGGCGGCGACTGCGAGACCACCCTCGGAGAGGTCGTGGGCGGCGCGGACAGCGCCCAGCTCGATGAGTTCGTGCAGACAGCGGTACTGGCGGTGGTGGAGCTCGGCGTCGTGCACGCGCGGCACCTGGTCGCCATACTCCCCGCGACGTTTCAGGAATACCGAACCGCCGAGCTCGTCGCGTGTGAGCCCCAGGATGTAGACGAGGTTGCCCGCCTCCGTGAAGGCCGAGTCGGGTACCTGGTAGACGTTGGTGACGGGGGCCATGGCGGTGACCAGCAGGCAGCCAGGGATAGCGATGCTCTTGTCGCCGACGCGATACTCGTTGTAGAGCGAGTCCTTGCCGCTGATGAAGGGCGTGCCGTAGACCATGGCGAGTGCGCAGAGTTTCTCGGTGGCGCGCACCAGGTCGCCGAGCGTCTCGGCGCGTTCGGGGTTGCCCCAGCAGTAGTTGTCCAGGACGGCCGTCTGGGAGGGGTCACCGCCCTTGACGACGATGTTGCGCATGGCTTCGTCAAGCGCGGCCTCGGCCATGGCTCCGGGGTCCAGGTAGCTGAAGCGCGGGTTGAGCCCCGTGCCGACCGCGAAGCCCAGCGGAGTGCCCGGCTTGGGTGCCATGACGGCACCATCGCCCGGACCCTTCTGGCGGGGTCCGGCAAAGGGCTTGCTGGCGGTCAGTCCCTGCACCTCGTGATCGAACTGACGCGTGATCCACTCGCGGCTCGCCACTGCGAGATCGCCGAGCGCGCCGAGCAGCTCGGCGTTGTGGTCGGCACAGTCGGTGCTCTGCGCCGCCGTGAGCTTGCGTGGCTCGTAGCGCGCCTCGCGCAAGAAGCGCGGTACGCCGTTGTGGAGGAAGTCCATCTCCATGTCGGCCAGCAGGGTCTCGCCATGATAGAGACGAAGGCGTTCATCTCCGGTGAACTCACCCAGATCGGCCGTCTCGACTTCGTACTTGGCAAAGACCTCGTGGAAGGCCGCAACCTTCTCGGGCGGCACGGCATAGACCATGCGCTCCTGGGCTTCGCTGATCCAGATCTCGGTGGGGGTGAGGCCGGCGTATTTGAGGGGAGCGTTCTCCAGCTGCACGCTGGCGCCCACGGTCTCTCCCATTTCACCGACGGCCGATGAGAACCCGCCGGCGCCGCAGTCGGTTACGCAGCGATAGAGCCCCAGATCGCGCGCTTCGATCTGCGCGTCGCAGAGCTTCTTCTCGGTGATCGGATCGCCGATCTGCACGGCCCCCGAACTCACCATCTCGCTCTCCTCGTGCAACTCCACCGAGGAGAAGGTCGCGCCATGGATGCCATCGCGTCCGGTGCGTCCGCCGGCGATGAGGATGCGGTCACCGGGCAGGGCCTTCTTCTCGACGCGGCTGCGCGGGATGATGCCGATCGTCCCGGCGTAGACCAGCGGGTTGCCGAGGAAGCCTGGATCGAAGTGCACGGCCCCCGTCACGGTCGGTATGCCCATGGGATTGCCATAGTCGCGCACCCCGGCCACGATGCCGTCGAGGACGCGCGCCGGATGCAGGGTGCCCGGCGGTAGCTCGCTGTGCGCGAGATCCGGCTCTGCGACGCAGAACACGTCGATGTTGCAGAGCGGCCTGGCGCCGAGGCCCGTGCCCATGATGTCGCGGATGACACCGCCGATGCCCGTGCCCGCACCACCGAAAGGTTCGATGGCCGAGGGGTGGTTGTGGGTCTCGACCTTGATGCAGAGACAGTCCTGTCCGTCGAAGTCCACGATGCCTGCGTTGTCCACGAAGACCGAGACGCACCAGGGCCGGTCCAGATCGGTGGTGACCTTGGCGATGCTCTCCTTGAGCAGGTTGCCGTAGACGCGACTCTCGCCGGTTTCGCCATCCTTGTAGTCGATGTGGCCGGTGAGCGTCTTGTGCTTGCAGTGCTCGGACCAGGTCTGTGCCAGGGTCTCGAGCTCGGTCAGGGTCGGCGTTCGATCGAGAGAGGCGTAGTGCGCCTGGATGGCCTTCATCTCCTCGACGTTGAGGGAGAAACAGCCCTGCTCGCTGATGGCCATGAGCTCGCTGTCGCCGAGCCCCGCCAAGGGGATCTCCACGCGGCCTTCCTCGTGGCCTGCGCCCGGGTCGGGCAGGCCCGGCGGGAGTGCATCGACGATCACCTCTTCGATGACCTCGTTGCCGAGCAGGCGCCCGGCATTGGCCAGCCGCTCGGCCAGGTGGGGCTGATCCGGCCGCAGCGGGCAGAGGTAGGCCCGGTAGGTGCCCGCCGCGTCGACCTCGATGTCCAGATCTCCGAGAGCCTCCTGGACCGAGCGGGCCACCGCATCCTGCACGCCGGCCTTGCGGCGGACCAGAAGTCGGGTCGAGGCCTCATGCTCGGGCCAGAGTCCTGCGACTTCCTGTGCAGAAATGCCACAGCTGGCCAGGGTCCAGCTGTCCGATATCGGATCAGCCAATACTTCGCCCGCTGCCCGCTCGGCTTGTTCACGACTGAGCGTGCCGGGCAGAAGGAAACCACGGAGGGGGAGAATGGACCCAGAGAGTTCCAGTCCGGCCTGCTCGAGGCGTGCCGCGATGGAATCGGTAGCGGGGTCTTTCCAGGGGCTCCTTACGGAGACTTCGATGCACCAAGCCTGCATGCCCCCATGTTCACGCGCGGGTGAGCCAAAGCAAGAGTTGAGGGGGTAAGGCGCTCGACTTCCTCAAGATTGAGGTGCGCGGACCGTTCATGTCCTATGCAGGCGGTCCGAACCAAGCAGTCCTACCAGGCAGTGTTGGGTCCATGAGCGAGCTTCCAGGCATTCCAGAGAGCAGTCCCATTGGCGATGGGCCACCCCAGCAGGGTGGTCAACACATGGGAAACGGTCCGCAGCAAGAGCGGCCCCAGAGATCCCACTCCCTGCTCAAGGGCCGGGACGAAGTCTCCTTCTCTGCGCCCGCGGAGAGTGCGCTGGGCATTTTCCGCGAATGCGTTCTGCGAGCCACCGAGGAAGCCCTGCAGGTCCAGCTCCCACACCCGCACGAGCGTCCGGCTCTGGGCACGGCTGCCGCCGAGAGCGTGGGCGAGCAGCTCTGCGCCGAACTGGCAGCTCTGCACCAGCTAGCGCTGGCACAGGGACAGGACGACTGCGGCGAACGCCTCTTGGCAGGCGCGAGCGATGGCAGTGACCAGGCGCTCGAAATCCTGGCCCGGCTGGATCTGCTTGGGAGCGAGGGCGGCGAGCAGGTCAGCGATCTGTTGGAGGGCTGGAGCGCCCTCCTGCAACGCCTCGTGGACGCTACTCGGCAGAGCTGAGCTCGCGCTGGCGCGTGGCGACGTAGCCGTGCAGCGTACGCGCATGCTCCTGCGCGAGGTTGGTGAAGAACACCGCGACCTCGAAACCGCCGTCTGGCAGCCTAGGGCTCACCGGAACCTGTTCGCAGCGGACCACGGCGCCCTCGACCTCGAGTCCCTTCTTCTCCTCGCCGGTCTCGACTTCGAGACCCAGACGCACGACCGTCATCTCGGGCAGCGAATCCGCAAAGGTGAAGCACATGCCGTTGGTGGAGATGTCCTTGAGCCAGGCCTCGCCTGCAGAGTCCCGCGCGCTCAAGCGGATGGGGATGTCGGCGCTGACACGTTCGGCACGACGACGGTTGGGACGGGATTCGGCGGGATTGCTGGGTTGGGACACGCGGGGCCTCCAGGCGTTCATGAATTGCAGGACGAGCGCCGCACGATAGCAGGTGGTGGCGGCCTCCTCCAGGATTGCCCGTTGTGGCCTGGAATCGCGAGCCCTCTGGGGGGGGGGGAGGCTGGAAGCCATGGAATTCCTGGCCTGCCGCCACATCCGGGCTAGGATCTCCCAGCTGGACCGAAACCTTTCCCATTTCCCCCCGATTCCTTGTCTGCCGGAGGACAAATAGCATGGCCAACTTCAACAAAGTAATCCTGATGGGGAATCTGACCCGCGACCCCGAGATGCGCACCAGCCAGGGTGGCACCCAGATCGTCAAGTTCGGAATGGCGATCAACCGCAAGTTCAAGGATCAGGAGACGACCTGCTATGTGGACTGCACGGCTTTCGGGCGGACGGGTGAGGTGATCTCGCAGTACATGACCAAGGGCAAGCCTATCTTTGTCGAGGGTCGACTCGAGTTCTCGACCTGGCAGGACAAGGAAGGCAACAAGCGCAGCAAGCTCGCGGTCGTCGTCGAGAACTTCCAGTTCATGGGGCAGGCTTCCGGTGGGGGGGCTTCGGGTGGGCAGGGTGCTGGCGGACAGGGATCGCAGGGCGGAGGCTACTCCCAGCAGGGCGGAGCTTCCCAGCAGAGCCAGGGAGGTGGCTTCGGCGATCAGGGTGGCTTCGGTCACGAAGCCGAGGGCGAAATCCCCTTCTAAGGGGGTCGCTCCCGTAGTCGCTTGTCCACGCGCGTCATCCTCCGACTGGCTCTTGCACTGGCTGTTCTCTTGCCGGTGCTTGTGGCACAGGAGCCTCGGGGGTTACCACCCTTCGAGCACTTCATTCCCGATGTGCCCGGCGGTAGCGACGCTTGCGTTGCTGTCGTTCATGCGAGCGACGGCCTCCTCTACACGCTGACCGGAGAGGAACTCCTGAGCTTCGATGGGGCTCGCTGGAAGCGCTACGAGCTTCCCGGTGCGCGTACGTGGACGGCCCTGGCCGACCGAGCGCTCGGTGGCGTCTTCGTGGGCGGCGACGAGGAAATCGGCATCATGAGTCCGGGGGTGGATCAGGTCTTGACCTTCCGGTCCTTGCTCAAGCCCTTCCCCGCAAAGCGCAGGTCGATCGGGATCGTCACGACCCTCTTTCCTCAGGGAGGCGCACTCTACTTCTCGGATGAAGCCGTGATTGGACGCATCACGCTGGATGCCGATCAGAAGCAGGGCATGCAGCTCACCGTGCTCGGCGACCCTGCTTCGCGGGGGTACGAAGAAGGGGCCCACTACCTCGTAGCACCCTCCAAGACTGGCAAGCCCTATCTCATCATCAAGGGCAAGGGGATCTGTCGTTGGACGACGCGGGGCCCGCAGTTGATTCCAGGGGGAGACCAGTTCTCCAAATCACCGGTGCTCTACCTCCAGGAGGAGGGAGCGAAGCTGCTGGTCGTGGGGCACAGTCGGGCCTTGGATTGGTTGGAGGATGGCAAGCGAACGCCCATGCGGGTCGAAGGGCGCGACAAGCTCGTGCCTCACATCCCGACCGGTTTCTGCAAGATCCCAGGGCTTGGCTATGCCATGGCGACCAACAAGGTGGGACTTCTCATCTTCGATATCGATGGGCGCCTCCTCTGGCAATTCGATCAGGAGCACGGCTTGGGAACGGGTAGCCTGTACATCTCGCCTGTACCCGATCGACAAGGGGGCCTATGGGTTCCCGTGGAGAGTGGCGTGATTCGCGTGGGACTCCGCTCCGCGATCCGAATCTTCGACAGGAGCCTCGGCCTGGAAGGAGAAGTTCGTGACAGCTGTTGGCATCAGGGAAGCTGGTACGTGATCACCAGCAAGGGGCTCTACGTCTATCGGTCGCCGAAGAGGCCTGGGCGTCCGGGAAGAATGCAGCGTGTGGACGAATGGACCCTTCAGTTCGGATCCATCGATAGCGATGGCGATCACCTGTTACTGACGACCGATTTCGGTCTCATGCGTCTACGCATCGACGGGGAGTCACTCCATCCCGTACGCCTCAACTCGCTGCCCGATGGTGTGTTTCAACTGAGCCCCGACAAGAAGAGGCTTTGGGCGGGCGGACAACACGGCGGCATCGAGGAATTCGGGCGCGAAGATCGCAAATGGAAGCAGCGCCGTCGCATCCTGAAGGAGGAGTGGACGCCGCATGCGTTCGCGCAATCCGCGGACGGAATGGTCTACGTCCTCGTTCATGTCCACTCGGAGGAAGACCGGACCCAGGTCCTCGAGATCACGGGGCCCAAACCCGTTCGCATGTGGGGTACCGGCAAGGAGGCCTCACCCGCTCTGAGTGAGCTCCGTCTCTATTCTTGGCGGGGCAAGGTTTGGTTGCAGGGCCCGAAGCACCTCCACGAACTTGTGGGGCGGAGCACGGTTCGAGTCGGCACCTTGGACCCTCTGCCGATGGGCAAGGGGGATCCTCAGCCGATGGGCAAGGGCAAGAGTGGAGTCATTGCCCAGCCACTCGCTGAGTCATCCAATCGCTTTTGGTTCCTGAGCAAGGATCATCGCTATGTGTGCCTGCGACAACAGAGTGATCTGAGCTGGGCTCGATGGGATCCGTTCCAAGGAATTCGAGGAGGTCTTCCTAGCTGGTTCCAGGCGACTTCCGATGGGCGACAGGTCTGGATGGG
>JAJRTL010000175.1 GCA_024278315.1 Planctomycetota bacterium | reverse complement strand
TGGCTGCCGTGACGACCATCGAGCCACCCGCGATCTCATAGTGGTGCGTGTGGAAGACGTGGAAGGGTAGACCGGGATCCAGGAGGATCACTGCTGCCGAACGAACGGCGGTCTTGTCCTGCACCGTGACGCTGGTTTCTTCGAAACGGAAGTCATCGGCTGCACTCCCTCCGATCAAGGCCACGCCTGGAGCGTAGGTCGCCAAGGAGGTGATCAGGATCTCCTCCATGCCTGAAAGACCGTCGGTGAGGGTCAAGAGGAGGAAGTCATCGCGGCGGTCCTGGAAAGTCTCGAAGTCGAGACCGGACTTCTCCACCAGGTCCAGGATGACGGCTCTTCCGTCTTCGAAGCGGAATCGGTCCAGACCCTCGATGAGGCAAGCACTGGCATGCGCCGGGGCGGACAGAGCCAGTGCGGAGAGGGCTCCCGAAGTGATCCCCCGGGGACCGATCTCGCCGCAGGTCGTGCAGCCGGCGATGAGAGCCTCGGGATAGCGCTTCGCGAGCTGGCAAGACAGGTCGGCCAGGGGTAGCCCCCCGCCAGCGAAGAGAAGCAGGAGACTCGGCTGGAAGCCTGACAGCGAGGCTGCGAGCTCCTCCTCGATGTGGGCAGGATTCGTGCTGCAACTGGCAGCGGCACGCAGATAGATGTTCGAGGGATCCAGGAGATCTCCTTGAGGGTTATGTTCGACTCCGGGTTCGCAGCTTATCGAGACCTGGGCTCCACAGGAAGATGCCGAGCCAGGATCGCGAGGCGGGAATCCACGATGGCCGACCAGGAGTAGGTGTTACGTGCAGTGCGGTGAGCGGCAGCGGCCAGGGCTTCGAGAGACGCCTGTTGTTGGCCGAGATCCCGCAGTCGGCCCACCAGGTCGCGGATTCCGACCTCGAGGAGTCCGAACTCGGTTCCGCTCTGGAAGCCACGGGCTCCGATGGGACTGCAGAGCACGGGAAGGCCCCAGGCCATGGCATGCAGATTCTTCACATTCATTCCACTTCCTGCCTCTACCGGGTTCAGGGCCAGATCAGCAGCTTCGTAGCAGATCTCCAGGCTCTCCAATGGACCTGTGACCTTGCCCCCAGGGAAGGAGCGCGTCGAGGGGCAGACCGAGCCGGCAATGAGGATCTGCCAGCCCGAGCCGACGAGGTCCGGGCCGAGGGCCTCCAAGTGTTCCGCGGCCCGGACGTTGGGCTCATGGGCGGATCCGGCGAAGAGTGCCACTCTGTCCTGAGGTTCCAGACCGAGTTGCTGGCGTGCTGCAACGCGTCGATCCTGATCCGTCGGGTCCCGGATTTCGCAACCCAGAGGGAGAACCTCGAGGGGACCTTGTCTGGGGCCGTAGCTCGATTGCAGTCCCTCCGCATCTGCGTCATGAAGCGCGAGCACGAGGTCTGCTGTGCGAAAACACCTCCCTTCGGTTTCTCGGGCACGATCCAGCAGTTCTTCTCGCATCAGAGTCTCGCGATGCAGCAGGACCTCCTGATTGTGCGCAATCCAGAGGATGGGGGCCTGGGTCTGACTGCGGGCGAAGTCGTAGGCCCAGGGGCTCTCGATGATCACCAGATCAGCCTGCGAGAGCCGGGACCGGTCTTCGGGACGAGCGAGTCGGGCGAAAGACCGGGAGGCCTCGATGGGGGGGAAACGTGTCTTGCGCGAGAGTTGCGCCTTGAGGAGGGCTCTGGCCGAAACGAGTCGTGTCTCCTGGAGTCCCTCGGCGATCTCCTGTCGGAATCGGCGTGGCCATCGTCTCTCGAAACTCCGCAGCCCCAGGGAGAGGATCTCGACGGAATGCCCGAGCCTTGCCATGTGACGCAGCGGTTCGAGGATGGCCAGATGTCCGGCGGAACGCGCCGGATGGACTCCATAGACCGAGAGATCTGCGATCTTCATTCCAGCTTGGACCATGTGGAGGGCCCTTGGGATCGTCGCATGATCAGGAGGTTCCGATTCTCTGCCGTTCGTTCGTAGCTCAGGTCGTCCATGATGTGTCGCATGATCTCGAGGCCCATCCCTGACTCGCCTGGAGTTCGCGGTGGGAGGGATTCGAACTGACCCTCGGTCCGGGGGATGCCGTCGTCCCAGAGTCGTAGATAGAGACCGCCCTTCTCTATGCTGTATTCGACGTCCACGACACCTGGCGCCTGTCCTTCCTCTTCTGCCTCGGGACCGGGGACTCCATAGCCATGGCGCAGGATGTTGGTGGCTGCCTCATCCAAGGCCAGCAGGACCTCGTCGATGCCGCCGTCACCCAGGGGGAAACCCACCTGGGTCAGGAAGTCCCGGAATCCCGCCCGGAGAATGCTGAGCTCCTCATATCGGGCCTGGATCTGGATTCTCAGCTTGGGAGCCTCGGCACTCATGCCGTGGAGAATAGCGGAAGCGGGTCCCAGTTGGACCAGCTATTGGTAGATCAGCTGGAGGACAGGGGCGTCGCCGTAGAGGACCGAGCCCTTGCTGGCGTTGACGTCTCCTATGGCGAGAACGCGCGTGGCCGTGATCGGACCGCAGATCTGGGCTTTCTCGCCCAGGCTGAAGACGAGACCCATCTTGTTGGCTGAGAACTGTGGAACGAGAGCTTGACTGTGCAGGAACTGGTTCAGGTAAGCGTAGTTCGAGGGGATCTCAAAAGAGGATACGGCCGTTCCACCGGCATTGCTGGTGGCAATCGTTGCCATGAGGATGTCGGTGTTGATGAAGCAGCCAGGCGCTCCGAAGGGGCCGAGGTCGATGGGCACCGGAATGGCACCCCACCGCGCGTACCTGGGGTCATTGCCCAGGAAGAAGAGAGCCGCGGACTTGGGTGGAACTCCTTCCAGAGTCCAGCTGACCTTGTTTCCGAGCTTGATGGAGATATTGCTCTTGAGGCGAAGGTAGACCTTTTCCGTGCCCTGGCTGGTCTTTTTCGTCCAGTAGCAGCTGGCGCCTCTCTTACCGAAGGAGGCTCTTGGACTCAGGCAGTGCAGGCTGGAGTCGAGTCGGTAGTCCCCCTTGGGTTGGGAGAGGATCACGTATTCCACGAGCAGGTTTCCCTTCGTGGGCTTGTGGATGAAGGGGCGGTCGAGCTTGAAGACCAGGTTGAAGGGCTTGGGGCCGGAGGCACTCTTGGTTTGAGCAGGGAAAGCGACCTTCTTGATTTTGAAGACGCTGGTCATGTCTGGGCCGCGGTTCAGGCCAAAGATCGATGAGACCGTCGAGAATCCGCGGTTCGAGTGACTCATGAAGATACCCATGTTGGCCCATGCCTTGGCCTTCTGGGTGTAGTTCGGGTTGATCCAGTCCGGACGGAGCCGGAACTCCTTCACGATACGCGTGGGGCCACGCTCTTGGACGCTCTCATAGAGGGTCTGCATCCGGCAGGGCTTGCCGAGGCCAAAGGGGAACGGGGTTCCGCCCAGTCCCTCGGTCTTCGACATGGACGCCGGGAGGATCTCTGTCTTCCCGGTGGTCTGGGATGGGAGGGGTGCCAAGAGGAGGAGCCCGGGAAGGAAGGTGAAAAACCTGCGCACAACGATGATTCCTGCCGTGGTGGGGATGAACGCCCTGTCATCGACATTTCAGCAGCAGGCCTTGATCCTGCCGAGCCCGATCAGCCTCTACGCGCTCAAGCTAGCTGTCGAGAAATCCGACAATGGCCCTGGTGTGGTGTCTCCGGAATCAGGGACAGGTTCGTACACACAGCCGCGCCATGAGAGGGAGATGAGTCAGTGGACCGTGACATCAAGAAATTGCAGCTCCAGGATTATGCAAGTCCTACGGACATCTGTCCGGAAGGTCGCATCCAGCAGCTACGACGCGATATCGAACAGGGCTTGGATTCGCAGGCGACGTGGGTCGAGTTCGTCGAGGTCTGTCTGAGCCTGGGGCGCGTCGGCGAAGCAGCGCGAGCGCTACCTCATATCGACAATCTTCGGCAGAGAAGGCAATTCGAGTCTCTGCTCGAGCAACAGGGGATCGTGGTAGCCGGCAGCTCCATGGCCCAGTCCACCGAGGCTGCTTCGAACACCGCTACGGGTGGATCCCCGGTACAGGAGAGGGCATTGACAGTTTCGAGAGCTCCTGCTCCTGCCCCGCTGGGGGCACAACGTGTACAGGCGGGGGGCTCCGGCGCCAGGCGTCGCTTCCAGAGTGAGATGAAGCAGGTGGCCAGGCGCGTTCGTGTCTCCCGTGGAGTCGAGCGAGAGTCGGTCTGGGATGAGTGCAAGGATGCGATCGAGTATCTGCTCCTGGATGCCATGCCACTCCGCATCCTGGGGTTGACCCTGCTGTTTCCTACCGCGGTGGCCTTGGGCTTCCTGCTCCCGGTTTTCGTTGGAGACACTCTGACGGCGGTGCTCCAGTACACACCCGTGTTGATCGCCATGGGCCTCTTTCTGGCCTATGCGCAGAAGATCCTCCTCCACTCCGCAGGTGGTGAGGAAGACCCGCCCGATCTCCTGGATGACCTCTTGACCATGGTGAGGGCTGGATCTCAAGGATTCGTGAGAGTGGGGGCTCTCTGCCTGCTCTTCATCGGCCCTTCGGTGTTGGCCTTCTCGCTGGGCTTGCCGATCGGGCTCCAGATCGTCCTGGCCGTGGCGGGCGTGATCTATCTGCCCATGGCCATCCTGGGCGTGACCATCTTGAACAGCTGGGAGGCTATTACCCCCAGGATCGTCGGCCGTGGGATTGCCGTGGACCTGCGGGGCTACCTCAAGCTGTCCCTGATCTTTGGTGCTGGGATCTCCTTGCCGACGATCGGGATCTTCCTGACGCTGAGCTCGACCGTGGCCAACTCCGCCGCAGTCGTCGGACCGCTCTTACTCGCCCCTGGCCTGGCCATCGCGCGTCTTCTCGGGCGCTACTTCTATGCTCGTGAGCAGAGCATGCGGCGTGCCTTGGGACTCTACCGCAGCCTGGGTAGCCGCCTGGAGCAGAAGCCTGGGGAGTCCTCCAGGCGCGCAGGCCTGCGTAGGCATGATGAGAAGCGGAATTCCAGCCATGGTGTCTTCGCCCGGTTCCGGAAGGAAAAGAATGAGCCCAGGATCGTCGAGGCCAACGCTCCGGGGCAGAGCCCTCGCCAGCCGAAAGGACCGGCGGTGGCAGGACCTCGATCGCCCATCCTCCAGCACACGCAGCAAGCACCGACTCCAGCCAGGGCCCGTCCGAGTCAGAGGCAGGCGTCGCCGAGCCAACACACGCCAAAACACTCCCATCTGGGGAACCACAGCCATCGGCCCCTGCGAAAGAAGTAGTCAGGCTGAAGGCAGCAGGCTTGCGACAGCTTAGCCCCGGGGCCATGCTCCGGGGCTTTCCTGCGTACCGGAGTACTCAGCAGATGAAGGACAAGATTCTCGTCGCCAATGGACAAGGCTTCTGGGGGGACTCCATGCTGGGCCCCATCCGGCTCCTGCGTGAGGGCCCTCTCGACTATCTGACTCTCGACTATCTGGCCGAGGTGACGATGAGCATCATGCAGAAGCAGAAGGAGCGGCGACCGGAGACCGGGTACGCCACCGACTTCGTCCGCATGCTGGACCGGCTCCTGCCCGAGATCGTCGAGAAGGGAGTCAAGGTCATCGCCAATGCGGGCGGTGTGAATCCGCAGGCCTGTGTCGATGCCGTCTTCGAGGTTGCCAAGAAGCATGGGATCAAGGGGCTGAAGGTCGGGATGATCGAGGGGGATGACATCCTCGAGGATCTCGATGGCCTGTTGGAGAGCGGACAGGCTCTGCTCAACATGGATACCGGGGAGCCGCTCTCGCTGATCCGGGATCGCATCACCAGTGCCAATGTCTACCTGGGTGCCCAGCCCATCGTGGAGTGTCTGGCGCAGGGTGCGCAGATCGTCGTGGGGGGGCGCCTCACCGACCCCTCGCTGGTCATGGCTCCGATGATCCACGAGTTCGGATGGAGCCTGGACGATCACGACAAGCTGGCATCTTCAACCGTGGCGGGGCACATCCTCGAATGTGGAGCCCAGTGCACCGGCGGCAACTTCGCCGACTGGCGACGGGTCCCGGACATGGGGCGGATCGGCTACCCCTTGGTCGAGGCTCGGCCGGATGGTACTTTTGTCGTGACCAAGCACGAGGGCACCGGAGGCCTCGTCGATGTCCAGACGGTAACCAGCCAGCTCGTCTACGAGATGGGGGATCCCAAGTCTTACATCGGACCCGATGTCGTAGCGGACTTCACCTCGATCCAGCTCGAACAGGATGGAGAGGATCGCGTGCGGGTCAGCGGTGTGCGGGGTAGCCCTGCGACGGACACCTACAAGGTCTCGATCTCCTATCGCGACGGCTACAAGGCCATGGGGCAGCTGACGGTCTGCGCGCCGGATGCCGTAGCCAAGGCCGAGCTCTCTGCCCGCATGATCTTCGAGCGCCTCGCGATCGATGACATCCACTTCGATGAGGAGCAGATCACGGTGGAGATGGTGGGCAGTGGTGTTTGCCTCGAAGGTATCCGTCCCGTTCCCGAGGAATTGCCAGAGGTTGTGTTGCGGGTCGGGGTGCGTGGTGACGACAAGGAAGCGATCAATCGTTTTGGAAGCGAGATCGTGCCTCTCGTGACTTCTGGTCCTCCGGGCGTGACAGGATTCGCCGGCGGGCGTCCGAAGGCGCAGGAGGTCATCGGGTACTGGCCGGCGCTCTTGAGCAAGGGATCCTTGCAGACGACGACGAGCGTACGCGAAAGCTGAACGCATCGTCAGAGATCGTTCTGGTGAGAAGTCTGCGGAATGGGCTCGCCAGGCCCTCCGGCAAGTCAGGGAAATAGGCCCGGGTTCAATGTCCGGGCCTATTTCCGTGGCAGGGAAAAGGTCATCGGGAAGCATTCCTGGAACCCGAGAAGCTCTGCCTTCGTAGCGCTACGGTGTTCTTGGCTCGGGAGCAGTCGCTCCGTTCAGGTCTTCATTTCTGACCATCGAGCTACTGCCTTCCTGACTCTGATCGATCCTTTGCATCCTCCCGTCTCCCGTTTTGCGCCGCCTGTGCCTTCGTGCACTGCGCACTTCGATGGAATGGGGGGAGGCGACCCGCGGGCTTTCCCGCAAACATGCCTGTCGGGCGTGTGTTTCCCCTTCTCTTCTCCCCTAGGAGTTCTCTATGAGACCCTGTTCCCCCTCGGCGCTCGTTGGCGCCACACTCTTCGGTTTCGGATTGTCCGCAGCCGGCCTCCATGCGCAGACGCCAAAGCTTCTGGTTGACGTCAACCAGACGCCTCTCTTGACTTCGTCGTCCCCCAACAGCTCGCGGAGCAGCAGCAACGTGGGAGGCAACTACCGGCACCAGATGCTGGTCAATGGTCCCTTCGCCTACTTCACGGCGAGGAATCCCAAGACCGGAACCGAACTGTATCGGACGACCGGCACGCCCAACTCCGCAGTCCTGATCAAGGACATCAATCCTGGTAGCGGGAGCAGCTCGCCCTTCTACATGCATCCCGTCAAGATCGGAACGAAGACGATGATCTTCTTCCGGGCCAATGACGGAAAGACCGGATTCGAGCTCTGGGCCACGGATGGAACTGCGACGGGCACGAAGCTCGTCAAGGACATCCGCCCAGGGACCTCCAGTTCCTTCCCCTCCCTTGGTGCTTCTTTCCAGGGCAAGCTCTGGTTCACCGGCAACGATGGGGTCAATGGATCCGAAGTCTGGGTGAGTGACGGTACTTCTGCCGGGACCAAGATGTTCCTGAATATCCGTGCAGGCTCCTTGAGTAGCTTTCCCACGAACTTCACCGAGTTCAGCGGCAAGCTCTACTTCTCGGCCAATGACGGCAAGAACGGCACCGAGCTCTGGCAGAGCGATGGCACGGTCAAGGGCACGATCATGCTGGCCAACCTCCGGACCGGATCCAGCTCCTCCTCGCCCAGGCAGTTCAATGTCCTCGGCAAGAAGCTCTACTTCACGGCCTTTGGCAACAGTGGTGGAGAACTCTACTCGACGGATGGCACCGCGAAGGGCACAGGCATCGTCAAGGACATCCGTCCTGGCGGATCCAGTGGAGTCAGCACCTTCTCTGCCTACATTGCTGTCTACAAGGGCAAGCTCTACTTCTCGGCCAATGACGGCACGAACGGTACCGAGCTCTGGGTGAGCGACGGCACGTCGGCCGGCACGACGATGGTCAAGAACATCAACCCGACCAGCTCGAGTTCTCCTCGCTACATGACCGAGGCGGGAGGCCTGCTCTTCTTCACTGCCTTCGACGGTACGAATGGAACGGAGCTCTGGATGAGCGATGGGACTTCCAAGAACACGCTCCTGGCGGCGAACATCCGCTCCGGTTCCTCGAGTTCCTCGCCCTTGTATCTCACGGCGACGGCGAAGAAGATGCTTCTCTTCCGTGCGACTGGTGACACCCTGGGGACGGAACTCTACAAGTTCGATCCCGCGACCAAGAAGGCCTCTCTCGTCAAGGACATCAATGCCTCGACCAGTACCTCCTCGTCCTTTCTGAGCAGCCTCACCGCCCTGCCCACAGGCTTCAACGTCATGTCGGCCAACGATGGCAAATCGGGGACGGAGCTCTGGGTCTCGGACGCGACGACTGCGGGCACCAAATTGCTCGTGGACCTCTCGCCTCCGGGAGGAAACACAGCCTCGGGCTTCAACAACTACATGGAGCCCGTCTTCGGTCGACTCTTCTTCAATGGCAACGACGGCAAGAATGGCTTCGAGCTCTGGACGAGCGATGGCACCGCCACTGGCACGAAGATGGTCAAGGACCTCTTCGTAGGCACGAGCAGCTCCAACCCGCAGTACATCACGCGACTGGGCAACAAGGTCATCTTCCGCGCACGCAGTGCAGGCTTCGATGACGAGGTCTGGATGAGCGACGGCACCGCCGCTGGCACCAAGCTCCTCAAGGACATCCGTCCCGGGACCTCCAGTTCCTCGCCACGCTACTTCACGCGGATTGGCAACCTCATCTTCTTCTATGCCAACGACGGCACGACCGGTTGGGAGCCCTGGATCACGGATGGCACCACCGCTGGAACAAAACTGCTCAAGGACATCCGGACCGGGTCCGGCAGCTCTTCGCCGGTCTTCTATGCGGCGCTCGGCAATGGCAAGGCCGTCTTCAGGGCTGGTGACGCCACTTCGGGCACCGAACTCTGGATTTCGGACGGCACGACAGCGGGCACCAAACTCGTCAAGGACATCCGCCCGGGCTCGCTCAGCAGCTTTCCCTCGGGCATGACTTCCTGGAAGGGCAAGGTCTACTTCCAGGCCAACGACGGAACGAACGGTTCTGAGCTCTGGGTCACCGATGGCACGTCGGCGGGAACCAAGATGGTGGCCAATATCCAGGCCGGTTCGAGCAGTTCCAGCCCCTCCTCGCTGGCTGTGTTCCAGGGCAAGCTCTGGTTCCGCGCCTTCAAGACGGGTTCGGGAAGCGAGCTCTGGTCCTCCGACGGCACCTCTGCGGGCACCAAGCTGGCGATTGATTTGGTTCCCGGTAGTAGCAGCAGCAGCCCCTCCTACCTGGCAGCAGTGGGGTCGCGACGCCTCTATTTCCGGTCCTTCGACTCGACCACGGGAACGGAGCCGCGGAGTACCGACGGTACGCTCGCTGGCACCAAGGTCCACCAAATACGGTCCGGCAGCTCCAGCAGTTTCCCCTTCGCAACGCAGGGTGGCCTGCGCCCGGCTTTCGTCGCCATGAACGGACGTACCTACTTCGGTGCCAATGACGGAATCAAGGGCAGCGAGATCTGGTACATCGAGAATGGCGCCACCGCCATTTCGATCGGTGATGCCATGGACGGCACCGCCATGACGGCGACCGACCCGGTCCTCGGCAAGAACATTGCCATTGCGGGCGTCACTTCCGTGACGAACCCCCTCAACGTGGTGTGTCTGGGTGTCCCTGACAGCCAGCCGAAGAGCCTCGGCACCTTCGTGCCAGGCAGCTATGCCTACTTCCAGTTGACGAACTTCTTCATCATCATCGGCAACATCCCGGGCAAGGCCTTCGCTACCGTCCTGGGCGTGCCCAATGACCCGACCTTGATCGGTGACACTGCCGTCCTCCAGGTCTACGCACTGGATGCCAAGGGCTTCCCCGCCAAGACCCAGGTCAGCAACGGCGTCCACATCACGATGGGCAAATAGTCCCTTTCCTGTGGTTGCCCTCTCTGGAGGGCAACCACACAGAAGAGAAGGCTCTGCGGTTTCCTCGGAGGCCTTGGGGCAGGCCCCTCGTCCTCCATTGAGGGCGGGGGGCCGTTCCATACCTCCTTCTGCGGGAGTTTCGGATGTCGATGACTCGGCCACGCAAGCCTTGAAGGCGCCGACCTGCCTCTGGACCAGGCCCTCTGGCACTGAGTCCTGGTTCCCGGGCAGGCCCTCTCAGGGCCTCGAGAGGCCCCTGCGGAGGGGGCAGAGGCGGTGGTGCTCGGATCGGAAATCCTTACCTGAGGCTTGTTTCCGGAGGGAGGAGGCTCTTTGATAGCGCCTCTTGATTCAAGCGGCAGCCCCCTGCTCAAGCCCCAGGCCGGTTCTCCGGCACAGCGTCCCTCGGGTAACGAACACCGAGCGGATCAGATTCATTCTCTCCAACCTGTTTCCACGAGAAACGATACGGATCGCCAAATGAAGAAGCTCGCTTCCCTCTGCTTGGCCTGCGCCCTTCTCCTTGCCTTCACCAGTTGTGGTGCCACCAAGCGGTTTGGCAAGGACGTCTTCATCACCGTCACGTCGCCTGCCGTCATCCTCTATGGCGCTGGTACGGACACGATGACCGACGTGACCAACATTCAGACGGGCATGGACGCGAGTCCTTGGGTGCAGCCCTTCTTCTTCCCCTTCGCCTTCGCCTATCGCGTGGTGGATCACACCCTATCCTGCACATTCTATGCGCTGGATGCCGTTGCCTATCCCTTCTACGGGCTGGCCGAGCTGAACAAATACGGGCCTGAGATCAAGCCCTTGATGATCTACAAGAACACGATCTTCGACGACGATGGCTCCTCCGAGAAGGATGCTGACGCCGAGACCGGCGAAGAGAGGTAGGCGACGCCAGCTCCGGGCCCCGGTTTCCGGCCCCGGTTTCCGGCCCCGGTTTCCGGCCCCGGTTTTCAGCAGGGGGCCTTCCATCTGGGTAGGTTTTCCTGACGGGCGGATCGTAGGAGCGGGATGGTCAGGGTGACCTTGAGTTGCCCATGATGACGCAAGAGCCGGGTTCCTGATGGGATCCGGCTTTGTCATGTACTGCGCGGCCGGGAGGGAAGCCGATAGAGAGGGCATGATTCTCGTCGTCTCCCTGCAGCTCTATCTTCAGCGCGCCCAGTTCGTGGGTGAGGACCTGGATGAGGCTGGCATCGTTCCGGTGCACGGAGCGCATTTCGAGGCAGCAGGCGGTGGCCTCGTGGCGGCGCGAACCCTGCGTGACCTCGGGCAGGACGTCCTGGTGATCTCGGTCAAGGGGGGAGATACCGGCGACCTTCTCGAGAAGGAGCTTCACAAGGAAGGGCTCGAGACGGCTCTCGTCGAGAGTTCGACTCCGACCCCGATGAGTTTTCGGCTGCATGGAAGACAGCTCTACGGCATGGATGTCGAGGAGTATCGCGAGGATCCTATTCGGGTGGGCGGCGAAGAGATGCGTGAGATGCTCCGTCTCTATGATGAGGCTCTTCCATCGGCGACCGGTGTCCTGCTCTGCGGAGACAGCCCCTACCAGGGAGCCGACATGCTCTACTCGGAGATGCTGAGGCGGGGGCACGAGGCGAAGATCCCTATCCTCGCCAAGTCCACCGGCGACAGTCTGCTGGAACTTCTCAAATCCGGTCCAGATGTGTTGGTCGCGAGGCAGGAGGACTTTGCTCGTTGCGCCAGGGAGCTGGGGGCGACCGAGGCAGAGCTGCGGGAGCGAGGATTCGATGCCGATACCGGGGCCATGGTCATCACCCAGGGCGCCAAGACGACGAGTCTCTGGACTCATGAAGGGAGGCTGGATCTGGTGCCTCCCGATGCTCGATCCCGAGGCGGGCCATCCCCTGGTGAAGCACTCTCCGCGGGGATGTTGCTGCGCTTGATCCAGGATTGGGACCTCCAGCCGGCCACCTGCTACGGCATCGCTGCAGGAACCGCCCAGTCGCTCAAACCCCTGGGGGGACGGCTGTGTGCCGCGACCATCGAGGGCTTCTATCGACAGGTGCGCGCGGTGGTTTCCGAAGGCAGCACGACGAGCCCAGGCTGAGCCACGGAAGGGTGCTGCGTCAGGGCTGTCTGGGAGCAGGATCGTCCATGAGCTTGCGTGGTGCGGGGCTGCGGGCCTTGGTGCCCATCCAGATCGCGAAGAGGGCCAGAGCTGCCCCCATGAGCTGCGTAGGCTTGGGACTCCGGCCAAAGATGAGCGTGTCCCAGACGAAGGCCAGGGTGGGTTGGAGCAGGAGGACGAGTCCCACCTTGCTCGGGAGTGAGATCAACCTCCCCTTGTAGAGCAACACCTGGCCCAGGGCCTGACAACCCAGGCCATAGAGCAGGAGCCAGCCCAGGTCCCGGCCTCCCACGAGCGCGAGGCTGCCCGTCGTCTGCGTGTAGATGCCGAGGATCAGGGCCGTGAGCAGGGAGATCGTGGCCAGGTTGGCGAAGTGGGTGGGTGGGGCCCCCCGTTGCTGGGTCCCCGGCAGGATGAGGATGTAGGACCCATAGAAGATGGCCGTCAGCAGTCCCAGCCAGACCCCGCCCTTGTAGTCGGCATCCATGGACTCCCAATCGAGTCCGACAACGAAGTAGAGCCCCAGGAGGGCTACGGGTATGGCCAGGAGCCGGAGTCTGCCAGGCCGTTCCTGCAGGAAGACGATCCCGAAGATCGTGAGCAGGAAGACCTGGAAGTTGGCCAGGAGCGTCGCCAACCCCGTGCCCACGATCACGATGCTGCGGTGCCAGACGATCAGATCGCCGGCGAAGCAGACTGCCGCCAGTACCTGGAAGGCGAAGGCCCTCCATCCCGGGAAGAAGCGCTGCCTCTGTACCAGAGCCAGAGTCGCAAGCGCGACTCCTCCGAACACCATCCGGTAGAAGGCGGACAGATCCGGGTCGACCTCGACGAGCTCCACGAACACGGCCGCAAAACTGATGCAGACGGCACCAGTGATCAGCAGCAGGGTTCCCCGGTCCAGTCTCATTCTCCCAGCATCCCAGACCGGTATCCCCGTGCCTCAGGAAAATCGAATTCAGGTGGTGTCGCCGGAGAGGGCAGCCCCTGGAGGGGCGTCGAATCGAAGCAATGCCGAGCAAACCGTCAGGTTTGCGGTCCTGGACCGAAAGATCCCGGTCAGACGCATCGAGGTCATGAATCGTTCGGGTGAGAGCACTTGACCCGACAAGAAGTGGACAGTGAGTCCAGAAGGGGGGCTCCCCTCCGCAAGGCGCAGGGCGACTGAGGAGACCTGGTGATCAAGAGGGACCTCACGGGGAGCACAGAGGATCACAGGGATCGTCTGGTTGTCTCTCTGTGCTCTCTGCGTCTTTGTGAGGAACAGCTCCGGGTCCCGGTCCCATACCTCGTTGGTCTGAGGCGTCGCCTCGTCAGGAAATGGCTGGAATCTTGGCGATCAGCTGCCAGCCGCGGGCTGGTCGGCTGCATCGGAGGGCTTGCTCTTTCCACGATTCTTGAACCACATGAGTCCCTTGCGCTTGAGCTCGATCAGGAAGGTCTCCATCTTGCGCGTTTCCTTGCCGCGGATGACGTTCCAGATCAAAGTGAAGGCACGCCAGGGATGGGTGGCCATGGAGACCAGATAGAAGTTGAGCAGGATGCGGTATTTCCACGCGGTCAGCTGCTTGGCGCTCAGGTGGTCGCAGTAGTTGTTGACCTCGTCCAACCTCTCATCGTTGGCGTAGATGGGCGTCAGCAGGAATCGGTCACTCAGGTCCACACGTCCCTCGGCCTCGAGCTTCCGGTAGAGCTCGGTGTTGGGGATCGGGAAGAAGAAGCCCACGGCGACGTCGTCGATGCCTGCGAATCCGAGCCGACGAGCCAGGCGAGTCGTCTCCTTGAGGTCCTCCTTGGTGTCGTGAGGGAAGCCCAGGACGATGAAGGCCGTGATGTTGAGCTTGTTGCGCACGGAGGAACGGACGGCCGCCATGAGGCTGTCCTCCTTCATGTTCTTCTTGATGAGTTTGCGCGTCTTGGCGCTCCCGCTCTCGGGCGCGAAGGCCAGGGACTTGCCACCCGTCAGGCGGAGCAGCGTGGCGACCTCGTCGTCGATGACCTCACAGCGGGTGCCCGAGGGGAACTGCCAGGTGATCGAGAGCTTGCGACGCAGCAACTCGTTGCAGAAGGCTACGACCCAGTCCTTCTTGAGGATGGCCGTGAGGTCCTGGAAGGGGAAGTTGGTGGCGCCGTAGTCGCGCACATAGTTCTCGATCTCGTCCACGACCAGGACGGGATCACGTGCATACCAGTTGGTGCCCCACATGCCCACGTTCGAACAGTAGGTGCACTGGTAGGGGCAACCGCGGGTGGCGAGGATCGGGACGGTGGTGCCCTGGTTGAGCCCATTGATGAGCTCATAGTGGTTGTAGAGCTCGACGTCGAAGAGATCCCAGGCCGGAAGCGTGATCTCGTCGACGCCCTTGCGCCTTGCCCGTGGGACTGTGCGGATTGGCTTGCCGTCGCTCTTGCCACCCTCTCGATAGACGACGCCCTGGATCTCGGGGAACTCGATCTCACCCTTCTCGAGTGCTGCGAAGATCTCCAGGGCGGCCTCCTCACCCTCGCCCCGGATGATCACATCGATCGGAGCCTGCTCCATCGAGAACTCGCTGAGCCCCGTGAAGTGCTCTCCGCCGCAGATGATCGGGAGATCGGGGTGATCGCGCTTGATGGTCTGGATGATGCGCCGGACGAGGGGCCAGGAGAAGGACCACATGTTCGTGAGCCCAATAGCCTCGGCGTCGGGGTCGATGGCCGCGCTGATCTCCTCTGGCGAGAGCCCCAAGCGGAAGATCTGGTCGTCGATGCTCTCCTGGACGACCTCCTCGGGAGCCTTCGCCACAGCGTCCAGGATGCGAACGTCATGCCCGCCTTCCCGGAGGGAGCCAGCGATGTAGGCAAGGCCCAGTGGGAGACTGGGCCTCAGTGCCGTCATGGCGTGGACATTCAGGTAGACCGGAGGATGTATGAGCTGGATACGCATCTGGGATGTTCGTGAAGTATAGCCGCCGATCGGTCCAGGGGCTGCCGAGGATCCTGGCCATCCAGGCTCGGCTCAGGCAGAATCTCTGACTCACGCCGGAGGATGGCGACCTCCGACTTTTCGATGGCCCTCGACTTTCCCTGCCTGCCATGGCCGATCCGCGTCTCCTTCTTCTCGTCCCCGATGGCGTCGAGAAGCAAGCTCTCCTTTCTGCTCTCGAATCCCGGCTCGAGCTGCGTTCGCGAAACCGTCTTCCCAAGGACCTTTCGGACTGTGACCTCCTCTGGATCCACCGAGGACCCGAGGACGCCCTCGAGACTCCCTGCAGTGAGGAATTCACTCGTATCCGCGACTTTGTGGAGAGGGGGGGGCGACTGCTCCTGACCGGAAGTCCCGCGGGATGGACCGGCGAACTGGGTGTGGAGGAGCGACCTCCCCCGATCCGTGACGCCAGCTGGAAGGGACCCATTCGTGAAGAGGAACGTCTGGGGCTTGCGCCTTTCCTGGGCCATCCACTCTTCGAGCGCTTTCCTGGCGGCCTCTACCTCAGGAAGCCGCGGGCCGGTGCCGCGCTCAGCGGCGCCTGGTACGAGAACGGAGAGCGACCGGTGCAGGGCAGGATTCTGGCCGTCGAGAAGGTCCACCTCGGCATCGATGCTCGTCGCGGCCTGCTGATCGAGCACCACCTGGGAGAGGGGCGCATCCTCTCGCTGGGGGCACACCTCGTCTTTTCGGATCCGGTCTCCAGCGACTCTACCGCACCAGAATCATCGTGGGGCGACCCCTTCCGCGAGTCGCGCTTGCGTTTCGTGGGGGATCTCGTGGACGATCTCCTGTCGACCGGGCAAGAAGCGCGGGGACGTGCCTGGCCCGAGCCCATGGGGCGAGAGAGTGCGTGGAAGCTCCAAGAGGAGCCCCTCGATGAATTGCGGGAGTTCGCGCCTGCAGGTCTGGAGAGGTTCGATCGGGAGTCCTTCCGTCTGGAGCCCGAACCGGATCCTGAGAGCTTCTACGACCTGGTGGGCAACCGGGGGGATCTCCTGTTGGGTGCTGCCGGCGTGGGGCCCAAGGAGCTCTGGCGTCTGCCTCTACGTGTCTTCAGGGATTACGCACTTCTCATCGACGGGCAGGCCGGGGACCTGGCGTCCTGGTCGCTGTGGCCCTTTGCCGCGTCACGGAAGATCCGGTGCGGAGTGACTGTCGTTCAGGAATACTGGACGGTTGGAAAGGCGAAGACGGGGGCTGCTTGTTCCTATCGGTTGCTGGAAGGCGACGAGGCATCGGTAGAGATCGGTTTCACCTGTGATTCACGGATGCTGTGGCCCTATCCGGGGGGAGCTCTTGGTGACCTGTTGGTTCGGCGCGACCGGGCCGGTCGCCAGATGGAGATCTGCGACGAGTCGGGAACGAGCCTGCTCTGCATCACCTGGTCACGCGCGCCAAGAGCTTGCACCTTCGAGGACGTGGGTGGTGAGGGCGGGCTGCGCATCCAACTGGAGTTCGACCTGATCTCAGGCGGGGAAGACTCTGTCGAGGCGCTCTACGTTGCGGGCTTGGATGTGGATGCGACCCGGCAGCGGATGCAATCCCTGGTGTCCGGTGAGAGTGATCTCGTGGCCGAGGTCCTGGCCGAGGAGCGCTCGCGCCAGGCTCGGGGGTTCAGCCTCGATCTGGGAGATCCCATTCTGAATGAGGAGATTGCCTGGATCCGGGAGAAGGGCCGGGACTTCTTCCAGCAGACCGAGCATCTCTGGGAGGAAGAAGACTGTGCGGGCTATGTCGCTGGATTCCAGGGCACCCAGCCGGGCTGGTGCTCGGGACGGCCGGGGCTGGCCTGGTACTTCGGACGAGATGGTATCGCCACGGCCAGCCAGAGCCTGCTCTGGGGAGATCGTGAAGAAGTCGTCGCAGAGCTACGTCTGCTCGCGAGGCATCAGGGACCCGACGGCCAGGTCCTGCATGAGCTCACGCCTTCGGGGACCCTTCACTACGATGCGCTGGATGCGACTCCCATGTTCGTTTCGCTTCTCGCCCGCTATCTGGCGTGGACGGGGGATCGCAGTCTCGTCGTGGAGCTCTTCCCGGCGGTGGAACGAGCTCTCTTCGGGCAGCTTCTGCCCCATTGCCGTGAAGTGGGACGGCTGGCTCCTGGGAGGTCGGAGCACGCCTGGATCGAGGATGGGCCTCTTCGAGAGGATCTCGAGGCCGATCTGAGTCTTGCCTGCCACGAAGTAGAAGCCCTGACGCGCGCTGCATGGATGGCCGAGTGCCTGGAAAAGGAGGAGCTTGCCCAGCGAGTGAGAAGCGCAGCCACAGAGGCAGCACAGTCCCTTCGTTCGCTGTTCAAGGATCCTGAATCGGGATGGCATGTGAGCATTCTCGAGAGAGAGGGCTCCGATGACGGCGGTAAACGCCAGGGAGATACTCAGACCGATCCTCTGACCGCTCTCTCTCTGCTCCCGTTCTTGTTGGGGCTCGAGGATCATGCCGGATCGGTCTTGCCGGCCCTCGCCTTGGAGCGTCATGCTTCTGATTGGGGACATCGTTTCCTGGATGCTCTGCATCCTCGTTTCGATCCCGAGTCCTACCAGGGAGGCAGTGTCTGGCCTCTGATCTCGGGTTGGGTTGCAAAGGCTGATTTCGCGTCGGGACGGAGTGAGCAGGCCTGGGCAGGCCTGCGAGGGCAACTGTCGCTCGTGCGTCACTTCGCGCCGGGTGTCATCGAAGAAGCCTATGCAGGAGACGCGTTCCTTCCGGCGGGCGTCTGTGCCCATCAGGCCTGGAGTCATGCGGCCCTGCTCGCAACCTTGACCGAGGGGCTTCTCGTGCTCGGCACCAGTAAAGACGGCGAGGCCTTGTGTCTCCGGCCCTCCCTGCCTGCGGCTTTGCCCCAGATCCGCTTCGAGAGGCTCAAGTATCGGGACCTGATCCTGTCCGGGCGGATCC
>JAJRTL010000174.1 GCA_024278315.1 Planctomycetota bacterium | reverse complement strand
GCGCTTGAGAATACAGCCCACACGCCTGCTTCGAGCGCTCACCACCCTGCTCCTCGCCCCCGCTCTCGCGGCGCAGAACCCCCAGACTCCCGCCGGAAATTACGACCCCGGGACGGAGGAGTTCGACCCGTCCCAGGGTCTAGAGGACAACGGGCGTATCCCCAGGCCAGAGATTCCTGCCGATATCGTCCACCCAGAGCGATGGAGGTTCGTCCCCGAGGGGAGGATCGCGCCTGGCAGCATCTTCGATCGTTTCCTGTCAACGACCTTCATCTCCCCCATCCTCTTCACCGAATCGGATATCGGGTTTGGCGGAGGCATCGTCCTGACGGACATGGATTTCCGCAACCAACGCCGGCAGGAGCTGGCCCACATCGCGCTCTCCTACACGACCGAAGGGCAACAGCGCTTCAGCTTCTCGTGGAAGAGATGGACGGATCAGCGAGAGTTGAAGGGCGGCGGCATCCTCCAGAACGAACGCTCCTACTGGCAAGGAAGAGTCGGGTACGAGCGCACCCTGACCAGGCGTTTCTACGGTTTTGGCTCGGACACCAAGGCCACGGACGAGACCAGCTATACGGACCAGGTGGGTAGCGTGGGCCTGCGCCGGCAGTTCTCCTTTCCGGAGAGGGACGGAGACTGGACCGCAAGCCTGGGCTTCCTGTTCGAGACGCACAACCTCTCCGGGGGCGCCGTATCCGATGTCCCCTCCACCGAACAGATCTTCCCCGAGCTCATGGAGGCCGGGGATGGACGTGCCCTGATCTGGCTCACGGGAGGCATCGGGCTCGAGACCCGGGACAGCCTGAGCAATCCCTACCGAGGAACGAGCTTGGGCTTCTCCGTCAGCGCCGCTCCCATCCAGAGCGATTCGGAGGCCGGGGCCATCTTCCAGCTGGGAGGCAGCCAGGTCTTCCCGGTGCCGGGCCTCTTCCACAGTGGGGGTGACAGTGGAGAGATGAACCCTCCGACCGACACCCTGGCCTTCGGGGCCTTCGTGAGCTCGACCAGCGGGGATCTCCCCTTCTACTCGCTCCCGACGCTCGGAGGCTCCAACACCCTGCGAGGCTACATTCGCAACAGGTGGACGGATCAAGCCGCCTGGCATGCCTCTGGCGAGTATCGCTTCTGGTTCATCCCCAGGGGATTCAAGCTCACCAACCGGATCCGCATCGAGCGCGTCGGGCTCGCCGTCTTCTACGACATCGGCTCCGTGGCCAACAGGGTCGGCAACTTCGGCACTGCAGAAATCCTGGACAGCTACGGGGTGGGCCTGCGCGTGGGGATCGAACGAACGGCGACGGTGCGCATGGACTTTGGATTCTCGGACGAGGGCACCAACGTCATCCTGACCTTTGGCCTGCCTTTCTAACCTGAGGTCCGGAGATGCTCCCACCCGGATTTTCGCAGAAGAAGCTCTGCGAAATCCGCTGAAAGCCCATACCGCAAGGCCTGGAGGGCGCTAGGCTCTTCCTCCCAATTCTCGACCGAGGGCTTCGGCGACAAGCCAACCTGGGCCGGGCATTCGAGCCGCTATTGCCCCTCCTGTCGGCCTCCGGGACGGCGAGAGGCCTTCGTCCACATCCACAACCCGCGATTCAGACCATGAGTTTCGACCTGTCTGCCTACGGTATCTCCGTCAAGAACGTCCTCCGCAACGCCGCGGTTCCCGTCCTCTACGAGCAGGCCATCCTGCGCCAGGAAGGACAGATCGTCTCTTCGGGTGCACTGGCCACGTTGAGCGGCGAGAAGACCGGCCGTTCGCCCAAGGACAAGCGCGTCGTCGACCATCCCGACAGCTCCGACAACATCTGGTGGGGCGACATCAACATCCCCCTCGGCGAGCAGACCTACGAGATCAATCGCCAACGCGCTCTCGACTATCTGAATACTCGTGACCAGCTCTACGTCGTGGACGGCTTCGCTGGCTGGGATGAGGACTACCGTCAGAAGATCCGCATCATCTGCGCCAACTCCTATCACGCGTTGTTCATGCACAACATGCTGATCCGCCCGACGCAGGAGCAACTCGCGGACTTCGGCACGCCCGACTATGTCATCTTCAATGCGGGCGCCTTCCCGGCCAACCCCAAGACCAAGGAGATGAAGTCGAACACCAGTGTCAACGTCAACTTCGAGGCACAGGAGATGGTCATCCTTGGCACGCAGTATGCAGGTGAGATGAAGAAGGGCGTGTTCACGATCATGAACTACCTCATGCCCAAGCAGGGCGTGCTGTCGATGCACTGCTCAGCCAACGAAGGCGAGAACAAGGATATCTCGATCTTCTTCGGACTGTCAGGCACGGGCAAGACGACGCTGTCGGCCGACCCGAGGCGCGACCTGATCGGTGACGACGAGCACTGCTGGACAGACAAGGGTGTGTTCAATATAGAGGGTGGTTGCTACGCCAAGGCCATCGACCTCTCGGCCGAGAAGGAGCCTGAGATCTACCAGGCGATCCGCTATGGCTCGGTGCTGGAGAACGTCGTCTATGGCGATGATCGCATCGTTGACTTCTACGACACAACGATCACCGAGAACACACGCGCCTCCTACCCCGTCGAGTACATCCCCAACAACAAGATCCCCTGTGTCGGCGGACATCCCAAGAACGTCATTCTCCTGACCTGTGACGCCTTTGGCGTGTTGCCTCCGGTAAGCCTCTTGAGCCCAGAGCAGGCCATGTATCACTTCATCAGTGGCTACACAGCCAAGGTCGCCGGCACGGAGGTAGGTGTGACCGAGCCCGAAGCCACCTTCTCCGCCTGCTTCGGTGCGGCCTTCATGGTCTGGCACCCAGCCAAGTATGCGGAGCTGCTCGCGGAGCGCATCGAGAAGCACGGCTCCAAGGCCTGGCTGATCAACACCGGCTGGACCGGTGGCCCCTACGGAACGGGTGAGCGCATGTCGCTCAAATACACGCGAGCCATCATCGACGCCATGCATGCGGGCGAGCTGGACCAAGTCGCGACCGAGGAGGACCCGATCTTCGGCCTCAAGATCCCCACGGCATGCCCGGGTGTTCCGAGTGAGCTCCTGAATCCCCGCAACACCTGGACCGACAAGAACGCCTTCGACGAGAAGGCCAAGCACCTCGCCGGCCTCTTCCGCGAGAACTTCACCAAGTTCGAAGAAGGTGCCAGCGACGCCATCAAGAACGCCGCACCACGCATCTAGCAAGATACATCGAGACCTGGCTCATCGGGGTCACGAACCGTTCGGGCTAGAGCCGTGCGTCCGGCAGCTCCTCGCCGCAGGTGCGGCAGTACTGCGCCGAGGGCAGGTGTCCGTGCTCACGACACTTGGTGCATGCCCTCTGGTCGCGATTCGCGGCAGCGGTCAACTCGGCGGTCACGATCCCCGTCGGCACAGCGATGATGCCGTACCCCAGGACCATCACGATCGTTGCCACGAACTGCCCAAATGGCGTCTGGGGTGCGATGTCTCCATACCCCACCGTGGTCAGCGTCACCACGGCCCAGTACACGCCTCGAGGGATGTTGTCGATCCCGTGCTCCGGCCCTTCGATCAAGAACATCAATGAGCCGAGAATGACCGTCAGCGTGAACACAGCGAAAACGAACACGGTGATCTTGCGACGACTCGCGATCAACGACCGCACGAGCACATCGGCTTCCCGCACATGCGCCGCCAGCTTGAGCACCCTGAAGATGCGCATGATCCGCAGCACACGGATCACCGTGAGGTAGTGAGCCGTCGGAAACAAGACGATCAGATAGGTGGGGATGGTCGCAAGAAGGTCGACGATCCCGAAGAAACTACGTGCATACCGCACGGGATTCCGGGCGCAATAGAGGCGCAAGAGATACTCAAGCGTGAACAAGCCAGTGAGCACCCATTCGGTGACGTAGAGAACCCCACCCCACTCAGCATGGATGTGCGCCACGCTGTCGAGCATCACGACGACCACACTGGAAAGGATCACCAGGATCAGCGCAATATCGAAGGCACGTCCCGCCCTTGTGTCCGCGAGAAAAATCACGCGCCACATGCGTTCGCGAAACGGCAGGGGAGTCTCCTTGTGTCCGGTCATAAGGTCCCAGGCTACAGGTATTGGTTGATCAAGGACTCGTAGAGCTCCTGCTTTCCACTGATGGCAGCCAACTCACCACCCCGTGCGCCAATGTCCGCCAGATCCTCGAGCGTGAGCTTGCCCGCCGCGAAGTCCGCCCCCTTGCCACTGCCAAAGCTTGCGTACCGCTGCGCGCGCAGCTCCCTGTAGGGCGATTCACTGAGCACCCTGTCAGCGACAACGAGTGCGCGGGCGAAGGTGTCCATGCCGGCAATATGAGCGAGGAACAGGTCCTCGAGATCGGTGGAATTGCGACGGACCTTGGCATCGAAGTTGGTCCCTCCCCCCTGGAGGCCACCTGCCTCGAGGATGACGAGCATGGCCTCGACGGTCTCCGTCAGGTTGATCGGAAACTGATCGGTATCCCAGCCGTTCTGGTAGTCCCCCCTGTTGGCATCGATGCTGCCGAGCATGCCGTGATCCGCAGCAACCTGCAGCTCGTGCTGGAAGGTATGCTGAGCCAGGGTGGCATGATTGACCTCGATGTTGAGCTTGAAGTCCCCATCCAGATCATGCTCCTTCAAGAAGCCGATCACCGTCTGCACATCGAAGTCATACTGGTGCTTGCTGGGCTCCATCGGCTTGGGTTCGATCAGGAAGTTGCCTCGGAACCCCTCGGCTCGCGCGTAGTCTCGCGCAGCACCCAGGAACAAGGCCAGATGTTCCAGCTCGGCTTTCATGTTGGTGTTGAGCAGACTCATGTACCCTTCGCGCCCACCCCAGAACACATAGTTCTCTCCGCCCAGCGCAATCGTGGCATCGAGAGCGTTCTTGAGCTGGGCTCCGGCGTAGGCCAGCGTGCCAAAGTCCGGATTGGTAGCCGCTCCATTCATGTAGCGAGGATGGGAAAAGAGATTGGCAGTACCCCACAAGAGCCTGATACCTGAGGAGGCCTGCTTCTCCCTCGCGTACTCGACCATCACTTCCAGACGACGCGTCGACTCAGAGAAATCGTCGGCCTCTTCAGCCAGATCATAGTCATGGAAGCAGTAGAACGGTGCGCCCAGCTTCGTGATGAACTCGAATGCTGCATCCATCTTGTTCTTCGCGCGTGTCTCCGCATCCCTCCCGGAGAACCAGGGCCAGGCATGCGTAGCGCTGCCGAAGGGATCGCTACCCTTACCACAGAAGGTATGCCACCAGGCGACGGAGAATCGCAGCTGCTCCTTCATGGTTCGCCCTGCGACGACCCGATCTTCGTCATACCAATGGAAGGCCAGTGGGTTGTCGCTGTCGCGACCTTCGAACGGAATCCGCCCGACACCCGGAAAGAACGTCGTGTCGCCTGTGACCACACCCATCACACCTCTCCTTCCAACAGACAGTCCAGTTGCCACTTCCATCTAGCGAAGGCCTCCGCATACCGGCCAGCCCTTGGCTCGATCACATGGTGTCTCTCCAGCGACTCCATCGCCTCCTGACACGAAGCGTAGACGCCTGCGCCAACCCCTGCGCCACGCGCGGCACCCATGGCTCCATCGGTCGCGTAGAGTTCGACCGTTGCGCCGCTCACGCCAGCCAGCGCTTCACAGAAGACAGTACTCCTGAACATGTTGGCGAACCCCGCGCGGATCACCGTGGCCTCGATACCGATCTCCGTCATCATCTCCATCCCGTACATGAACGAGAAGACGATACCCTCTTGCACCGCACGGCAAAGATGTGCACGGTCATGCCGATGAAAGTCGAGACCGACGATCTGCGCACCGAGCTCACGATTGTCCAGCACTCTCTCGGCACCGTTGCCAAATGGCATCACGGTCACACCTTCACTCCCTATGGCGACCGTTGCTGCCTGCGCATCCATCTCCTCGTAGGAGAGATGGCCCAGCAGGCGTCTTGTCCAGGCGTTGAGGCTTCCCGCTCCGTTGATGCAGAGCAATACGCCCAAACGGGGGTCGTCAGAATCATGGTTCACATGGGCAAAGGTGTTGACACGCGATTGCGGGTCAGGGCGCAGCTCATCGGTCACTCCGTAGATCACACCAGAGGTGCCAGCGGTCGCCGCCACCTCTCCTGGATCAAGGACGTTCAACGAGAGCGCGTTGTTGGGTTGATCACCCGCGCGATACGAGACCGGTGTCCCCGGACGCAGACCGAAAGCCGATGCTGCAGCTTGGGTCAACCCGCCCTGGTCACCAAAGGTCGGAACGACTCTCGCCAACAGGCTCGGATCGAAGCCGAAGTGCTCGAGCAGGAATGCCGCAGGCTCGCTGGTTTGGAAGTCCCAGAACATGCCCTCAGACAGACCGCAAGCCGTCGTTGAGACCTCTCCCGTCAGCTTCATCGCCAGCCAGTCGCCCGGCAACAGGACCTTCTGGATCCTCTGGAACAGTTCCGGTTCCATCTCTTTGACCCATGCGAGCTTGCTGGCTGTGAAGTTGCCGGGCGAGTTCAGCAGGTGATCCAGGCATGCCTCGGCTCCCAAAGCATCGAAAGCTGCCTTCCCGTAGGGCACTGCGCGAGAGTCGCACCAGAGGATCGCGGGGCGCAGCACTTCCTGGTCCCTGCCCAGGCAAACCAGCCCATGCATCTGGTACGCGATGCCGATTCCACCCACATCATCGGCATGAACTTCGGCAACATGCATGGCCTCACGGACCGCCTCTCTGGCGCAGTCATACCATGTCTGTGGATCCTGTTCGGCGAATCCGGGCTGCGGCGTGGCAATCGCGAGCTCCGTCTTCGGGGAGAACGCGCTGCCGACACAGGAGCCCGAGTCAACGTCCAGCAAGGAAGCCTTGACCGACGAACTTCCCAGGTCGATTCCCAACAGATACGTCATTGGGCATTCCTCGATCGCGCCCGGCAATCGGGCCTACTCGGCACAGAGGCTTCGGCCACGCCTTTCAGGTCCTGATCAACTTCGTCCACTTGGTCTTGGATCGGGAGGATTTGACAACGGTTTCGACGAAGGCGAGTCCTTGGACACCGTCTTCTACGGAGGGGAAGTCGTATTCCTTGACCTTACGGCCCGAAACCGCATCGTCGATAGCCCTTGCGGCTTCGAGATAGATATTGGCAAAGGCCTCGAGGAAGGCCTCTGGGTGGCCAGCCGGAAGGCGAGTGGCGCGCTCTACGACCTTGCTGTTGTAGCTGTTGCCCCTGCGATGGATCTGCTCGGGTCCATTGGGGTGTTTGACGATCAACTCGTTGGGGCGCTCCTGATGCCACTCCAAGGAGGCCTTGGTGCCGTAGACCCGGATGTTCAACGCATTCTCTTCTCCGACGGAGATCTGTGAAGCCGTGAGCACTCCCCTGGCCCCGCCGCGATAGCGAATCAGGATGTTGGCATCATCCTCCAATCGCCTGCCTTCGACGAAGGTCGTCAGATCGGCACAGAGTGAGTCGATCTCCAGGCCAGTGATGTATCGTCCGAGATGCTCCGCGTGCGTGCCGATGTCTCCGACACAACACGAAGCACCGGCTTGTTCGGGGTCGGTGCGCCAGGCTGCCTGCTTTTGACCCTCCTTCTCGATCGGGTGGATCAACCATCCTTGCGGATACTCCGAGACGACCTTCAGGATCTGCCCGAGCTTGCCTCGGCGCACGAGCTGTCGTGCCTCCTTCACCATCGGATACCCACTGTAGTTGTGGGTGAGCGCAAAGACCTTGCCGGTCTTCTCGACAATGCGCCGGAGCCTTCGGGCCTCCCTGAGATCGAAGGTGATCGGCTTGTCGCAGATGACGTGGAATCCAGCTTGGAGGAAGGTCTTGGCAATCGCGAAGTGGGACCGGTTGGGCGTCACGATCGACACGAAGTCGATGCGATCCTCTGGCGATAGAGCAGCCTCCCCTCTTGCCATCTCCTCGTAGGAGCCATAGACGCGACCCGGATCGAGGAAGAGATCCTTGCCCGAAGCCCTGGATCTCACGGGATCCGACGAAAAGGCACCTGCCACGAGCTCGATCTTGCCATCCATCGTCGCTGCGATCCGGTGGACGGATCCGATGAAGGCACCCTGGCCACCTCCCACCATTCCCATGCGCAGCTTGCGTTTCATGTCACCCCTGAGTCGAGAAGCCTGAGTCAAGAATCCTGTGTCCCACCAGGGCGGCGGTGACCACTGGACGGCCCCCGGTCCTATTGGTCGAAGGCAGCATCGAAGGCCTGGCTGTTGGAGGGAAAATCGAGCTTGCGGACGAAGGCCGAGGCCTCCGTGGCTCCATGGATCCGGTCCATCCGGCTGTCTTCCCATTCCACGGACAGCGGCCCCGCATATCCAATATCATTGAGGGCAACAATGATGTCCTCGAACTGGATGTCTCCATGCCCCAGTGATCGGAAATCCCAATGTCGGCGCGCATCACCAAAATCGGTGTGTCCGCCAAAGACGCCCACGGTCCCATCTCCATGACCCCACCACGCATCCTTCATGTGCACATGGAAGATACGGTCCGAAAACGACCGCAGGAACCTTACGTAGTCCACACCCTGGTAGCCGAGATGCGAAGGATCGAAGTTGAACCCGAATCGACGATGACCACCCAGGGCCGCGAGCGCCCGCTCCGCGGAAGCAGTATCGAAAGCGATCTCGGTGGGATGCACCTCGAGAGCGAAGCGGACATCCACCGCATCGAAGGCCTCGAGAATCGGCAAGAATCGCTCAGCGAAGTCCTGATATCCCCGGTCCAGATACTCCTGCGAGGTCGGGGGAAAACTGTAGAGAGCGTGCCAGATGCTCGACCCGGTGAAGCCATTGACCACGGCCGGCGGACCGACCTTGCCGCTCTTGCCGCCCTTGTCGGGCTTGTCGGGCTTGGCATCCATGAACTTGCGGCAGGCAATCGCCGTGAGTCGCATCTTGTCCGCCGCCCGTTGGCGCACACCTTCGGGATCTCCATCCCCCCAGACATCGGGGGGAAGGATGGCCTCGTGCCGGCTATCGATCTTGTCGCAGATGGCCTGCCCCACCAGGTGGCTCGAGATCGCGAAAGCCGTCAGACCATTCTCCGACAGGATCTCCCAACGCCCCTTGCAGTAGTCGATGCTCTCTGCCGCCTGATCCACATCGAAGTGGTCCCCCCAACATGCAAGCTCCAACCCGTCGTAGCCCATGGAGCTGGCAAGGGGAGCGAGTTCAGCGAGCGGCAAGTCTGCCCACTGCCCCGTGAAGAGTGTAACTGGTCTTGGCATAGCTTGTCATCGGTAGGGACGAGCCCGAAGCGGCGCAGGGCAGGGGCAACGATATGGCATGGCACACCCGAAGTCCAAACCCGCATGGCTGTCCACGGATGTCTCAGGACGCACAACGCGATGTCCGTGAGGATTGGGGACCTGTACCAAAGATCCCCATCAGACGCATCGAGGTCCGGAATCGTACCGGCTAGAGTATCCTCCTCCCCGAGGGACAGAGCATCCTCAGTCCTATTCCGTTCCAAGGAGCTCCGCGAATGACCCACGACCTTCTTCTCGACCTGGATGAGGCACGAGTGCTTGGCGTCTTGATCGAGAAATCGATGACGACACCAGAACAGTATCCTCTCTCTCTGAACGCCCTCATGAATGGCTGCAACCAGAAGTCCAACCGCAGCCCCGTGCTGAGCATGGACACTGGTGAGATCAAGGTGGCCATGCAGGGACTTCGGGAGAAGCAGCTGGCGGTCGAGATCTGGCCCTCGGGTGGCAGCCGTACGGAGAAGTTCAGACATCTGGCGGAGACAGCACTCGGCCTGGACGACAAGAGCCTGGCCGTGATCGGTGAACTCCTTCTGCGTCGTGCGCAGATGCCAGGCGAACTGCGCACGCGTGCGTCGCGCATGTCCATGATCGACTCCCAGGGCGAACTCAAGCAGATCCTGGAAGCACTGATCGCAAAGCAGATGGTCGTGCGGCTCCCCCCGACTCCCGGCAGCCGGGCCGAGAGATATGATCACTTGCTCTGTGGCGATCTGCCCTCAGATCACGCTGCCCCCCTGCAGCCATCATCGGTTTCTCCCTCCACCCCTCAAGCCAGGTCATCGAGCACGGAGGTCCTTGCTACCGCTGCTGCACCCGCAAGGACAGCCGATCTCTTGGAGCGGCTGCAAGCCCTGGAAGCACGCGTCACGCGATTGGAGGAGCGGCTCTCGACGTCCTGATGACACAGGGGAGGACGCCCTCATGACTTCACCTCCAAGGAATATCGCCTATGCTGGGTAGCCTGCCGCTCGTTCACCGGAGCCCTACATCTTGAAGCCACTTCTCCTCCTGTCCATGGCCCTGCTCGTGTCTCACGTGGCACGGCAAGCACCCGACCACGGGTTCTATGAGGGCCAGATACCGGCGAAGATCTTGACTCTCGACGAGATTCGCCTGGGAGGTGTCGAGAAGGGCGCACGTAAGCGCGCGCTCCCCGATCTCGGCATCCGATTCGGTGCACCCGAGCGCAGAGGAGTGCTGGTGCAGAATCTCAATCCCGGCGGCCCCGCTCGCAAGGCGAAGCTCCAACCTGGAGACATCATCCAGAGCATCGGCAGGATCCGCATCCATGACCAGGACGACGTCGACCGATCCATGGCCGCGCTCAAGGTCGGAACCCCGGTCAAGATCGTGGTCCATCGACCCGCCAACCGCAAGGACGTCGTGATCCGCTACCCCAAGGGCCAGAAGAAGCACGATCCTGGATTCAGCTTCAAGAAGACGAGAGGGAGTTTCCTGGTGACCCGGGTCAAGAAGGGGTCTCCGGCTTGGAAGGCAGGCTTGCGTGCCGAAGACGTCTTCCGCTACTTCGGGAAGACGCGTCTCCAGTCATCCGGTCACGCCAAGCGTCTGATCAAGAAACGCGACGAACTAATCGTCAAGGTGCGGAGCAAGAGCTCGCATTTCTCACCTCTACTGAAACCCACACCAACGAGGAAGGAGAAGATCCTCGATTGGAAGCAGAAGGACTTCAAGCTTGCGATCGTGCTGGTCGAGTTTTCCGATGTCAAACACAACAAGAAGTTCACGAATGAGGACTTCGCGCGCATGCTCTTTTCTGCGGGGGAGTACACGAAGACCCCGGATGGCCGTCAGACCTATGGCAGCATGCGGGACTACTACAAAGAAGTCTCCGTCGACCAATTCGACCTCGATGGCAAGGTCTTCGACTGGGTGTCTGTCCCCCAGGCCTGGGAATACTACGACTACCAGGACCTGGGTGCTCGGGACAAAGAACGCACCTCCATCTTCAGCGATGCACTTGCCGCGCTGGCGAAGCGGGACGGCAGAGACGCCCTCGCGAACTTTGAGGGGGTCGTGTTCATCTACGCCGGAGAGCGCAAGAGCGAACGTGGAAGCCAACTCTGGCCTCATCGCTCGTCCGTAGGCATCCAAGGCAAGCGCCTCCCCTACTACATCGTCGCGGAAGGAGGAGAGGACTTCGGATCCATCGGTGTCCATTGCCACGAGTTCGGACACATGCTCGGCCTGCCTGACTTCTATGGCTACGGGCATCGCACGGGAATGGGCAGGTTCTGCACGATGGCGATCGGACATCTCGGTGCGGGGACCTCCAAGAAGGACCGCCCATTCCATCTCTGTGCCTACTGCAAGACGAAGCTCGGTTGGCTCACACCGCGGGTCATCGATCCCAGAGTCGAACAGCACATCGCCCTGCGCCCCATCATCGGGAGCACGACCGAAGCACTGAAGATCCCCTTGACCCCATCCGGGGACGAGTACTTCCTCCTCGAGGTCCGCAACCGCACGGGTTTCGATTCGGATTTCTTCCGCGATGGTCTCCTGATCTGGCACGTCGGTGAAGACGGTCAGGCCGCCAAAGGGCAGATTGCGGTCTCCATCGATCTCGAGGAAGCCCACGGCAAGCGCTACTTCGACGCATCCCTGCGCGAAGAGGCGGCCATCCCGTTTCCAAACGGACGCATCGATGCCTTCACGCCGTCGACTTTCCCGAGCAGTGTGAGCAATCTCGGGAGTGCAAGACCGGTATCGCTGACGCAGATCCGCGTCTATCGCCCCGTGCCATCCACCAGCACGGAGAGGATTCCGCAGGGCTCGGTATTCTTCAAGATCGGAGCGACGAGCAAGGTGTCGAAGCTCGCACGGACCGAGCCCAACCAACCCATCTACCCTGCCGACGAGCCGGTGGAGGAGGTCGACCCCATCACCGAGCTCCCAGTGCCCTTTACGGTCGACAAGGACAACGTGGCACAGCCGGGCCCCAACATCATGCCACGCAAATCCAAGATGAAGGATCCCAAGAAGACCCCCAAGAAGAAGCACTGAGCGGAACTTTCCAGACACAGCGGCAGTCAGGCGATCAGGAAAACCACCAAGGTGTTGTAGAGCGCGTGGCAGACCATGCCGGGAAGGAGACTCCCGCTGCGATAGCGGAGCCAACCGAGGTAGAGCCCGAGACCAAGATGAATGGGTGAGGCCAGGGAGGCACCGTGGGCCAGCATGAAGAAGAGGGCCGTGATGAGGATTCCCTGTGTCGGTCCCATGAGGGCCGAAAGCCGCCCCTGGATCAGGCCGCGAAAGGCGACCTCCTCGAAGATTCCGGGGACCACGGCAAAGAGGACGAAGGCAAGAGCCGGCCCCAGCGTCTCGAGTGACCCTTCGAAACCAGATGGGGCATCGGGCAGGATGCCCTGGACCCAGGAGAGATAGAACCAGACCACGAGAGCGAAGAGGGTCGCCGCTGCCGTGCCTTCCAGTAGATGCTCACCCCTTGGCTTGCGTAGACCGCCGAAGGCGTAGACCGGTGAAAAGCTCGCCACCAGCATGACCAGCACGCAGCTGGCGATGCTCGCGACCGGCAGCAGCTGCATCCATTCGGTCGAAGGGCGCATGAGCGACACGGCCAGCATCGGCCCCCAGAACTAGGCAAGGATGGCGAGGGCTTCCAGGACGAAACGGCTCGTCCAGCGGGCCCTGGTGTCCACGTTGGCATGCCTCAGTTCTCCCTCGGCCACGGGCAGAGAAGTCGACACCACGCAAGGGTCATCCGGATCGATCGCTGCCGGTCCAGGTCTCGCGGGTCCAGACTCGACTTCTGGAGACTCGACATCTGGAACATCGATCTCATGGGAACGCAGCTCCAGGTGCCCCTTTCCCATCGAAGCATCGGCCTCAACGAGGAGCCCGTTGCACTGATCTGCAAGCCCCTTGGGTCGCGCAGCCGCCCCTGTCTCCGGCCAAGGGATGTCCATCCATGCTCCACACTCGCAGGCGAGCCGGTAGCCCGCCATGCTCACATGCACACGCCACTCTTGCCCACAACTGCGACAGCTCGTTCGCGAGCATTGCGCGTCAGACACAGGCCCGCGTCCTGGCCAATCACGGATCTCGCCCTGACCGGACATCATGTCTGCTTACCGCTCACGAGCGCCAGCCGGATGGCGGCCGCTCGGATCCGCCCCGGAAGCACGACACGAATCTCCGCATCTGCGGAGGGCAGTAGCTTGCGTAGGTCCACTTCGGTGGACTCCAGGACCTTCCCCCCCTCGTCCTCGAGTCGTACGAAGATGCTGCCACCGTCCACGACAGCCCGGACCAAGGCCAACCTGGCCGGCGTGCCGCTCTTCTCCAGAAGGACCTGCCTCTCCGCAGTGGTCTCGGGATAGTCCTCGCCTCTCGTGATCCGGACCTCGTAGTTGCCCCAACGACTCTCGATCGAGAGCTTCAGACAAGCCTCGAGCCCTGCCGTCTCGACGACCAATGTGGCGGCATCACCAGCGAACATCCGATCGATGAGGCCTCGTTGCCATGCGAGAAGCCCCAGCAGAAGGACGACAGCTGCCAGGATTCCGAGAGCCTTCCTGCCCTGATACCCACTTGGAAGGACCAGCAACGACGAACCCGGGATCCCACCCCGGGCATCTGCCGCCGTGAGATTCCGGGATTTCCCGAAACCCTCGAACCGGCCGTCGCGGATGGCGAAGAGGGTTTCGTTCGCATGGTCGTCGTGGATCTCAGTGCAACGCAGCGTGGACTCCAGACGATGGGGATCCGTGGTCGCGTCCACGATCCGCTGCAACTCCTCCATGAACTCATCACGCGTCGATTCACCCAGACGATCTCCTGGCAGGATCTCATCACCCAGCAGCAGCGAGAAGCGCCCCCCATCGAGTTCGAGTTCGGCATGCCCCAGCCGCAATACCCCGATCCTCCGCGTCACGTCCTCGAGTATGGCATCCATGTCCGGGCCTGACCGGGGACCTTCGAGGATGCCCCCGAACCAGAGTCGCAGAGGGACTGCCTTCGCCGCCTGTCCATCCAGTGGATCTTCGACATCAACCACGGAGACTCTCCCAGAGAGCCCGATGCTCGTTCAGACGCATCCAGTCCTCCATGCTCTCGGTCCAAACGAAGGTCTCTGCCGAGACGACTCCCATCTCCAGGAAGCCACGAAGTGTCTCATGGCTGATGGGACCCTGGCGTTCCTCCCCCGATACGTAGTACCACTGGGCCGCCTGGACACCGGAGACAGGATGCGCGGGCACCGGGGGTGGAAGACTGGTCGAACCTTCATCCGATGGCGGAGCCCGCATGCTGGTGTCCACTCCCAGTCCCTCATCGTGCACAGCCAGGCGTCCTTGATGCTCCACATAGCGCTGATCCGCGACCTGGCGATCTTTGCGCACGCGTTCTCGCAGGCGCCGATTCTCGGATCGGAGCTTGCGTTCCCTCTCCTGCTGGACGCGTAGGTCGGGGAGGACGAGCACGAGAATCAACGCCAGAATCGGCGCCAGGAATCCAAGGATGAACCAGCCCACCGGAGATCGCCCCCTGGACCTGGCAATCAAGGAGCAGATCAGGCCAAACAGAAGGAGGATGATCAAGGTCGGCATGGGAATGCTTGGATTGGGGTCGCGAAAGCCTCGCTGCGTGGAAGAGACAAGCCAGGCCCATCAGGATAGAGGTCAGCCTCGCCGGCGACCAGAACGCGGACTCGTGTCTATCGCGGGATCTCGGCCCATATTCCCACTTCTTGCGATGACTCAGGGCATGGCGACGACCTGGCTACGACCTGGCGACCTCCCTTCCTCGAGCCTCTGTCCCGCGCCTGGCCCGGACGATTCATGAGATCGTTGTGAGCAAATGCGAGATCGGCGCAGCCGAGCTCGTTCTTGCGGTCTGACGAGCGCATTTCGAGTTCAGGACGGCTGCGCGAGATGAAGGCGACCCAAGAGGGTCGTCGAATCGAAGCAATGTCGAGCGAATCGATAGGTTCGCGGTCCTGGGCCGAAAGGCGCCGTCAGACGCATCGAGCTCACGAATCGTTCGGGCTAGGGCTGCCCTTGCCCCACAACTTCTCCTGGACAACAACAGGATTCGACTGGAGTGAGGACAAGGCAGAGCCCTGGACCTTGGGCAATATCTATCAGGACTCTCTCG